>NZ_CP108370.1:1800000-2100000 GCF_035953295.1 Streptomyces sp. NBC_01335
CTGTGCGCCAACGCACCTGCGCAGTACGCCATCCAGGCGGCGCTCGGCGGCCGGCAGACCATCCGTGAACTCGTCGCGCCGGGCGGCAGGCTGCACGAACAGCGCGACCGCGCCTGGCAGAAGCTGAACGAGATCCCCGGGGTGTCCTGCGTGAAGCCGAAGGGGGCGCTCTACGCGTTTCCCCGGATCGACCCGAAGGTGCACAACATCGTCGACGACGAGCGTTTCGTGCTCGACCTTCTGCTGCGGGAGAAGATCCAGGTGGTGCAGGGCACCGGCTTCAACTGGCCCCGGCCCGACCACTTCCGCATCCTGACGCTGCCGCACGCCGACGATCTCGACGCGGCGATCAGCCGGATCGGGCGCTTCCTGGAGGGATACCGGCAGTGAGCCGGGGCCCGGCGCGGGCATTTCGCGGGATCGTCGGGGGTTCCTCGCGGGTCCCTCGCGGACTTTTCCTGGGCCGGCTCGGCCTCTTCGCGTCTCAGTGGGGGCGGGCCCTGCGTACCAGCCCCCTGAGCGGGATGTCGGCGAGCCAGAACCAGATGGCCGCGAAGGGGTGCCAGGCGAAGGCGAGCGGGATGGACACGGCGAAGACCAACGCCCGCGCCCCGAGGTCGACGGAGACCGACCAGGCGGAGGCAGCCGCCGCACTGTCCGTCGCCTGGCCGTCCGGCACCGGGGCGTCCGTCGCCCGGCCGTCCGGCACCGGGCCCGCACCAGGCGCCCTCCGGTCACGCCGTCCCGTCCGGAGCACGGCCAGCCCCAGCAGGTTGGTGACGGCGACGGTGGCCGCGTAGATCGCGACCGCGAGTGGTTCGGAGGCGTACTCGGAGAGCAGCGAGGTGGGGAAGGGGAGGAAGGCGATGGCGCCGAGCCAGATGAGCGCGAGCCTGAGCGGGGGCCCCTCGAACCGTGGCACCAGTGCCACGATGCGACGGTGGTCGCGCCAGAAGCCCGCGAGGATGACGAAGCTCAGCGCGTAGGCGCCGAAATCCGGCAGTACGTCCAGGACGGCGTCCCGGAAGCGGGCGTCGTCCAGGTCTCGGGGCACCCGGATGTCGAGCACCAGCAGGGTCATGGCGATCGCGAAGATCCCGTCCGAGAGGGCGGTCAGCCGGTCCGTGCCGCTCGCGCCGTCCGTCTGTGCCCGCTCTTCGCTCACCGGGCCAGCTTCCCCATGGCCGCACCGGCGCCGCGCGGATTACTCCGACGGCGGGCGGGCCGGGGCTGCCGTGTTCCGGCCGTCCGCCCCGCGCCGCACCGGCCCCGTCGGTCAGCGGCCGAGCAGTGCCAGCAGGACGCCCACCGGGTCGGTGCCCGGCATGCCGCGGGGCCACCAGTCCTCGCTGCCGGGGTCGGCTTCGTAGCCGTACCAGAGGTTGTCCCGGCCGAAGCGGAGCTGGAGCGTGCCGCCGGGGTGGCTGAGGTGGTTGCGCCGGGGCTGGAAGCGGGGGAAGTCGGAGGCCGCCAGAGCCGGGCGGGCCCGGTCGAAGGGGCCGGCCGGCGGGTCCCAGGGGGTCTCCAGCACGGCGAGGCCCTCCGCGCCGCCCTGCCGCCAGGCGGCCACGGCGCGGGCGAGGTCGGTGGTGTTCCGGCCGGTGGCGTAGGCGAGTTCGCGGTAGAGGGCCCGGCTGGTGGCGGTGAGCCCGGCGGTGGGTCCGGCGGCGGCCAGCCGCACGGCGTCCTGCCAGGCGCTCAGCCCGGCGATCGGGTCGCGGCCGGTGGTGAGGATCGCGTGGGCGCGGACCGCCGCGTCGGTGGCCAGCTGGTCCAGCGCCAACGGGTCGCGGGAGCCCGGCAGTTCTGGGTAGGCCGGCGGCCTGCCGGGGAGGGCGGGTACGGGCGGCGGGGGCGGCAGCGGCGGCAGGTAGCGCTCGGCGAACGCCTCCCGGGCGGGCACGGAGGGGGCTTCGGGGACCTCGGGGCGCTCGCGGGCGGCGTGCTCGGCGTTGCGCCGGGCGAGCTCGTCCAGGAGTTCGCGCTCACCGCGTCCGCGCAGCAGCAGCAGCACGAAGGGATCGGTGTCCAGCAGACGGGCCGTCTGGTAGCAGAGCGCCGCGACGTGCTTGCAGGGCAGCGCCCGGTCGGGACAGGAGCAGGTCGGGTCGAGGTCGTCGACGGCCGGCAGCAGCCTGACCCCGGCCCCCTCCGCGGTGTCGACCAGGGCGTGCGGCATGGTTCTGGCCAGCAGCGCGGAGAAGTGCCCGGGGCGGGCGGCGACCGCGTCCAGCAGGGTGTCCCAGCCGCTCTCGGTGAAGACCCGCAGGCGGATCTCCGCGCGGTACGGCCGGGGCCTGCTGCCGTGCACGTACGCGACGACCCGGCCGGGGGTGACGGTGATCGCGGCGACGTGGCCCGAGTCCGCGTACGCGCGGCCCCGGGCGAGGCGCCCCTCGTCCAGCGAGAGCCCCTCCAGCGCGTCCACCCAGGCGCGGCCCCACCAGCTGTCCGCGAAGGGCTCGCCCTCGGCGGACGTACGCGCGGGCACGGCCTCGAACGTACGGCGCAGGCCGTCCGGGCCGGGCCGGGCGGCGGGCGCCCGGCTGCCGGCCTGCGCAGCGGGCGTACGGACACCGAGGGAGCGGGCGGCACCGGGAGCGCGGGCGCCGGGGTTGCGGGCGCCAGGGGTACGGGCGCCCGGGGCGGGGCTCACGCGGGCCTCCGGAGCGCGACGAGATCGGCCAGGTCGCGGTCGCTGAGCTCGGTCAGCGCGCCCTCGCCGCTGTCGCCGAGCACGGCGTCGGCGAGGGCGCGCTTGGACTCCAGCAGCTCGCCGATGCGGTCCTCGACCGTGCCCTCGGCGATCAGGCGGTGCACCTGCACGGGCTGCGTCTGGCCGATGCGGTACGCGCGGTCGGTGGCCTGCTCCTCGACCGCCGGGTTCCACCAGCGGTCGTAGTGCACGACGTGGGCGGCGCGGGTGAGGTTGAGGCCGGTGCCGGCCGCCTTCAGGGAGAGCAGGAAGACCGGGACCTCGCCCTGCTGGAAGCGGTCCACCATGCGTTCGCGCTCGGCCACCGGGGTACCGCCGTGCAGCAGCTGCGAGGGGACGGCGCGGGCTTCGAGGTGGGCGGAGAGCAGCCGGGCCATCGAGACGTACTGGGTGAAGATCAGCACGGACCCGTCCTCGGCCAGGATGGTGTCGAGCAGCTCGTCGAGGAGGGCGAGCTTGCCGGAGCGGCCGTCCAGGCGCGGGGCGGGCTCCTTCAGATACTGGGCCGGGTGGTTGCAGATCTGTTTGAGGGAGCCGAGCAGCTTCATGATCAGACCGCGCCGGGCCATCCCCTCCGATGCCTCGATCCGCGCCATCGTCTCGCGGACCGCCGCCTCGTAGAGCGTGGCCTGCTCCCGGGTGAGGGAGACGGGATGGTCGGTCTCCGTCTTGGGCGGGAGCTCGGGGGCGATCCCGGGGTCCGATTTCTTGCGGCGCAGCAGGAAGGGGCGGACCAGCCGGGCGAGGCGCTCGACGGCCTCGTCGTTGCCCAGCCCCGCCGCGGTGCCGGTGTTCTCGGCGGCCCGCGCGTGCCGGGAGCGGAACGCCTTGAGGGAGCCGAGCAGCCCCGGGGTGGTCCAGTCGAGCAGCGCCCACAGCTCGGAGAGGTTGTTCTCCACCGGGGTGCCCGTCAGCGCGACGCGGGCGGGCGCGGGGATGGTGCGCAGCGCCTTGGCCGTGGAGGAGTGCGGGTTCTTGACGTGCTGCGCCTCGTCGGCGACGACCAGGCCCCAGCCGTGTGCGGCGAGCTGCTCCGCGCCGGAGCGCATCGTGCCGTAGGTGGTCAGCACGAATCCGGCCTCCTCGCCGGGGAGGGTGCGGTCCGTGCCGTGGAAGCGGCGGACGGGCACCCCGGGGGCGAAGCGGTTGATCTCGCGGTGCCAGTTGCCGAGCAGCGAAGCGGGGCAGACCACCAGGGTGGGCGCCGGGTGGGCCCGGTGGAGGTGGAGTGCGATCACGGTGATCGTCTTGCCGAGGCCCATGTCGTCGGCGAGGCAGCCGCCGAGGCCGAGCGAGACCATCCGGTCCAGCCAGGTCAGTCCGCGCAGCTGGTAGTCGCGGAGCGTGGCGTGCAGACCGGGCGGCGGCGGGAGGACGGTGTCCTCGTCGAGGATGCGGGCGCGGAGGGCGGCGAGGGCGCCGGTCGGTACGGCCTCCACCTGCTCGCCGTCGAGCTCGGCACTGCCCGTGAGGGCGACGGCGAGGGCCTCGACGGGTTCGAGCAGCCCGAGCTCCCGCTTGCGCGCCTTGCGGACGAGGCCGGGGTCGACGACCACCCACTGGTCGCGCAGCCGCACCACCGGCCGGTGCGATTCGGCGAGGCGGTCCATCTCGGCCGCGGTCAGCGGCTCGCCGCCGAGGGAGAGCTGCCAGTCGAAGGCGAAGAGGCGCTCGGCGTCGAAGAAGGAGGTGCCGTCGGTGGCCGAGCCCGGGGCGGGGCGGACGACGGCGGACGCGGTGAGCGAGCGGGCGAGTTCGCGCGGCCAGTGGAGGCTGACGCCGAGGTCCGCGAGGCGCGCCCCGGCCGCGCCGAGCAGCTCGTACAACTCGTCCTCGGTGAGGGCGAGGACGTCGGGGACGGGCTGGTCGAGCAGGCGCTCCAGCGGTGCCCACGCCCGGGCGGCCCGGCGCAGCGCGAGCACGGTGTCGACCCGGGAGCGCGGCCCGAACGGCTCGCCCGCGGTGCCGTCCCAGAGGGCCGCGGCGTCGGTGACCCGGGTGGGGTCGGCGAGGCTGTGCACCTGGACGACGGCCGCGGCGGCGTGCCGTACGGCGGGGTCGTCCGGGCCGCCGGACAGCCCCTCGGGGGCATGGCTGTCCGAGCTGTCGAAGAGCTCGAAGGCGGACAGGTCGAGCCGGAGGGAGAGCTGCACGCCCGCGTCCAGCCCGGCGGCGACCTCCACCGCCCAGGCGGCGACGCCGGGCAGGTGCTGCGCCTCCCGGGCGGCGAACGGCGCGCCCGAGGCGAAGGCCGCGGCGGGGGTCCGGGGCAGGGTGTCGGCGACCGCGTCCAGGAAGGCGCCGACGAGGTACTCGGGGTCGGCGAGGCGCAGCGGGGTCGTGCCGGGCAGCGGGACGGCGTACCCCTCGGGCGGCAGGGCCGCGGCGACGGCCCGCAGATGGGCCACGTCCGTGGCGTCGCGCGGTCCGGCCCGCCAGGCGTCGTGGTCGTCGGGGGTGAGTCCGGGGAGCATCCGTCCGCGTGCCACGAGGCTCAGGGCGTGCAGGGCCGCCGCTCCCCAGCAGCGGGTGGCAGGGTGCGCGGAGGGCAGGTGCCGGGCTCCGGCGAGCAGCGTCACGGCGTCCGCGACCGGCAGCAGCAGGGCGGGCACCTGGCGGCGCCGGACCCCTTGCGTGCCGTGGGCGCGGACGACGGTGATCTCCGCGACGACGGGGCCGTCGCCGCTGCGGGGTTCCGCGGGGGAGGTCGCCTCCCCGTCCCCGTCACGATCACGATCACGATCCAGGTGGTCCGCCGGGTCCCAGCCGCTGTCCTCCGGGTCCCAGAACGCGATCCGTCCGTCCCTCGGGAGGGCGGCGGGCAGGAAGACGGCGGCACGCCGCAGCAGGCGGCCCGTCTCCGTGTCGGACAGGTCCCGCACCGCCATACCGGCCACCCCCTCGCGCTCTCGTCCGGGCGCGTCCGCGCCTCGTCCCGATGTCACCGCCGGTGTCGTTCCCGGCTCCGACGAGTCTAGGCGGGCGGTCTGACAGAGCCGGCCACGCACGGAATCGGGGCAGGTCAGCGGGGTACGAGGGCGCGAGGTCGGGTCGGCGTCCACGCGCCAGGTCGGGTCGGCGTCCACGCGCGGACGCGGGCCGGCCGGCCCCACCCCGGCCGTGCGCAGGCCGAGGCCGCCCGGACCTCAGTTCCGGGCGGCCTCGGTTCAGGCGGCCGGACCACCGGACGGCCCCAGCGCCGGGCGCTCTCTCACACCGGGCGGCCCCAGCGCCGGGCGGTGTCGCTGCGATCGGCCGGTCTCGGCGCCGGCCGGCTGAGACCGACCGGTCTCCGAAGCCGGCCGGTCTCTCACCCCGGCCGGGTCTCAGTGCCGGGTGAGCCGGTCCGGCCTGGGCCGGGCACCGGCGTCGGCGGGCGGCGCCGGGCGCGGGCGGGCGGCGGACCGGGGCGGGGGCGAGGGGTGCGGCCGGGCGGCCTGGCTGCCCGCGCCGGGATCCCGCGCGGTCCCGGCCGGGGCCGACGGGCTGCCCGCGCCGGGACCGCGCGCCGCGACGGGCTGCCGCCCGTTCGCGCCGGCGGCCGGTGCGGACCCCGCCACCGGCTGCGTACCCGCGGTGTCGGGAGCCGTCGGCTGCGTACCCGCCTCGGGTACGCCGGGGGCGGGACGCGGTTGTTGTCCGTCGCCCGCCTGCGGTTGCTGGGCCCGTTCGAGGAACCGGAGGAGTTCCACCGGGAAGGGGAGCACGAGGGTGGAGTTCTTCTCCGCCGCCACCGCGACCACGGTCTGCAGCAGTCGCAGCTGGAGGGCCGCTGGCTGTGCGGACATCTGGCCCGCGGCCTCCGCGAGCTTCTTCGATGCCTGGAGTTCGGCGTCGGCGTTGATGACACGGGCGCGGCGCTCACGGTCGGCCTCGGCCTGCCGAGCCATGGAGCGTTTCATCGTCTCCGGCAGGGACACGTCCTTGATCTCGACCCGGTCGATCTGGACGCCCCATCCGACGGCCGGGCTGTCGATCATCAGCTCCAGGCCCTCGTTGAGCTTCTCGCGGTTGGACAGCAGGTCGTCCAGGTCGCTCTTGCCGATGATCGAACGGAGTGAGGTCTGCGCCATCTGCGAGACCGCGAAGCGGTAGTCCTCGACCTGGATGACCGCGCTCGCCGCGTCGATCACCTTGAAGTAGATGACGGCGTCCACCCGGACGGTCACGTTGTCCCGGGTGATCCCGTCCTGGGCGGGGACCGGCATCGTGACGATCTGCAGATTGACCTTACGGAGCCGGTCCACTCCGGGCACGATCATCGTGAGCCCGGGTCCCCTGATCTCGTTGCGGAGCCGGCCCAGCCGGAGCACCACCCCTCGCTCGTACTGCCTGACGACGCGGACCCCCGCGACTGCGAACAGACCGCAGACGGCGAGCACCGCGACGATCGCGATCACTAGCACCTGGACCATGACGGCCCCCTGCCACTGGCACGGCACACAACGGCACCAGGGCGGAACCGTTGCCTATTAACACGTTATGCCCTTTTCGCACCCCAGTGGAACCCAGGACACTCCCGGATGTCGCCCGGTCGGCCCTCCCCGGGTGCCGGGAAGCGCGGGAGCGGGCAGCGTGGCATGCGCCCGTACGGAACCTCCGTACCGGCGTCCGCCGGACCGGCACCTTCGCGCCGGTCCCGTACACCACCCTGACGATCCGGACGAGCAGACGAGGACCCGCCCATGTCCGTGACAGCGACGCTCCACCGCCGACTCCGCCGTCCCCGCGCCGCCGCGGGAGCCGTTCTGCTGGCCCTCACCGCGCTGGGCGCCTCGGGCTGTTCGGGTCTCGGCCGCACAGCGGTCGGGCCGGTCACCTACACCACCGAGCGCGACGTCGAGGTCAGGGAGAACAGCCCGCTGGTACGGGGCTGCCACCTGCTGCCCGGGGGCGCGAAGGCGGTCGACAACAACACCCTCATCGACATGGTTCTCTACCGCTCCCGCGACTGCACCGGCACGGGCAGCACCTACCTGTCCACCCGGCTCACCGACGTGGACGCCCCGAGCACGCCCGTCTGGCGCAGCTACACCCTCGTGCACTGAGCACCACTCCGACCGGAGGGCCGGGGCTCAGTTTCCGGGGTAGCGGTCCGCCGGCCAGTCGACCGGCCCTTCGAACTGGCGGGAGAGGTCGTCGGCGATCCGGGTGATCAGGGTCAGCCCCTCGGTCCGCACCAGCCAGTCGGCGGGCAGCGCGGCGTCGCCGTGCAGCGCGCCGAGGAGATTGCCGCATACCGATCCGGTGGAGTCGCTGTCCCCGGAGTGGTTGACGGAGAGCAGCAGCGCCGCCGCCACGTCCTCGGGGCCCGGCAGGGCCAGCGCGCAGTACACGGCGATGGCGAGGGCCTCCTCGGCGACCCACCCGGCGCCGAGCGACTCGACGTCCTCGGCGGTCGGGGCGCCTTCGGCGGCGCGGTCGACGGCGGCGCGCAGGGCCGCCGTCGTCTCCTCGTGGCCCGGGTGGCGCGCGGCCAGCTCCATCGCCCGCAGCACCGCGCCCGGCATCGACTCGCCGGCCAGGAGGTACGCGACGATCGCGGCGAACGCCCCGGCCGCGAGCGCCCCGGTCGGATGGCCGTGGGTGATCTTCGCGCAGTGGGCGGCCAGCGCGAACGCGTCCGCCGGGGACTGCCCGGTCAGCCCGAAGGGGGCGGACCTCATCACGGTGCCGCAGCCCTTGGAGCCGGAGTTCACCGGCCCGGGCGCACCGGGGACGTCCCTCTCGTCCGGGACGTGCCCGGCGGCGAGACCGGTCAGGCAGGCGTTGCCGGGGGCCCGGCGCGCGTAGAGCAGTTGCTGCCGGCGCAGCCATCCGGTGCGCGTCGTGTCCCCGCCGCCGCGGGCGGGCGGCGACGGGTGGTTCTGGGTGTCGAGCCAGCGCAGATAGGCCGCGCGCACCGCGCCCACGCGTCCGGCGCGACCGCCGCCGTTCGCCGCGCGGATCAGCCCCTCCACCGTGAAGAGGGTCATCTGGGTGTCGTCCGTGATGCGGCCGGCGACCCCCTCGGAGTCCGGCGCGAGGCCGCTTACACCGAGCGGTCCGTGGGCCCGCTGGATACCGGCCAGCGAGAGGAACTCCACCGGGTTGCCCAGGGCGTCACCGACGGCGCCGCCGAGCAGACACCCGCGCACCCGTGCCCTGCGGACCGCGCTCCCGACAGACGCACTCCCGATACCCGACACGAACGTCCCCCTCCGGTGTTCCGCGTGTACGACGGCGTGCCGAACCCGCAAAAAGGCCTGCCGTACGCGCAAGGGGCGCGCCGTACGCACGGCGGCCTTCCGTACGCGTCCGCGACGTTCCGCGCATTCGGCGGCACGGGTCCATGCTGGACGTGAGGTGGTGATACGACATGCGTACCGGCAGTGAACCCGTGACCGCGCGCAGTCCGCTGCGCATGCGGCTCTGGCTGAGTCTATGGGGCGTCGCCTGGACCCTGTTCGGGGTGGTCGCGTTCTCGCTCGCCGACCGTCCGGGCTGGGCCGCGGCCTGCGGCGTGCTGCTGGCGGTGACGGCGGCGGACTTCGCGGTGATCGTCCACCGGATGCGCCAAGGCTCCCGCTTCCAGCCGGGCAGGGAGGTCCCGCCGTACGAACCCGACCACGCCGACGGGCGGACGCACCGGCCGTGGACGAGGACTCCGTGACCGTCGGCGCCTCGCGCCCGGCCCGGGGGTAGGGCCCGGTCCCGGCTGCCGAAGCAGGACCGGCCGCAGGACTCGGTCCCGGCGGCCGGAGTCGGCCGGGCGCAGGACTCAGTCCCGGCTGTCGAAGCGCGCGGCCGTCAGGTACTCCGGGTTCGGGTCGAGGGCTGCGGCGAGCCGGAAGTGGCGGGTGGCCTGCTCGGGTCGCCCGGCCCGCTGGAAGGTGCGGGCCAGCGCGAAGTGAGCGAAGGCGTTGTCCGGCTCACGCTCCAGGACCAGCTCGAACTCCAGCTCCGCCGGGCGGAGTTGGGCCGCCGCGAAGAAGGCCCTGGCGCGCAGCAGCCGGGCGGCGGTGTTCTCCGGGTGGGCGGCGATCACCGAGTCGAGGAGCTTCACCGCACCCTGGGGGTCACGCGCGGCCAGCAGTTGCTCGGCGGCGCGGAAGTCGATCACATGGGTTTCCGGGTTCCGTTCGGGCACGGTCGGATCCTTCCCTTCGCTCGGGCGTTTGCAACGTCGGGCGGGGCCGCGCTATTCCGCGGCCCGCGATCCCCTGCGCCCGCCCTTCAATGTGCCGTGTGCCGCTATTCCGTCGGCCCCGCGGGACCGGAGGCCGCCCGCCGGGACAGTTCGTCCCACACCTTGCGCACCTGCGGTTCCAGGTCCTGGAGGGGTCCGTCGTTGTCCACGACGAGATCGGCGACGGCGAGCCGCTCCTCGCGGGTGGCCTGGGCCGCCATCCGGGCCCGTGCGTCGGCCTCCGTCATGCCGCGCAGCCGGACGAGCCGGTCGAGCTGGGTGGCGGGGGTGGCGTCCACGACGACGACCAGGTCGTAGAGGGGGGCGAGGCCGTTCTCCGTGAGCAGCGGTACGTCGTTGACGACGACGGACCCGGGGCCCGCGGCACGCTCCAGTTCGGCGGTCCGGTCGCGGACCAGGGGGTGCACGATCGCGTTGAGGGCGGCGAGCCGGTCGCTGTCGCCGAAGACGACGGCACCGAGGGCGGGCCGGTTCAGGCTGCCGTCCTCGTGGAGCACGTCGGTGCCGAACTCCCGCACGACGGCGGCGAGTCCGGGCGTCCCGGGGGCGACGACCTCGCGGGCGAGGCGGTCGGCGTCGATCAGTACCGCTCCGTACGAGACGAGCAGCCGGGACACTTCGCTCTTGCCGGCACCGATGCCGCCGGTCAGGCCCACTTTCAGCATGGGCGGCAGCCTACGGGGCCGGGTGGGCGCGCGTCCCACCCGGTGGCGGCTGTCCGGCGCACCGGGCGGCGGGCCGGACAGCCGCCGTCAGGCGTCGCCCTCGCGCTCGGCGAGGAAGCGCTCGAATTCGAGGCCGATCTCCTCGGCCGACGGCAGGTCCACCGGTTCGGCGACGAGGTTGCCGCGGGTCTCGGAGCCCGCGATCGCGTCGTACTGGTGCTCAAGCCCCTCGACCAGTGCGACGAGTTCTTCGTCGCCCTCGCCGATCTGCCGGTCGATCTCGGTCTGGGTGCGGTGCGCGGCGGTGCGCAGGGAGTGCGCGACGGTGGGCAGCACCAGGCCGGTGGCGGCGGTGACGGCTTCGAGGCTGGTGAGCGCCGCGTCCGGGTAGGCGGAGCGGGCGACGTAGTGCGGGACGTGCGCGGCCACGCCGAGCACGTCGTGACCGGCCTCGGCCAGTCGGTACTCGACGAGCGCGGCGGCCGAACCGGGGACCTGCGCCTCGTCGAACGGGGTGCTGTGGCCCGGCATCAGGTCGACGCGGTTGCCGTGCGGGGTGAGGCCGACCGGGCGGGTGTGCGGGACTCCCATCGGGATGCCGTGGACGGTCACCGAGAGCCGCACGCCGAGGCGTTCGACGATCTGCTCGACGGCTGCGGCGAACCGCTCCCACTCCACGTCCGGTTCGGGCCCGGAGAGCAGGAGGAAGGGGGCTCCGGTGGCGTCCTGGACGACACGGACGTCCAGCGTCGGGGTCTCGTACGCCGTCCAGCGGTCGCGCCGGAAGGTGAGCAGCGGGCGGCGGGCGCGGTAGTCCACGAGACGGTCGTGGTCGAAGCGGGCCACCACCTGGTGGGGCAGCGACTCCAGCAGTCCGTCGACGAGCTGCTCGCCGGTCTCACCTGCGTCGATGTACCCGTCGAAGTGATAGAGCATGACCAGGCCGGCCGACTCCTGGGCAAGCGCCATGTCGACGACGGCCAGCCCCTTCGGCTCCCATTCGTACAGACTCTGCGGATCAGGCACAGTTACCGCTCCTCCTCGTATTCCTGAAGGAGAACACCCCCGGGGGCACGGACATTCCCCGTCCGTGCCCCGTCATCGGGGGTTTTACGCGGGCGCGGGCACGGACGTCACGCGAGCACGCGGCTGTGCAGCGAGGTCACGGCCTTGCGGGCCGAGGTGAACGCCCCGTGCTGCCAGGCGTCGGTGTTGCTGAGGTAGTCGCCCGCGAAGTAGACGCGGCCGGCCGCCTTGTTGAGCGGAGCGAAGGCGGCGGATTCGGGACCTCCGGCCAGCGAGTGCCAGGCGGCCTCCAGGTGGGGGGTCTGGCGCCAGTGGTGCGAGAAGGACGAGGCGAGTTCCGTACGGTACTTCTCGCCGTGGATCTTGACGCCCTGGGCGAGAGCGCGGGCCTCGCGGTCCTTCGGTGCGAGCGCCGCGTAGGAGTCGGCGTTGGTGCCGGTGTTGTAGTAGCCGATGATCAGGCCGCGGTCGCCGTTGTGGCCGTAGGACGGGTACCAGATGTGGGAGAGGTCCATGTCGGTCTCGGTGATGCCGCCGTAGATCCGGTGGTCGGTCTCCCACCAGCGGCTCTTGTACTCCAGGCCGATCTTTCCTGCCGAGGAGGGCTTGCATCCCTCCAGCGCGGTCTGCACGGCGGAGCCGAGGTTGTGCGAGGTCTTGGCCAGGATGTTCGGGGGCAGTGCGGCGATGCAGTAGTCGGCGTCGATGGTGTGGGTGCGGCCGTCCTGGGTGTAGGTGACGGTGACGCCGTGCGGGGTGTCCCGGATGTCGGTGACGGCGGCGCCGGTACGGATGCGGCGGCTGCCTATCGCCTTGGTCAGGGCCGCCGGTATACGGTCCATGCCGCCGACGGGCTGGAACATCAGCATGGCCTGGTCGTACTCGAACTCGAAGGAGAAGTACCGGCCCACGTTGGTCGAGAAGATCTCGGAGGCGGTCGGTACGTCCCCGAGCAGCTCACCGGGGGTGCCGACGGCGGCGGGGTCGACGCGGTAGCCGCGGCGCGGGCTGCCGGTGTACTCGAGGGTGTCGCCGATGTCGCCGAAGTCCTTCAGGAACTCCAGGAGCTTCTCCTGGTCGTCGGCGGTGATCTGGCGGTCCAGGGCGCCCATGTCGGTGGCCTTGGCGAGGAGTTCGGAGACGTAGCCGTACATGTCGGCCTTGGCGGTGCGGTAGCGCATCGGGGCCTTCATCCCGTTGCGCTCGTTGAAGATGTAGGCATTGGCGTTCACGTTGGTGAACACCTCGACGGGGACGCCGAGTTCGCGGCAGTAGTCGAGCGTGACCATCCACTGGGGAATCCGGCCCGGGCCGGCGTTCATGTACTGCCCGTCGTGGAACTTGGCGGTCTGCTTGTTCCCATACAGATCGGTGGTGGTGTCGCCGCCGCGGATCGTCGTGTTTCGGCCACCGGTGAAGGCCCGGGCCTCCAGGATCGTACAGTCGTAGCCCGCCTTGCCGAGCTCGTAGGCGGAGGCGAGACCGGCGATGCCACCGCCGACGATGACGACCTTCGCGGCCGCCCGGCCCTTCAGGTTGAAGTCGCCCTTGCTGGGGGCGTGGAACACGGGTTCACGGCTCGCGGCCTGGGCGGTGGGGGCCAGACCGAGCGCTCCCATGGTGGCGAACATGGCGCCGGCCCCACTGGTGAGACCGACCTGACGCAGGAAATTACGGCGGCTCGAACCGGACGCGGCACCGTTCGGCATGCTGGATATAGAGGTCATGTCCCGACTCCTCCGTGGATCTTGTCGATGTCGGGATACTGCCAAGTGCGTGTTACGGCCCGTCAGTTACTCGTGTATCCCACATGTTTCTCTCCAGGAAGAACGCGACCCGATATCCGGGCAATGGTCCAGACCTTGACGCTCTCCGTCCGCGCCCCTAACGTCTCGGGGCAACACGCGTCCCGAGGCAGCCCGTCTCGGGGCGGCACGTTCAGGTCCTCGCCCCCGATTCACGTACGAGACGTCTGGACTCTCCGGGAAGGCACCTCCATGCGCACCCGCACCCCCCTCGCCCCGCTGCTCACCGCCGCCCTCGTCACCTGCGGCCTCACCCTCGTCTCGGCGGGACCGGCCGACGCGGCCGGCGTCGTCGACGTCAGCACCGCGAAACAACTCAAGGCGGCGCTGGCGGCAGCCGTTCCCGGCGACACGATCCACCTCGCGGACGGCACCTACACCGGCAACTTCAAAGTGACCGTCCCGGGCACCGCCGGCGCCCGCATCACCCTGACCGGCTCTTCCGCGGCCGTCCTCACCGCGAGCGGCGGCTACGGGCTGTACCTGAACGGCGCCTCGTACTGGACCGTGCAGGGCGTCACCGTCACCGGTGGCCAGAAGGGCATCGTGACCGACTCCGCGAACGGCGTCGTCATCGACTCGGTGACCGTCCACGACCTCGACATGGAGGGCGTGCACTTCCGTACGTCCAGCAAGGACGGGGTCATCCGGAACTCGCGGATCTACGACACCGGGCACGACGGGCGCGGCATGGGCGAGGGCGTCTACGTCGGCACGGCGGGCGACCTCACCGACAACAGCGACCGGGTTCTGATCACCGACAACACCATCGGCCCGGGCGTCGGAGGCGAGAACGTCGACATCAAGGAAGGCACCACCGGTGCCCGGATCATCGGCAACACCTTCGACGGCAGCGGGCTCACCGGCGCGAACTACGACGACTCCTGGGTCGACGTGAAGGGCAACGGCGTCCTCGTCCAGGGCAACACCGGCTCCCTCACGACCAACACCGGGTACGAGACGCACACCCAGCAGCCGGGCTGGGGCTGCGGCACGGTGTTCCGGGACAACGCCTCGGACCTCACCGGCGCCACCGGCGCCCTGCGGCTGGCGATCAACGTCACCGCGAACACGCCGAGCTGCACCACGACCGTGTACTCCGACAACACGGTGACCGGCGGCGCGGGCCTGACCAACATCGGCGTCACCCCGTAGGACACACCCGGTCGCCACCACCCCAGCGCGTACGGGGGCACCGCGGACAGGGCACGAGGGTAACGGCGGACACGAGTACGGGGCGGGTCGACGCGGATACGCGAACGGGACACCGCGCACGCGCATACGGGACACCGCCGACAGGCATATACGTACCGCCGCGGATACGCGTGAGGCCCGCCCCCCGAAGGGGACGGGCCTCGTGCGTACCTACTCCTGCTACCGCCGTCCGTCAGCGGTCGCCAGGGTCAGAGCTTCAGCTCTGGCCGCCGGCCAGCTTCTCGCGCAGAGCGGCGAGCGCCTCGTCCGACGCCAGGGCGCCGGAGTTGTCGGCCGACTCCGAGGAGTACGAGCCGCCACCGCTGCCGCCGGAGGCAGCCGGGGCGCCGGCCGGGGCAGCAGCGCCCTCGGCAGCGGCGGCCTCGTCGGCCTCGCGGGACTTGATGACCTGGGCCTGGTGCTGCTCGAAGCGCTGCTGCGCCTCGGCGTACTGGGTCTCCCAGACCTCGCGCTGCGCCTCGAAGCCCTCGAGCCAGTCGTTGGTCTCGGGGTCGAAGCCCTCGGGGTAGATGTAGTTGCCCTGGTCGTCGTAGGACGCGGCCATGCCGTACAGGGTCGGGTCGAACTCGACCGAGGCCGGGTCGCTGCCGAAGGACTCGTTGGCCTGCTTCAGCGAGAGGCTGATCCGACGACGCTCCAGGTCGATGTCGATGACCTTGACGAAGATCTCGTCGTTGACCTGGACGACCTGCTCCGGGATCTCCACGTGGCGCTCGGCCAGCTCGGAGATGTGGACCAGGCCCTCGATGCCCTCGTCGACGCGCACGAACGCACCGAACGGAACGAGCTTGGTGACCTTACCCGGGACGACCTGACCGATCTGGTGCGTACGGGCGAACTGCTGCCACGGGTCTTCCTGCGTCGCCTTCAGCGACAGGGAGACACGCTCGCGGTCCATGTCGACGTCGAGAACCTCGACGGTGACTTCCTGGCCGACCTCGACAACCTCGGACGGGTGGTCGATGTGCTTCCAGGACAGCTCGGAGACGTGGACGAGACCGTCGACGCCACCCAGGTCCACGAAGGCACCGAAGTTGACGATCGAGGAGACGACGCCGGAGCGGACCTGACCCTTCTGCAGGGTGGTGAGGAACGTCTGGCGAACCTCGGACTGGGTCTGCTCCAGCCAGGCGCGGCGGGACAGGACCACGTTGTTGCGGTTCTTGTCCAGCTCGATGATCTTCGCCTCGAGCTCCTTGCCCACGTAGGGCTGGAGGTCGCGGACGCGACGCATCTCGACGAGCGACGCCGGCAGGAAGCCACGGAGGCCGATGTCGAGGATGAGACCACCCTTGACGACCTCGATGACGGTACCGGTGACGATGCCGTCCTCTTCCTTGATCTTCTCGATGGTGCCCCAAGCACGCTCGTACTGCGCGCGCTTCTTCGAGAGGATCAGGCGGCCTTCCTTGTCCTCCTTCTGGAGAACCAGGGCCTCGATCTCGTCGCCGACCTTGACGACCTCGTTCGGGTCGACGTCGTGCTTGATCGAGAGCTCGCGGCTCGGGATGACACCTTCGGTCTTGTAACCGATGTCGAGGAGAACCTCGTCCCGGTCGACCTTGACGATGACACCATCAACGATGTCGCCGTCGTTGAAGTACTTGATCGTCTCGTCGATCGCCGCGAGGAACGCGTCCGCGTCGCCGATGTCGTTGACCGCAACCTGCGGAGTGGTGGCGGTGGTCTCGGTGCTGCTCGTCATGTGGGAAAGGGCTCCGGTACGGACAGTGAGTCGTAGGTACTGCTACGCCGAAAGCCCGTATCGCCTCTGCAGAAGCCGGACAGCCTGGAAGGTGCCCGACCCGACTCCGGGAGACACCTCGACAACCGAGGGGACATGCAACAGACGCGAGCGCGGCCTGCTAGGTCTGAGGCGCGCAGGCTCGCAGCGCAACTTGTAGCATACGGGGGCAGCCGGACACGGTCAATGCGCGAAGGGGCACACGCGGGGCGCACCGGACCATATCCGGCACAACTCGGCCGCGCCGGGGCGGTATCCGGCCAGTTTCGGAACCCGGAAGTTCCTCACTCGCGCGTCGCCGGAATCCGGCACCCGGGGTCGGGCACGGCCGCACGGACACTCCCCGCACTCCACCGCACGCGGTGGGTACAGGCAAACTACAACGACGGACACGATGAGCCAAGAGACCTACGGAACCGAACCGGAAGCGACCCGCCGCGAGGCGGACGACACGGAGAGCAGCCGAGCCAGTCGCGGCTGGTGGGACCGGAACGCGGACGAGTACCAGAGCGACCACGGGGCGTTTCTCGGCGACGACCGGTTCGTCTGGGGGCCGGAAGGGCTCGACGAGGCGGAAGCCGGGCTGCTCGGGCCCACCGCCTCCCTCGCGGGGCGCGACGTCCTGGAGATCGGCGCGGGCGCGGCGCAGTGTTCCCGCTGGCTGGCCGCCCGGGGAGCCCGCCCGGTCGCCCTCGACCTCTCTCACCGGCAGCTCCAGCACGCCCTGCGGATCGGCGACGAGGTGCCGCTGGTGGAGGCGGATGCCGGGGTGCTGCCCTTCCGGGACGGTTCCTTCGACCTCGCCTGCTCCGCCTACGGTGCCGTGCCCTTCGTCGCCGACCCGGTACGCGTCTTCCGGGAGGTCCGCCGGGTGCTGCGGCCCGGTGGACGCTGGGTCTTCTCGGTGACCCACCCGATCCGCTGGGCCTTCCCCGACGAGCCGGGGCCGGAGGGCCTCTCCGTCGCCGCGTCCTACTTCGACCGCGTCCCCTACGTGGAGCAGGACGAGTCGGGCGAGGCCGTCTACGTGGAGCACCACCGGACGCTGGGCGACCGGGTCCGGGACGTGGTCGCGGCCGGCTTCCGCCTCGTCGACCTGGTGGAACCGGAGTGGCCGGAGTGGAACCACCAGGAGTGGGGCGGCTGGTCGCCGCTGCGGGGGAACCTCATCCCGGGCACGGCGATCTTCGTCTGCGAACGGGACTGACCCCGTCCCGCTCCGGCTGCGCCTCATCCGTCCCCCTCCGGCCGCGGCCGAGTCCTCCTGACTCCGCCGACCCTGCCGCCCGACCCGCCCGACCCGCCTGCCTCTGCTGGCTGTGCGGGCCTGCCGTCCGGCTCTGCTGACTCCTGTGACTCTGCCGCACGCCCCTCCGGAGCCGCCTCCCCCGTGCGGGGGAAGCGGCTCCCCCGTGCGGGGGTGGGGGCGCCCGGCCGCCCGTACGACACTGGGTCCGTGATCCGAACCGATGCCCTGGCCGACCTCCCCGTCCGCACCGCCGTGCCCGCCCTGCGCCGGGCGCTCGACGAGCGGGGCACCGCCGTGCTCTGCGCACCGCCGGGCACCGGCAAGACCACGCTCGTCCCGCTCGCCCTCGCGGGACTGACCGGCGAGGGTCCGCCGCGCCGGGTCGTGGTCGCCGAGCCACGCAGGATCGCCGCGCGGGCCGCGGCCCGCCGCATGGCGTGGCTCCTCGGCGAGCGACCCGGGGGCCGCGTCGGCTTCACCGTGCGCGGCGAGCGGGCGGTCGGCCCGGACACCGTGGTCGAGGTCGTCACCACCGGGGTGCTGCTCCAGCGCCTCCAGCGCGACCAGGAACTCTCCGGCACCGACGTGGTGATCCTCGACGAATGCCACGAACGCCACCTGGACGCGGACACCGCCGCCGCCTTCCTGCTGGACGTGCGCGAGACGCTCCGCCCCGATCTGCGGCTGGTGGCCGCGTCCGCGACGACCGACGCGGAGGGCTGGGCCCAGCTGCTCGGCGGTGCCCAGGTGATCGAGGCGACGGGGATCTCCCATCCGGTGGAGGTCGTCTGGGCGCCGCCCACGGCTCCGGTCCGGCCGCCGCACGGGATGCGGGTCGATCCCGCGCTGCTGGCGCACGTCGCCCAGGTCGTGCGCCGGGCGCTCGCGGAGCGGGACGGCGACGTGCTCTGCTTCCTGCCCGGCGTCGGCGAGATCGCCCAGGTCGCCGGCCGGCTGGCCGGAGCCGGCGCGGAGGTGCTCCAGGTGCACGGACGGGCTCCCGCCGCCGTGCAGGACGCGGTCCTGGCGGGGGGCTCCGGCGTGGGACGGCGGGTGGTGCTGGCGACCTCGGTCGCGGAGTCCTCGCTGACGGTGCCCGGGGTGCGGGTCGTGGTCGACAGCGGCCTCGCCCGGGAGCCCAGGACCGATCACGCCCGGGGGCTGAGCGCCCTGACGACCGTGCGGGCCTCGCAGGCGACCGGACGGCAGCGGGCGGGCCGTGCCGGACGGGAGGCTCCCGGTGCGGTGTACCGGTGCTGGACGGAGGCGGAGGACGGGCGGCTCGCCCGGTTCCCGGCCCCGGAGATCCGGGTCGCGGACCTGGCGGCGTTCGCGCTCCGGGCCGCGTGCTGGGGCGACCCGGGGGCGGTGGGCCTGGCGCTGCTCGACCCGCCGCCCACCGGGGCGATGAGCGCGGCACGCGAGGTGCTGACGGCGGTCGGGGCGGTGGACGGGGACGGGCGGGTGACCGGGCGCGGCACACGGATGTCCCGGCTCGGCGTCCATCCCCGGCTGGCGCGCGCCCTGGTCGACGGAGCCCGTGAGGTGGGCGGGCGCCGGGCGGCCGAGGTGGTGGCCCTGCTGAGCGAGGAGCCGCCCCGCGCGTACGGCGACGATCTGGCGGCGGCCCTGCGCACCGCGCGCCGGGGCGGCGACGGGTACGCCGCGCGCTGGCGCCAGGAGGTGCGCCGGCTGTCGTCCTCGCTCGGCGACGGAGCGGAGGCCGGGCACGCGACGGCCGACGGCCCGGCGGGCGGGGCCGCTCCGGTCACGGACGACGCCGTCGCCGGACTGGTCGCCGCGCTGGCCTTCCCCGAGCGGGTGGCGCGGGCCCGGGGCGGGGAGGCGTTCCTGATGGCGTCCGGGACCGGGGCGGCGCTGCGGGACGGCTCGGGGCTGCGCGGCTCACCGTGGCTCGCGGTCGCCGTGGCGGACCGGCCCACGCACGCCGCGTCGGCCCGGGTGCGGCTGGCCGCGGTGATCGACGAGGACACCGCGGTGCTTGCCGCGGGACACCTGCGGTTCCGGGGCGAGGAGGTCCGCTGGAGCGACGGCGACGTGGTGGCGCGTGTGGTGGACCGGCTGGGTGCGGTGGAGCTGGTGGTGCGCCCTCTGAAGCAGCCCGCTCCGGAGCTGGTGCGCACCGCGCTTCTGGAGGGGCTCCGCCGGGAGGGCACCGGGCTGTTGCGGTGGACCCGCGACAGCGAGCAGTTGCGGGCCCGGCTGGCGTTCCTGCACGGCGCTCTGGGGACGCCGTGGCCCGAGGTGTCGGACGAGGCGCTGCTGGCGCGCGCCGGGGAGTGGCTGGAGCCGGAGTTGTCGCGTGCGCGGCGCCGCTCGGACCTGGGGCGGATCGACGCGGGGCAGGCGCTGCGCCGGTTGCTGCCGTGGGCGACCGGCGAGGCGTCCCGGCTGGACGAGTTGGCGCCCGAGCGGATCGAGGTGCCGAGCGGGTCCCGTATCCGGGTGGAGTACGGCGGAGAGCAGCCGGTCCTCGCGGTGAAGCTCCAGGAGTTGTTCGGCCTGGCCGAGACGCCCTCGGTGGCCGGGGTGCCCGTGCTGGTGCACCTGTTGTCCCCGGCGGGGCGCCCGGCGGCGGTGACCGCGGATCTCGCCTCGTTCTGGCGGGAGGGGTACCGCGCCGTCCGCGCGGAGCTGCGCGGGCGCTACCCCCGACACCCCTGGCCGGAGGACCCGACGACGGTGGCGGCCACCCGGTTCACCTCGGCACGGCTGAAACGGGAGCAGCGGTCATGACCCGGTGAGCGGCGCGCGCCTGGGCGACGGGGGCCGGGGGCCGGGGGCCGGGCGCACCGGTGGTGGTGCGGCGGTACGAAGGCGGAGGTACGACGCGGGGCCGGTATGGCCGCGCGCCCGTACCGGGAGGTGCTCGGTACGGGCGCGCGGAGGTGCTGAGCGGCGTCAGGCGGCGGGCGGCGCCTCGACGGTGAGCTCGATGTCGAGGACGGCTCCGCCCTCGGTGGTGATCCGCAGCGTGTAGGTGCCCACCGTGTCGCCGGCGTGGATCTGCGGGAGGGTGAGCAGGCCGTCCGCGTCGGTCGTCAGACCGGTGAGCGTGCTGACCGAGGTGTCGTTCGCACCGGTGAAGCGGGGGCCCTGGCCCTCCGGCACGGGCTGCCCCGCGCTGTCGAGGATCGTGGCGGTGACGGCGACACCGGAGGCGACGGCCCCGCCGAGGGTGGCCTTGACCTGTACGTCCTCCGCGAACTCGCCGCCCTGGGCGGCCGTCAGCGCGGTGCTGGTCGTCCGGGCGACGGTGTCGGCGCGGCGGGCCGTGACGGTCGCCGTGAAGGCGAGGCTGAACTGTCCGGTGGTGCCGGCGGCGGCGTGGATCTGGAAGTCGCCCGTGGTCTCGCCCGCCACCAGCGCCGGGGCGCTGGCGGTGCCGTCGGCCGAGGTGACGGCCTCGGCGCTCGTGGCCCCGCCGGCGAAGCGGGCGTCCGTGTCGCCGCTGATGGTGAAGGTGACGGGAGCCTGGGCGAAGCTGTCGCCCTCGCCGTCGACGGCCCGGACGGTGACGTCCCCGGCGAAGTCCTGGCCCGCCATGGCGGTCAGCGTGCCGGTGCCCGCGTTCTCGATCCCGGCGAGCTTGCGGACCTGGGCGGGCGACGGGGGTGTGGTGGTCGTGGGCGGCTTGGTGGTCTGGGTGCCCCCGGGCTTGCCGCCCGGCGTCGGGGAGGGGCTCGGGGACGGCGAGGCGGTCCCGGGCGTCGGGTCCGGGGACGGCGAGGTCGACGGAGACGTCGAGGGCGAGGAAGACGAGGAGGGCGAAGTCGCGGCCGGGCCGGGCGTGGTGCCGGTCGCCGGGCCGGGCGTGGTCGGCAGGACACCGGTTCCGTCGGGCACCGAGTGCGTGCCGTTGTTGTAGTACTCGAACCAGGACCGCACGGTCGACAGGTAGGCGTTGGAGTGGTTGTAACTCAGCACCGCACGGTCGATGTCGGTGCCGAGGGAAAGGTCCCGGGTACCGGCGCAGAGGTAACGCCCGGCGGCGAGCGCCGCGTCGTAGACGTTGTTGGGGTCCTTGCGCCCGTCGCCGTTGGCGTCCTGGCCCCAGGTCGCCCAGGTGGACGGGATGAACTGCATCGGCCCGACCGCTCGGTCGGTGACGGTGTCGTTGTCGTACGCGCCGTTGTCCGTGTCCGGAATGAGTGCGAACCCGTTGCCGTCGAGAGCGGGGCCGAGGATCGGGCTGAGCGTGGTGCCGCTCGCGTCGACCTTGCCGCCGCGCGCCTGGCCCGACTCCACCTTGCCGATGGCGGCGAGGAGTTGCCAGGGCAGTCGGCAGGCCGGGTCGGTGCCGGCGATGGTCGACTGGGCCTGCTTGTACGCGGCGAGGACCGAGGCCGGAATGCCCGATTCGGCGCTGGTGGCGGGCAGATCGACGGAGGTGCTGGGGGTACCCGGGGTCGTCAGCGGCGGCAGGTCGGTGTGGTACTGGTCGTTGCCGGTGGCCGCACCGTCTTCGGGTTCGGCCGCGGCCGGCTGGTCGTTCCCGCCGGGCTGCGTGGCGAGGCCCAGGGTCGCGCCGGGTGCCTGCGAGGCGGAGAGCGCCGCGACGACGGCGGCGGCCACCGCGGTGCTGGTGGCCCCTCTGCGCAGGCGACGGCCGAATTGCGCTGCCATATGGTCTGGTCCCTCCCCGACGACGGCTGTTCGCGCTCCCCAGCGCGAGGACTCCCGTGACCCTACGGCAACTCCTGATACTTCGACACAGTCGTCTGACCGGTTCTTACTGGTTTTTCACGATGTTCAACCGAAGTTGTACTGGACCTCGCTTCCGGGGCGGTGGCGGCCCTCCCCGCCTCTTCCGGGACGGTGGCGGCCCTCCCCCGTCCGCCATCCCCGCCCCTGCCCCCTGCCTCCCGCTCCCCTGCCTCCTGCTTCCCGTCTCCCGCCCCGGACATGGCAGAGGCCGGGCACGTCGTGCCCGGCCTCCGTCCCGCAGGGGAAGCACACCCCGTCGGTCCCGCCCTCGTCAGTGCGCCGCGGACTCCCAGTCGGTGCCCACGCCGACCGACACGTCCAGCGGGGCGCGCAGCGACACGGCCGAGGCCATCTCGTGGCGCAGGATCCCCTCCACCTCTGCGCTTTCGCCGGGGGCGATCTCCAGCACGATTTCGTCGTGCACCTGGAGCAGCATCCGGGACTTCAGCTTCGCCTCCGTCAGCGCCCGGTCGACGTGGAGCATGGCGACCTTCACGATGTCCGCGGCGGTGCCCTGGATCGGGGCGTTGAGCGCCATGCGCTCCGCCATCTCGCGGCGCTGGCGGTTGTCGCTGTTGAGGTCGGGGAGGTACCGGCGGCGGCCGAAGACCGTCTCGGTGTACCCGGTGGACCTGGCTTCCTCGACGACCCGGTGGAGGTAGTCGCGTACCCCGCCGAAGCGCTGGAAGTACGTGTCCATCAGGCCACGGGCCTCGCCGGCCTCGATGTTGAGCTGCTGGGAGAGCCCGAACGCGGAGAGGCCGTAGGCGAGTCCGTACGACATGGCCTTGATCTTGCGCCGCATCTCCGGGTCGACGGCCGACTTGTCGACGCCGAACACCTGGGAGGCGACCGTGGTGTGCAGGTCCTCGCCCGAGGTGAACGCCTCGATCAGGCCGGCGTCCTCGGAGAGGTGGGCCATCACCCGGAGTTCGATTTGGCTGTAGTCCGCCGTCATCAGGGTCTCGAAGCCCTCGCCGACGACGAAGCCCCGGCGGATCGCGCGCCCCTCGTCCGTACGGACCGGGATGTTCTGGAGGTTGGGGTCGGTGGAGGAGAGGCGTCCGGTCGCCGCCACCGTCTGGTTGAAGGTGGTGTGGATACGGCCGTCCGCCGCGATCGTCTTGATCAGGCCCTCGACGGTGACCCGCAGCTTCGCCTGCTCGCGGTGGCGCAGCATGATCACCGGCAGCTCGTGCTCGGTCTGTCCGGCGAGCCAGGCCAGCGCGTCGGCGTCGGTGGTGTACCCGGTCTTCGTCTTCTTGGTCTTGGGCAGGCCCAGTTCGCCGAAGAGGACTTCCTGGAGCTGCTTGGGCGAGCCGAGGTTGAACTCCCGGCCCACCGCCGCGTGCGCCTCCTTTATGGCCTGCTGCACGGCGCCGGCGAACTGCTGCTCCATCGCCTCCAGATGGGCGCGGTCGGCGGCGATGCCGTGCCGCTCCAGCCGGGCCAGCAGGATCGAGGTGGGCAGCTCCATGTCGTGCAGCAGGTCGAGTGCGCCGACTTCCCGGAGCCGGGTGCTGAACGCGGCGCCGAGGTCGAGGACGGCGCGGGCCTGCGTCATCAGGGCGTCCGCCTCGGCGCGGTCGTCCGCGCCGAACGCGAGCTGCCCGTCCGCCGCGGCGGCGGGGGCCAGCTCGCGGCCGAGGTACTCCACGGCCAGCGCGTCCAGCGCGAACGACCGGCGTCCCGGCTTCACCAGGTACGCCGCGAGCGCGGTGTCCATGGTGACGCCCTCGATGTGCCAGCCCAGCTCGGGGAAGACCCGCATGGCCGCCTTGGCGTTGTGCAGGACCTTCGGCCGCTGAGGGTCGGCGAGCCAGGCGGTGAACGCCTTCTCGTCGGAGGCGTCGAGCTCCGTCGGGTCCAGCCAGGCCGCGGCCCCGCCGACCGCTGCCAGGGCGATCTCGGTGACGGTGCCGGCGCCCAGCGCCCAGGTGTCCACGGTGGCCATGCCCAGCGGCTGCGCGCCGTGCTCGGCGAGCCAGCCGGCGACCTGCCCGGTGGCGAGGACCGTGCCGTCCAGCTCGACCCCGGCGGCCGGGGCGGGCGCCTCCTCCTCGGCCGCGCCCGGATCGACGGCGAGCAGCCGCTCCCGCAGGCTCGGGTTGCGGATCTCCAGGACGTCCAGCACCCCGGTGACGGCGGCGCGGTCGTACGGGGCGCGCTCCAGCTCGGCGGGGCCCTTCGGGAGCTCCACGTCGCGCACCATCTCGGTGAGCAGGCGGTTCATCCGCACCGCGTCCAAGTGGTCGCGGAAGTTCTGCCCGGCCACACCCTTGACCTCGTCGGCGCGTGCCACCAGCTCGTCGAAGGAGCCGAACTGGTTGATCCACTTCGCGGCGGTCTTCTCGCCCACCTTGGGGATGCCGGGGAGGTTGTCCGACGGGTCGCCGCGCAGCGCGGCGAAGTCCGGGTACTGGGCGGGGGTGAGGCCGTACTTCTCCTCGACCTTCTCCGGGGTGAAGCGGGTCAGCTCGGAGACGCCCTTGGTCGGGTAGAGGACCGTGACGTTCTCGGTGATGAGCTGGAAGGAGTCGCGGTCGCCCGTGACGATCAGCACCTCGAACCCGGCTGCCTCGGCCTGGGTGGCGAGCGTGGCGATCACGTCGTCGGCCTCGAAGCCGTCGACGGCGAACCGGTCCGCGCGCATCGCGTCCAGCAGCTCGCCGATCAGCTCGACCTGCCCCTTGAACTCGTCGGGGGTCTTGGAGCGGTTCGCCTTGTACTCGGGGAACTCCTTGGAGCGCCAGGTCTTGCGGGACACGTCGAACGCCACCGCGAAGTGCGTGGGCGCCTCGTCGCGCAGCGTGTTCGCCAGCATCGAGGCGAAGCCGTACACGGCGTTCGTCGGCTGCCCCGTCCCGGTCGTGAAATTCTCCGCGGGCAGGGCGAAGAACGCCCGGTACGCCAGGGAGTGCCCGTCCATGAGGAGCAGGCGCGGTCGGTTGTCTGCCGTCTTCTTCGATGCTGTCTCAGCCACGTACACGATCCTGCCACGGCCCACCGACATCACGGACCGCACGCGGGCCCCGCGCCCCCTTCTCCCCGAACGCGTCCCGCCCTCCCCGAACGCGCCCCCTCCTCCCCGAACGCGTCCCACCCTCCCCGAACGCGTTCCCTTCCTCGGACGCGTCCCCTTCCTCGGACGCGCCCCCCTTCCTTCCGAGCACGTCTCCCCCTTCCCAATGACGTCCGCCCCCTTCCGAACGCATCCATTTCCTTCCGGATGTGCCCTTCTCCTTCCGGATGCGCCCCTCAAGGGCCATGACAGGATCGAACGAGAGGAACCCACGCGCTCGAAGGGGAGCAACCATGGCCACGAAGCCCCCGACCGGAGATCCGGTCCAGGACGCCCCGCAGGTCCAGGAGGCCCAGCACTCCGCCGCCGGGCTGCCCGCCGTCGCCCACTCGCTGCTCATGGCCCAGCAGCAGATGGGGCTGGGCCGCACCGCGCGGACCCTCCTCAAGGTCAACCAGAAGAACGGCTTCGACTGCCCCGGCTGCGCCTGGCCGGAAGGCGACAAACGCCACACCGCGGAGTTCTGCGAGAACGGCGCCAAGGCCGTCGCCGAGGAGGCGACGCTGCGCCGGGTCACCCCGGAGTTCTTCGCCGCGCACCCGGTCTCTGACCTCGCGGGGCGCAGCGGGTACTGGCTCGGCCAGCAGGGCCGGATCACGCAGCCGATGTACCTCCCCGAGGGCGCGGACGCCTACGAGGCGATCGGCTGGGACGCGGCTTTCGCCATCATCGCCGAGGAACTCCGTGCGCTCGGCTCCCCCGACGAGGCCCTCTTCTACACCTCCGGCCGCACCAGCAACGAGGCCGCGTTCCTCCTCCAGCTCTTCGCCCGCGAGTTCGGCACCAACAACCTGCCGGACTGCTCCAACATGTGTCACGAGTCTTCCGGCTCGGCGCTCGTGGAGACCATCGGCATCGGGAAGGGCAGCGTCTCCCTGGAGGACCTCCACCAGGCCGATCTGATCATCGTCGCCGGGCAGAACCCCGGCACCAACCACCCGCGCATGCTCTCCGCCCTGGAGAAGGCCAAGCACGCCGGAGCGAAGATCATCTCGGTGAATCCGCTGCCCGAGGCCGGCCTGGAACGCTTCAAGAACCCGCAGACCCCGCAGGGCATGCTCAAGGGCACCGCCCTCACCGACCTCTTCCTCCAGATCCGTCTCGGTGGCGACCAGGCGCTCTTCCGCCTCCTCAACAAGCTGATCCTTCAGACCGAGGGCGCCGTCGACACCGCGTTCGTCGACGAGCACACCCACGGGTACGAGGAGTTCGCCCGGGCCGCCCGGGAAGCCGACTGGGACGACACCCTCACCGCCACCGGACTCGACCGCGCCGACATCGAGAAGGCCCTCGGCCTGGTCCTCGCCTCGGAGCGCACCATCGTCTGCTGGGCGATGGGCCTCACCCAGCACAAGCACTCCGTGCCCACCATCCGCGAGGTCGTCAACTTCCTTCTGCTGCGCGGCAACATAGGCCGGCCTGGCGCCGGAGTCTGCCCGGTGCGCGGCCACTCCAACGTCCAGGGCGACCGCACCATGGGCATCTACGAGCGCCCCGCGCCCGCCTTCCTCGACGCCCTCGACCGGGAGTTCGGCATCACCTCGCCGCGCCACCACGGGTACGACGTGGTCCGCGCCATCCGCGCCCTGCGCGACGGCGACGCCAAGGTCTTCTTCGCGATGGGCGGCAACTTCGTCGCCGCCACCCCCGACACCGACGTCACCGAGGCGGCGATGCGCCGCGCCCGCCTCACCGTGCACGTGTCGACCAAGCTCAACCGCTCGCACGCAGTCACCGGCAGCCGCGCCCTGATCCTGCCGACCCTCGGCCGCACCGACAAGGACGTCCAGGCCGGCGGCAAGCAGTTCGTCACCGTCGAGGACTCCATGAGCATGGTGCACGCCTCCCGGGGCAACCTAGCCCCCGCGAGCCCGCATCTGCTCTCCGAACCCGCCATCGTCGCCCGCATGGCACGCGCCGTCCTCGGTCCCGGTTCGAAGACCCCCTGGGAGGACTTCGAGAAGGACTACGGCACGATCCGCGACCGCATCTCCCGCGTGGTGCCCGGCTTCGAGGACTTCAACGCCCGGGTCGCCCGCCCCGGCGGATTCACCCTCCCCCACGGCCCGCGCGACGCCCGCCGCTTCCCGACCGCGACCGGCAAGGCCAACTTCACCGCCGCACCCGTGGAGTACCCCGAACTCCCCGAAGGCAGGCTGCTGTTGCAGACACTGCGCTCCCACGACCAGTACAACACCACGATCTACGGACTCGACGACCGCTACCGCGGCATCAAGGACGGCCGCCGCGTCGTGCTCGTCAACCCCGACGACGCCCGCGAACTCGGCCTCACCGACGGCGCCTACACCGACCTCGTCAGCGAATGGAAGGACGGCACCGAACGTCGCGCCCCCGGCTTCCGCGTCGTCCACTACCCCACCGCACGGGGCTGCGCCGCCGCCTACTACCCGGAGACGAACGTCCTGGTGCCGCTCGACTCGACCGCCGACACCAGCAACACCCCCGCCAGCAAGTCGGTCGTGGTCCGCTTCGAGCCCGCCGGCTGACCCGGCCGCGCGGGGCGGACCCGGCCGCGCGGGGCGGACCCGGGCCAACACCCCGGTGCCGCTCCCGTACGCACGCCCATCCGGCCCAGACCGGAACAGCACAGGCCGGAGCGGTTCAGGCCGGAGCGGTTCAGGCCGGGGCCGCTCCCGTACGGACCTCGTCGCGCACCGTGCCGGCGCGGCGGGGACCCGGCACTCCGATCCCGCCGCCGCCCTCGCTCCCGGTCCGGTCCGCCGCGGCCTCCCGGCGCAGCAGCAGCATCCCCGCCACCGCGACCGCCCCCGCCACCGCGAAGCCGACGGCGGGGGTCGAGCCCGAGGGGTGCGTCTCGTACACCAGCGCCGCGGAGAGCACCGCCAGCCTCCGGCCGGCCCGGCCGCGGCAGGCCCGTACGGCGACGAACGGCACGCCCCACAGGACGTACCACGGCTGCACCATCGGTGAGAGCACCACCAGCGCCGTCAGCGCCAGGCCCAGCGCCAGTACCGGGTCCAGGCGGCCGGTCGCCGAGCGCCACCCGAGGCGCCCGATCAGGGCCCCCGCCGCGGCGAGTCCGAGGAGCTGCACGGCCGACTTCACCGTGTCCTGGTCCGCCCCCGCCACCAGGTGGGCGAGCGCGCCGAGCCCGGCCCCCAGGTCGCTGGAGACGGAGAGCCAGGTGTGGATGGCGGCCGCGACGCCCTGCGTGTGCAGCCAGCCGAAGCCGGTGCCGCTCACCACGGAGACCAGGAGCACCGTCGCGGCGGCGACCAGCCCAGGACCGAACGCGCCCCGCACGATCCGTCGCGCGGGCGACCCGGCGGAGGATCTCCCCACCACCACGCCGACGAACAACAGGGCCAGTCCGGCGGGGGACTTGACCATCATCGCCAGCCCGATCAGGGCCGCTCCGAGGACCCAGCGGCCGCGCAGCGCGCACACCGCGCCCGCGAGCGCGAGCCCGGCCATCAGGCCGTCGTTGTGCACGCCGCCCACCACGTGGATCAGGAGCAGGGGGTTGAGCGCCGCGAGCCGGAGCGCCCCGCTCTCGTCGGCCCCGTACTCGCGCGCCAGGCGCCGTACGGCCCACACGATCAGCAGCAGTGCCGCCACCGCGACCAGGCGCAGCACCAGGACCGCGGGGACGAGGGTGCCGCCGGTGAGCGCCGCCGCGCCCCGCGCCAGCAGCAGGAAGAAGGGGCCGTACGGGGCGGGGGTGTCGGTCCAGTGCCCGCCGACGCTCGCCGCCGCGTCGCCCGCGAAGCCCGCCGGGTCGAGGACCGAGGGGCCCTGGCTGTAGACGTCGTGGCCTTCGAGGACCATCGCTCCTTGCGCGACGTAGCTGTAGACGTCCGCGCTGTACAGGGGCGGCACCAGCAGCAGCGGCGCCACCCACCAGGCGAGCGTCACCAGCGTGTGCCGTACGGAGGCGCCGGCCCGGCCGTACGCCCACCAGGCGACGACGAGCGCGGTGAGCCCGGCGTACGCGAGGACGGTTCCGGCCGTGGTCACGGCGGGGCCCCGCTCCGTCCACCAGCCCCAGGGGTCGTGCACCGGCAGCCTGCCGGCGACCCAGCCGCCCGCGCCGATCCCCAGCGAACCGGCCAGTCCCAGCCGACGACATCCCACGACACCCAGTCCCCGCATCGGACCAACCTACCGAACGGCGGTGAACGGCCGTCCTCCCCCGTACAGCCGTCCGGGGATGCCCGCGGTGGTGGGATGCCCGCGGCGGCCTCGGGTCCGCACAAGCCGGGGCGGTGTCCGGCGGATCATGGCCGGAGACCACCTAAGCATCCGCTCAGTGGTCTCTGGTAAGAACGGAGCGCACAGCGAAGACACCACCGGACGAACGGAGCCGAACCCATGGGCGACCAGAACGCATCCGCACCCGTGTTCCCGCAGGAGGTCATCGACGAGTACGCCTCGCTCGGCATCGACCTGCCCGCCCTCTTCTCCGCCGGGCACCTCGGCGAGCGGATGGGCGTGCGGATCACCGAGGCGTCGGCGGAACGCGTCGTCGGCACCATGCCGGTCGAGGGCAACACCCAGCCCTACGGCCTCCTGCACGGCGGGGCGTCCGCGGTGCTCGCCGAGACCCTCGGCTCCGTCGGCTCCATGCTCCACGGCGGCACCGGGAAGCTCGCGGTCGGCGTCGACCTCAACTGCACCCACCACCGGGGCGCCCGGAGCGGGCTGGTGACCGGTGTCGCCACCCCCGTGCACCGCGGACGCTCCACCGCCACCTACGAGATCGTCATCACCGACGACCACGGCAAGCGCGTGTGCACCGCCCGCCTCACCTGCCTGCTGCGCGAGGTGCCGGCCGCGGGCTGACCGTCCGCACCGTCACACCGCCGCACCACAGCACCCCGCACCCCCGCTTCTCCGCTGCCCGGCCGGGCCCGTGAACCATCCGGCCGGGCATCTTCATGCGCACTACACGTAACAGAAGTTGACCATGAAATTCAGCCAACTACCCTGACACCGCACGGGGTTCAATGCATCACTTCACGCCACACCGTCAGGGTCACGGAACTGCGGACCGCCCGGCGTAACACTGCGTAACAGGCGCGCAATGAACGCGACCGCCTCCCCACGCCCCTCCCCCTACCCCACGAACCCCTCCCCCACGCACCGCGCGCGAGCCCGCCCGTCAGCACCAAGATCGCCCCAAGCCCCTTAGCAGAGCTGGGCGTTCTCACCATGCGAGAGAAATCCACCGGGCCCGAATCGACCCAACTCCCCAGCGCACCTCAAGCTTTCCTCAACTCATAACAAGACAGTCACATCCTTGCCCACACCCGTCCACGATCCCACTGCCTACGCCTAGAGTCACCGCCAGTCACCGCGCCGCCGGGCGCGGCAGCAGCACGCCCCTGTACCCATCACGTACGGCTTGGCGAACGACAGGCACCTCAACGGAGGAGGCCGCGCCAGGGAAAGGACTTTTCGTGCGACACCGTTCTTTGCTCATACTCACCGCAGTGCTCACCACCGGAGCACTCACCCTCACCGCCTGCGGGTCGCGCGACGACAAGGGCAGCAGCGACGGCGCGAGCGGCAGCGGTGAGAACCAGACCGTCGTCATCGGCCTCGACGCCCCCCTGACCGGCGACCTCTCCGCCCTCGGCCTCGGCATCAAGAACTCCGCCGACCTCGCCGTCAAGACGGCGAACAAGGAGAAGACGGTCCCGGGCATCACGTTCGAGCTCCAGCCCCTCGACGACCAGGCGCAGCCCTCCGTCGGCGGCCAGAACGCCCAGAAGTTCATCGGCAACAAGGACCTCGTCGGCGTCGTCGGCCCGCTCAACTCCAGCGTCGCCCAGTCGATGCAGAAGCCCTTCGAGGACGCCAGCCTCACCCAGGTCTCGCCCGCCAACACCGGCACCGAGCTGACCCAGGGCGACAACTGGAAGGACGGCGACGCGGCGAAGAAGCGTCCGTTCAAGACGTACTTCCGCACCGCCACCACCGACGCCATCCAGGGCGCCTTCGCCGCGAACTACCTGTTCAAGAACGCGGGCATCAAGGACGTCTACCTGATCGACGACCAGAAGACCTACGGCGCCGGCCTCGCCGCCTCCTTCAAGACGACCTTCACCGGCCTCGGTGGAAAGATCGTCGGCAGCGACCACGTCAACCCCGACGACCGCGACTTCAACTCCGTCGTCACCAAGGTGAAGAGCTCCGGCGCCAAGGCCGTCTACTACGGCGGTGAGTACCCCGCCGGCGCACCCCTGAGCCAGCAGCTCAAGGACAGCGTCCAGATCCCGCTCATGGGCGGCGACGGCATGTACAGCGCCGACTTCATCAGCCTCAACAAGAAGGCCCAGGGCGACATCGCCACCTCGGTCGGCAAGCCCGTCGAAGAGCTCGACTCCGCCAAGAAGTTCATCGCGGACTACTCGGCAGCCGGCTACAAGGACGCCTACGAGGCGTACGGCGGCGGCACCTACGACGCCACCTGGTCCATCATCGAGGCCGTCAAGATCGTGGCCGCCGAGAACGACGGCAAGCTCCCCGCCGACAGCCGCGAGAAGGTCCTCGCCGCCATGGCCAAGGTCCAGTTCGACGGCGTCACCGGCCCCGTCGCCTTCGACCAGTTCGGCGACACCACCAACACCATGATGACCGCCTACCAGGTCGACGGCGGCAAGTGGGTCTCCAAGCTCAGCGAAGCCGTCACCAAGTAACCCCCGAAAACTCCCCACTTCGGTCGCCCCCGGGCAACCGGACCGCGCGGGAGCGCCACCAGCGCTCCCGCGCGTTGCCATATCCGAACCACTCCAACGGAGGCCCTGCGGTGCACGAACTGCCGCAACAGCTGGCCAACGGACTCATCCTCGGCGCGATGTACGGACTCATCGCGATCGGCTACACGATGGTCTACGGAATCATCCAGCTCATCAACTTCGCACACGGCGAAATCTTCATGATCGGAGGCTTCGGGGCGCTCACCGTGTACTCCTGTATGCCCTCCGGCTGGAACCTTCTCGCCGTCATCCCCCTCATGATCATCGGCGGCGTGATCTGCTCCGTCGCCGTCAGCGTCGCCGCCGAGCGCTTCGCCTACCGGCCCCTGCGCAACGCCCCCCGCCTCGCCCCCCTCATCACCGCGATCGGCCTCTCCCTCGCCCTCCAGCAGGCCGTCTGGATGTGGTACCCGGACGCCAAGGCCGACCGCTCCTTCCCCCAGTTCAAGGGAAGCGCCTTCGACCTCCTCGGCGCCCACGTCCAGCGCGGCGACCTCTTCGTCCTCGTCGCCGCACCCGTCTGCATGCTCGCCCTCGGTCTCTTCGTCTCCAAGACCCGCGCCGGCCGCGGCATGCAGGCCACCTCGCAGGACCCCGACACCGCCAAGCTCATGGGCATCAACACCGACCGCATCATCGTCATGGCCTTCGCCATCGGTGCCGCGTTCGCCGCCGTCGCCGCCGTCGCCTACGGGCTCAAGAACGGCCAGATCGGCTTCAAAATGGGCTTCCTCATGGGCCTCAAAGCCTTCACCGCCGCCGTACTCGGCGGCATCGGCAACATCTACGGCGCCATGCTCGGCGGCGTCGTCCTCGGCCTCGCCGAAGCACTCGCCACCGGCTACATGAGCGACGTCCCCGGCATGGAACTCTTCGGCGGCGGCGCCTGGAAGGACGTGTGGGCCTTCGTGCTCCTCATCGTCGTCCTGCTGCTGCGGCCACAAGGGCTGCTCGGCGAACGCGTCGCGGATCGGGCGTGACAGCGATGACCACACACACCAACCGCGCGCCCCTCAACCTGCCCCCCGCGACCGCCCGCGCCCTCACCATCGCCGGCACGGCCATCGCCTTCGCAGGCACCTTCCTCGCCTGGACCTGGACCGACGAGTTCCCCGGCGACCTCACCGTCACCGGCTACCCCGGCGGCCTCCAGCTCCTCACCCTCGTCGGCTCCCTCATCACCCTCCTCCTCGCCCTCTCCGGATACGGCCTCCGAGGACTTCGCTGGCTCACCCCCGGCGGCACCAACGCCTCCGTGCGCTACGCCGCACTCGCCGTCCTCGCCACCACCGGCTACGCCGTCGGCGCCATCACCGTCGACCTCGGCGGCATCGTCAACCTCGAACCCGGAGCCTGGGTCAGCCTCGCCGGCGCACTCGTCGCCGCGCTCGCCGCCTTCGGCCTCCCCGCCGACCAAGCGCTCGCCGACGAGAACCCCAGTGGCCTCGCCGTCCTCGGCAACAGCCTCACCGCCCCCGCGCCGACCCGCGCCCGCGAACTCCCCTCCTGGGCCGAGATCCTCATCATCGCCACGTCCTTCGGCGTCGCCCTGTACCTCTTCTCGTTCATCATCGACACCGAGTACACCGAACTCTTCATCGGCTCACTGCTCAGTTTCGGCTTCGGCTTCACCGCCCTCCACCGCGCCGGCCTCATCGGCCGTCTCACCGCGCTGACGGTCAAGCACCGCAACGTCACCCTCACCTCCGCCCTCGTCGCCGCCTTCTGCTTCCCCTTCACGCAGTCCACCGGGGAATACACGCTCATCGGCACGAACATCCTCATCTTCGCGGCCGTCGCCCTGGGCCTCAACGTCGTCGTCGGCCTCGCCGGCCTCCTCGACCTCGGATACGTCGCCTTCCTCGGCGTCGGCGCCTACACCTCGGCCCTCGTCTCCGGCGCGTCCGCCTCCGCGATCGGCATCCACTTCCCCTTCTGGGCAGCGGCCCTCACCGGAGCGGGCGTCTCCCTGGTCTTCGGCGTCTTCATCGGCGCCCCCACCCTGCGGCTGCGCGGCGACTACCTCGCCATCGTCACCCTCGGCTTCGGAGAGATCTTCCGCGTCACCGTCAACAACCTCAACGGCAACAGCGGACCCGACCTCACCAACGGATCCCAGGGCATCCCCTCCATCCCCGACCTCGACATCCTCGGATTCGCCTTCGGGGAGAGCCACGACATCGGCCCCTTCAGCCTCAGCAGGTCCGCCAACTACTTCCTGCTGATGCTCCTCGTCACCGCCGTCGTCATCCTCGTCTTCCGCCGCTCCGGGGACTCCCGCATCGGCCGCGCCTGGGTCGCCATCCGCGAGGACGAGACCGCCGCCACCGCGATGGGCATCAACGCCTTCCGGCTCAAGCTCCTCGCCTTCGCCCTCGGCGCCACCCTCGCCGGCCTCGCCGGTACCGTCCAGGCCCACGTCAACTACACCGTGACGCCCGAGCAGTACCAGTTCGCCGGCGCCGTACCCCCGAACTCCGCCTTCCTCCTCGCCGCCGTCATCCTCGGCGGCATGGGCACCCTCAGCGGACCCTTCGTCGGCGCCGCACTGCTCTACCTCATCCCGGCCAAGCTCCAGTTCATGCAGGACTACCAGCTGCTCCTCTTCGGCATCGCACTCATCCTGCTGATGCGCTTCCGCCCCGAAGGCCTCATCGCCGACCGCCGCAAGCAACTCGAGTTCCACGAAGCCGACGAGAACGATCCGACCGGCCAACGCGACCTACCCGAACCACGGCAGCCCGAGGGAACCGGCGCCGGCATCGCCAAGGCGGGGGCGTGACCACCATGACCACCACCACGAACACCACCGAGAACGCCGGAGCCCCCGCCACAGGCGGCACCGTCCTCGACGCCACAGGCGTGACCATGCGCTTCGGCGGCCTCACCGCCGTACGCGACGTCTCCCTCACCGTCGACAGCGGCGAGATCGTCGGCCTCATCGGCCCCAACGGCGCCGGAAAGACCACCTTCTTCAACTGCCTCACCGGCCTCTACGTCCCCACCGAAGGCACGGTCCGCTACAAGGGCACCGTCCTGCCGCCCAAGCCCCACCTCGTCACCCAGGCAGGCATCGCCCGCACCTTCCAGAACATCCGGCTCTTCGCCAACATGACCGTCCTGGAAAACGTCCTCGTCGGCCGCCACACCCGCACCGACGACGGACTCTGGTCCGCCCTCCTGCGCCTCCCCAGCCACACCCGCGCCGAGAAGGCCAGCCGCGAACGCTCCATGGAACTCCTGGAGTTCATCGGCCTCGCCCACAAGGCCGACCACCTCGCACGCAACCTCCCCTACGGAGAACAGCGCAAGCTGGAAATCGCGCGCGCCCTCGCCAGCGACCCCGGGCTCCTCCTCCTCGACGAGCCCACCGCCGGCATGAACCCGCAGGAAACCCGCGTCACCGAAGAGCTCATCTTCGCCATCCGCGACCAGGGCATCGCCGTACTCGTCATCGAGCACGACATGCGCTTCATCTTCAACCTCTGCGACCGCGTCGCCTGCCTCGTCCAGGGCGAGAAGCTCGTCGAAGGCACGCCCAGCACCGTCCAGGGCGACGAACGCGTCATCGCCGCCTACCTCGGCACCCCCTTCGAAGGAGCCCCCGGCGCCGACGAGGTCGCCGAGGTCGAGGCCGCCGAGACCCAGGCCGGCCACGGCACAGCCGCGGAGAGCACGACCGCAGCCAGCACCACCGCGGAGACCACCGCCGCGGAGAGCACCACCGCCGAGGAGGAAACCTCATGACCGCGCTCCTGGAAGTCGAGGACCTCCGCGTCGCCTACGGCAAGATCGAGGCCGTCAAGGGCATCTCCTTCAGCGTCGAGGCCGGCCAGGTCGTCACCCTCATCGGCACCAACGGCGCCGGAAAGACGACGACCCTGCGCACCCTCTCCGGGCTCATCAAACCGGTCGGCGGACGCATCCTCTTCGACGGGAAACCCCTCACCGACGTCCCCGCCCACAAGATCGTCGCCCTGGGCCTCGCCCACTCCCCCGAGGGACGCCACATCTTCCCCCGGCTGACGATCACCGAGAACCTCCTCCTCGGCGCCTACCTGCGCAACGACAAGGCAGGCATCGAACAGGACGTCCAGCGTGCCTACGACCTCTTCCCCATCCTCGGGGAACGCCGCAAGCAGTCCGCCGGAACCCTCTCGGGCGGCGAGCAGCAGATGCTCGCCATGGGACGCGCCCTGATGTCCCGGCCCAAGCTCCTCATGCTCGACGAGCCCTCCATGGGCCTCTCCCCGATCATGATGCAGAAGATCATGGAGACCATCGTCGAACTCCGGGCCTCCGGTACGACGATCCTCCTGGTCGAGCAGAACGCCCAGGCCGCCCTCTCCCTCGCGGACCAGGGCCACGTCATGGAGATCGGCAGGATCGTCCTCTCCGGCACCGGAGCCAACCTCCTGCACGACGAATCGGTCCGCAAGGCGTACCTCGGCGAGGACTGACCCTCGCACACCCGCGCACGTACGCAGCAGAGCCCGCACCCCGAGCGATCGGGGTGCGGGCTCTGCTGCGTACAGAGGCGTACGGGACAGCGGGCGTGCGCAGGCGCACCGGGAGAGAGGACGAGAACGGCGAGCCGCTACTCGGCCGTCTTCTTCTTCTCCTCGGCGTCCGCGATCAGCGCTTCGGCCAGCTGCTGCATGGAAAGCCGCCGGTCCATCGAGGTCTTCTGGATCCAGCGGAACGCGGCCGGCTCGGAGAGGCCGTAGTCCGTCTGCAGGATGCTCTTCGCCCGGTCGACCAGCTTCCGCGTCTCCAGCCGCTGCGCCAGGTCCGCGACCTCGTTCTCCAGCGCCCGCAGCTCGGCGAAACGGGACACCGCCATCTCGATGGCGGGGACGACGTCACTCTTGCTGAACGGCTTCACGAGGTACGCCATCGCCCCGGCGTCGCGGGCCCGCTCCACCAGATCGCGCTGGGAGAACGCGGTGAGCATGAGAACCGGCGCGATGGACTCCTCCGCGATCTTCTCGGCCGCGGAGATCCCGTCGAGCACCGGCATCTTGACGTCGAGGATGACCAGGTCGGGCTTGTGCTCGCGGGCCAGCTCGACGGCCTGCTGGCCGTCTCCGGCCTCGCCGACGACCGCGTACCCCTCTTCCTCCAGCATCTCCTTGAGGTCCAGGCGGATGAGCGCTTCGTCCTCGGCGATGACGACGCGGGTCGTCAGCGGCGGAACGTGCGACTTGTCGTCGTCGACGGCGTCTGCGGGCTCGGGCGACTCGGGCGTGGTCACGGGGGCTCCTCGGTAAGGACAGGGGTACTGCTCCCAAGAGCCTACCTAGCAGCGCGCGAGGCCGGTCACCCGGTACACTCCTCGGCAGTAACCCTGGCCGGGTTGGTGGAATGGCATACACGGATGTCTCAAACACATCTGCCCGAAAGGGCTTGCGGGTTCGAATCCCGCACTCGGCACACAGCTCCGTAAGCGGATGTTCACCTTCTCGTGAACATCCGCTGTTTCATGTCCTTCGGCGGTCGCCGCATCTGATCGTGGTGGGATGAATGTCCACAGTTCAGAGATCCGGCACACCGCCCTCACCCTGCTACGGGGCGGAGCCAGGAACGCCGACGTCGCCAGGAAGCTCGACGTCCCCGCGGGCACGATCAGCTACTGGAAGCACACGGACCGCGCCAGGCGGGGCGAGTGCCCGGGACGGCATGCCCCGAAGTGCCACCGGTGCGACGGCACGCCGCTCGACGCCGTCGCGTACGCCTATCTTTTGGGCTTATACCTGGGCGACGGGCACATCAGCCAGGCTCCCTCGCACCGCGTGACCAGCCTCATCGTCACCCTCGACGACGCCTGGCCCGGTCTGCAGGACGCGGCCGAGGCCGCGATGCGCAGGGTCTTCCCCGAGAACACCACCTGCCGGGTCCGGAAGACCGGGTGCCACAACATCAAGGTCTACTCCAAGCACCTGCCCTGTCTCTTCCCCCAGCACGGCCCCGGCAAGAAGCACGAGCGCCGCATCGCCCTCGACCCCTGGCAGCGGGAGATCGTCGCCGCGCACCCCTGGGAGCTGGTGCGCGGGCTGGTCCACTCGGACGGCTGCCGCGCCACGAACTGGACCACGCGGCTCGTCGGCGGGGTGCGGAAGCGGTACGAGTATCCGAGGTACTGGTTCACCAACGTCTCGGACGACATCCGGCGGCTCTACACGGACACGCTGGACGTGCTCGGGGTGGAGTGGAAGCACTGCGACCGGGCGGGACGGCGGTACAACGTCTCCGTCGCCCGACGGGCGTCCGTCGCGCTCATGGACGCGCACGTCGGGCCGAAATACTGAAGCGGACTACTTCGGACTGTCGTCCTCGCCCACGTGGTGCACGCGGACCAGGTTGGTCGAGCCCGCGACGCCGGGCGGGGAGCCGGCGGTGATGACGATGACGTCGCCCTTGGCGCAGCGGCCGATGCGCAGGAGCTCCTCGTCGACCTGGGCGACCATGGCGTCGGTGGATTCGACGTGCGGGCCGAGGAAGGTTTCGACGCCCCAGGTGAGGTTGAGCTGGGCGTGGGTGGCGGCGTCGGGGGTGAAGGCGAGGAGGGGGATGGGTGAGCGGTAGCGGGAGAGTCGTTTGGCGGTGTCGCCGCTCTGGGTGAAGGCGACGAGGAATTTCGCGCCGAGGAAGTCGCCCATTTCGGCGGCGGCGCGTGCGACGGCGCCGCCCTGGGTGCGGGGCTTGTTCCGGTCGGTGAGGGGCGGCAGGCCCTTGGCGAGGATGTCTTCCTCGGCGGCTTCGACGATGCGGGACATGGTGCGCACGGTCTCGATGGGGTACTTGCCGACGCTGGTCTCGCCGGAGAGCATCACCGCGTCGGTGCCGTCGATGATCGCGTTGGCGACGTCGGAGGCTTCGGCGCGGGTGGGGCGGGAGTTGTCGATCATCGAGTCGAGCATCTGGGTGGCGACGATGACGGGTTTGGCGTTGCGTTTGGCGAGTTTGACGGCCCGCTTCTGGACGATGGGGACCTGTTCCAGGGGCATTTCGACGCCGAGGTCGCCGCGGGCGACCATGATGCCGTCGAAGGCGGCGACGATGTCGTCGATGTTCTCGACGGCCTGGGGTTTCTCGACCTTGGCGATGACGGGGAGGCGGCGGCCTTCCTCGGTCATGATGCGGTGGACGTCGACGGCGTCCTTTCCGCTGCGTACGAAGGAGAGGGCGATGACGTCGGCGCCGATGCGCAGGGCCCAGCGGAGGTCGTCGATGTCCTTCTCGGAGAGGGCGGGGACGGAGACGGCGACGCCGGGGAGGTTGAGGCCCTTGTGGTCGGAGACGACGCCGCCTTCGAGGACGGTGGTGCGGACGTGGGGGCCTTCGACGGCGGTCACTTGGAGGGTGACGCGGCCGTCGTCGACGAGGATGCGCTCACCGGGGGTGACGTCGGCGGCGAGGCCGTCGTAGGTGGTGCCGCAGATGTTCTTGTCGCCGTCGGCGAGGGGTTCGACGGTGATGGTGAAGGTGTCTCCGCGTTCGAGGAGTACAGGGCCTTCGCCGAAGTGTCCGAGGCGGATCTTCGGGCCTTGGAGGTCGGCGAGGACGCCGACGCTGCGGCCGGTCTCCTCGGAGGCTTTGCGGACGTGGTGGTACCGCTGTTCGTGCTCGGCGTAACTGCCGTGGCTGAGGTTGAAGCGGGCGACGTCCATTCCCGCTTCGACCAGGGCTTTGATCTGGTCGTACGAGTCGGTCGCGGGTCCCAGGGTGCAGACGATTTTCGCTCGGCGCATGGTTCGAGCCTAGACCTTACCTACGGGTAGGTAATTGGCTCCGATTGACTGCCCAACGCCCTTTCAGTTGAGGGAAGTTGACAGAGTCGAATTGCGCGGCGGGTTGCTCCGACGAGCGTTTTCCGGGGGTGCCGGTGACGACTCCGCCGGGCATGCGGGGAGTTCGGGGGGACTTCCGGGTGCCCCGGAGGCCGGACCATCGTCCGGATGTTCCGTCAGGGACAGGCGTTCGTGCGCAGACGGTCACCAGATCGAAATGTGAACAGGGTGTTCTGTATGCGCCGGGTGCGTCAGAATCTACGCGCGTCATGAACGTGGAACGACCTGGCCGGGCGCCGGTCGCACGCGTCGTCCGAGTGAACGAGGAGTCAAGAGAGATGCCGTTGAACCGCAGGACGTTTCTGGGCCGTTCGGCAGCCGCAGGTGCGGGTGCCGCTCTGGCGGGCGGACTTGTCGCGGGAGAGGCCCAGGCCGCGGCTTCGGGCCACGGACAGGGTCACGGGCACGGCGAGAGCCACGGGAAGCGGTACTCGTTCACCGTCATGGGGACGACGGACATGCACGGCAATGTCTTCAACTGGGACTACTTCACTGACAAGGAGTACGACGACGCCGCGCACAACGACGTCGGCCTGGCGAAGATCTCGACGATGGTGGACCAGATCCGCGGGGAGCGGGGGCGTGGCAACACGCTGCTGATCGACGCCGGTGACACCATCCAGGGCACCCAGCTTTCGTACTACTACGCGAAGATCGACCCGATCACCGCGAAGCGCGGTCCGGTGCACCCGATGGCGCAGGCGATGAACGCGATCGGTTATGACGCGGCGGCGCTCGGAAATCACGAGTTCAATTACGGCATTCCCGTGCTGCGGAAGTTCGAGGAGCAGTGCGACTTCCCGCTGCTCGGCGCGAACGCGCTGGACGCGAAGACGCTGAAGCCGGCGTTCGCCCCGTACGTGATCAAGAAGCTGCGCACGCCGCACGGCAAGGACGTGCGGGTGGCGGTGCTGGGTCTGACCAACCCGGGCATCGCGATCTGGGACAAGGCGAACGTGAGCGGGAAGATGGTGTTCCCGGGCCTTGAGGAGCAGGCCGCCCACTGGGTGCCGAAGCTCCGCTCGATGGGCGCGGACGTCGTGATCGTCTCGGCGCACTCGGGCACGTCGGGCACGTCGTCGTACGGCGACCAGCTTCCGTACGTGGAGAACGCGGCCGGTCTGGTGGCGGAGCAGGTGCCGGGGATCGACGCGATCCTGGTGGGTCACGCGCACTCGGACATTCCCGAGTACTTCGTGACGAACAAGGAGACGGGCAAGCAGGTCGTGCTCTCGGAGCCGGCGAAGTGGGGTCAGCGTCTGACGCTGTTCGACTTCGACCTGGTGTGGGAGAAGGGCCGTTGGACGGTGGAGAAGGTCGGCGCCCAGGTGCTGAACTCCAACACGGCCGCCGAGGACAAGAAGATCACGCGGCTCCTGAAGGACGAGCACGCGAAGGTGGTGGCCTATGTGAACCAGGTCATCGGTACGTCGGTGTCCGCGATGTCCACGGTGGAGGCGCCGTGGAAGGACGAGCCGATCATCGACCTGATCAACCAGGTCCAGGCGGAGACGGTGAAGGCGGCTCTGGCGGGCGGGGAGTTCGCGTCGCTGCCGGTGCTGTCGCAGGCGTCGTGCTTCTCGCGTACGGCCTCGATCCCGGCGGGCAACGTCACGATCAAGGACGCGGCGGGTCTGTACCCGTTCGAGAACACGCTGGAGGCGCGGGTCATCACGGGCGCCCAGGTGAAGGACTACCTGGAGTTCTCGGCCCAGTACTACGCGCAGACGGCGGCGGGTGCCGCGGTGGACACGTCGAAGCTGACGAACGCGGGCGGTACGCCGGACTACAACTACGACGCGCTGTCGGGCGTGACGTACGACATCGACATCGCGAAGCCGGTGGGTTCGCGGATCGTCGGGCTGTCCTTCGAGGGTGCGGCGATCGACCCGGCCGCGAAGTTCGTGCTGGCGGTGAACAACTACCGGGCGAGCGGTGGCGGCAACTTCCCGCACGTTCCGGCCGCGCAGCAGGTGTGGGCGAACTCGGACGAGATCCGGAACACGATCATCGCCTGGGTGACGGCGAAGGGCGAGATCGACCCGGCGGAGTTCGCCACGGTCGGCTGGCGTCTGACGCGGGACGGCGTTCCGGTGTTCTAAGGCGTGTTGTGACAGTCTCGCCCGACCGGCGGCGCCCGGCACGCACGCTTTAGCCGTGTTGTGAACACGCCCTGGTACTCCAGTCGTACTTCGCGATCCGGTTCGACGGCCTTCGGGGTCGTCGGCCCCGGCCGGATCGCGGAGGGCGGCGGATGGGCGAGCGCACGGTCTGGTTGGGCGAGCGCGCACAGGGCCTGCGCTCGCTCTTCAAGTCCCTTGCCCTGCCCGGCGGTTCGGCGCAGTCGAGGTCGTCCCCGTGGGCCGGGACCATGGCGTCGGGTGTGATCGGCCGCCGTCCGGTGCAAGGGGGAAGCCGGGTCCGCCCCTTCGGGCACCCATCGTGCCCCGTGGCTTCCTGCCCTGGCACCGATGGCGCGTTTAGCGTCCACGGGTGAACCTCTGGACCTCCCTCGAACCTGCCTCCGCGACCGTGGACCCGGGTGACAGTACGACCGTGCGGTTGCGTCTGCGCAACACCGGTGACGTGGTGGACGAGTACCGTTTCGAAGTGGTGGGCTCACTCGCCCCCTGGGCTCTCGTGGAGCCGCCGTCACTGCGGTTGTTCCCGGGGACGACAGGAACGGTCGAGGTGACGTTCTCCCCGCCGCGCACGCCGGACGCGGCGGCCGGTCCTCATCCTTACGCGGTGAAGGTCACGCCGACGGAGCATCCGCAGGCCACCACGGTTCCGGAGGGGAACCTCACCGTCACCCCGTTCACGGAGATGCGGGCGGAGCTGGTGCCGCCGACGGTGAAGGGCCGTTTCCGTGGACGGCCCGGGCTGGCCGTGGACAACCTGGGCAACACCAAGCTGACGGCGTCGGTGCGCGGCAGCGACAACGGTGACCAGCTGTCGTACGACATCCGTCCGAGCAACGTGCAGATCGAGCCGGGCCGCGCCGCGTTCCTGAAGGCGACGCTGAAGCCGCGGCAGATCAAATGGTTCGGCTCCAAGGAGGACCGGCCGTACACGCTGGCGGTGCAGCGGTCGGGTAGCGCGCCGCTGGACGTGGCGGGCACGTACGTGCAGGGGAGTGTCCTGCCGCGCTGGGTGGCGGCCTTCATGAGCCTTCTCCTCGCCCTGGTGATCGCGTTCGTGATGGCCTGGCTCACCTACAAGCCCCAGGTCGACAGCACCACCACTGAAAAACTCCAGGAGGCCGCCGGCACGTTGGCGCCCCCTCCCTCGCCGGCCCCCGAGGCCCCGAAGACGACGCCCGCCGCGCCCGTCACGGCACCCCCGGCCGCCGCCGCGACGCAGGAGGCGGACGAGGACGGGGGTGGGGCCGGAAACGGTGGTTCCGAGGAGAAGGAGACCGAACCCCAGGAGCGGACCGCGGCGACCCTGGTCCGGCAGAAGGCCGCGGAGGAACCGGACAAACCGCACATCTGCTACCGCGTCCACGTGAGGGACCGCGACTGGTCCGACGCGGTGTGCGACGGCGACACGGCGGGCACGGAGGGATCGGGGGAGCAGATCACCTCCGTCGACATCGCGGTGTCCGGAATCAATGGCACGGCCGGCCGCGCACAGGTCTACAACCCCGAGGGAACCGGGACCGAGCAGTACTTCCCCGACCCCTGGTCGGAAGCCGTGGACGGCACCGACAACTACCTCGGCAGCACCGAGAAGGACGCCCCCTACATGCGGGGGTTCACGATCCAGGTCGACCACGCCGAGAGCGCCGTCTGCCAGAGCGCGTACATCCACGACGCCGACTGGCTCCCCACGGCATGCGACAACCCCGGCGACAAGCTCGAACTCACCTACGCCGGCGCCCAGGCCAACGACCTGTGGTTCGAAGCGGTGAGACTCACGGTGTGATCCGCCGTTTGCCGTCCGCCTGCTCCGGGCTCGGCGGCGGGGGCCTTCCTGGGTTCACCGGGAGATGCGCGCGACCGGCGGGGCCGAGAAGGAGGCAGCCGGTTCCAGGGGGTTGTTCGTACGCAGGTGCAGGGGCGGTCGCTCCGGCTTTCGGGCCGGGGTGGCCGCCCTTTCGTGTGGTGTGCCGGTGGGTGGGTCAGGTGTTCTGGCGCAGCGGGGCGATGCGCGGGTTCTGCGGGGGGACGGCGGGGTGGGGGGTGAGGCCGAAGGTGGTGAAGGCGGTGCGGTCGGGGAGCGGGTAGGGGGTGGTGCCGGTGAGGTGGTTGAGGATGGTGGCGCTGCGGTGGGCGGCGAGGCCGAGGTCGGGGGCGCCGACGCCGTGGGTGTGGCGTTCGGCGTTCTGGACGTAGATGTTGCCGGTGATGGCGGGGTCGAGTTCGAGGCGGTGGTGGAGGTCGACCCGGGGGCGGCCGGCGGTGTCGCGGCGGATGTGAGGGGCGAGGGTGCCGAGGAGGGTGTCGAGGGGGCGTTCGCGGTAGCCGGTGGCGAGGACGACGGCGTCGGTGGTGTGGCGGGTGCGGGTGCCCTGCTCGATGTGTTCGAGGTGGAGTTCGAGGCGTTTGTCGGCGAGGCGGCCGGCGGTGCGTACGGAGACGCCGGGGGTGAGGGTCGCGTCGGGCCAGCCGCCGTGGAGGGTGCGGCGGTAGAGCTCGTCGTGGATGGCGGCGATGGTGTCGGTGTCGATGCCCTTGTGGAGTTGCCACTGCCGGGTGACGAGGCGGTCGCGGGTCTGCTCGGGGAGCTCGTGGAAGTAGCGGGTGTAGTCGGGGGTGAAGTGTTCGAGGCCGAGTTTGGAGTATTCCATCGGGGCGAACGCGGGGGTGCGGGCGAGCCAGTGGAGCTTTTCGCGGCCGTGGGGGCGGGCGCGCAGCAGGTCGAGGAAGATCTCGGCGCCTGACTGTCCTGAGCCGATGACGGTGATGTGTCCGGCTCCGAGGAGTTCTTCGCGGTGGTCGAGGTAGGCGCCGGAGTGGATGACGGGGGCGTCGTCGGATGCGGCGAGGGGTTCGAGGGGTGCGGGGATGTGGGGTGCGGTGCCGATGCCGAGGGCGAGGTGGCGGGTGTGGGCGCGGCCGAGGGCTTCGGTCTCTCCGTCGGGGTCGAGTTGGGTGAAGTCGACTTCGAAGAGGGCACGTTCGGGGTTCCAGCGGATGGCGTCGACGTGGTGGCCGAAGTGGAGTCCGGGGAGTTGGTGGGTGACCCAGCGGCAGTAGGCGTCGTATTCGGCGCGCTGGATGTGGAAGCGCTCGGCGAAGTAGAAGGGGTAGAGGCGGTCGCGGGTGCGGAGGTAGTTGAGGAAGGTCCAGGGGCTGGTGGGGTCGGCGAGGGTGACGAGGTCGGCGAGGAAGGGGACTTGGAGGGTGGCACCTTCGATGAGGAGGCCGGGGTGCCAGTGGAAGTCGGGGCGTTGGTCGTAGAAGGCGGTGCTCAGCGGGGCGTGGGGTGGGTGGAGGCGGTGGGCGAGGGCGGCGAGGGAGAGGTTGAAGGGGCCGATGCCGATGCCGATGAGGTCGTGGGGCCGGCGGGTGCCGGGGGTGGTGCGGTCGGTCATCGGTGGGTGCAGCCTTCCGTGAGTTCGGCGCTGAGGCGGGTGACGTGGGCGAGCAGGGCGGTGAGGTCGGTGGGGGTGGTGCGGGGGTTGAGGAGGGTGACTTTGAGCCAGAGCCGGTCGTCGGCGCGGGCGCGGCCGAGGACGGCGTGGCCCTGGTCGAGGAGGGCGCGGCGGAGGGTGGCGACGGTGCGGTCGTCGGCGTCGGTGGGGCGGAAGAGGACGGTGCTGATGGTGGGGGGTGCGTGGAGTTCGAGGCCGGGGGTGCGGGTGATGAGGTCGGCGAGGTGGTGGGCGGCGGCGAGGGTGCGGTCGATGAGGTCGGCGAGTCCGTCGCGGCCGAGGGCTTGGAGGGTGACGGCGATTTTGAGGGCGTCGGCCCGTCGGGTGGTGCGCAGGGAGCGGCCGAGGGTGTCGGGGATGCCGGCTTCGGTGTCGTCGTCGGCGTTGAGGTAGGGGGCGAGGTGGTGGAGGGGTGAGAGGTGGTGGTGGTCGGGGACGGCGAGTATGCCGGCGGGGGCGGGCTGCCAGCCGAGTTTGTGGAGGTCGAGGGTGACGCTGTGGGCGCGGTGGAGGCCGTGGACTTTGGCGCGGTGGGTGGGGCTGAGGAGGAGGGTTCCGCCGTAGGCGGCGTCGATGTGGAGTTCGGCGCCGTGGGTGTCGCAGAGGTCGGCGATGGCGGTGAGGGGGTCGATGGCGCCGCTGTCGGTGGTGCCGGCGGTGGCGGTGACGAGGTGGGGGCCGGGGGTGGTGGTGAGGGCGTGGTGGAGGGCGGTGAGGTCCATGGTGCCGTTGGGGGCGGGGACGACGTGGGGTGCGGGGAGGCCGAGGAGCCAGGCGGCGCGGGTGATGCTGTGGTGGGCGTTGGCGCCGTGGATGGTCTGGACGGGGCCGTGGCGTTCGCGGGCGAGGAGGAGGGCGAGTTGGTTGGCTTCGGTGCCGCCGGTGGTGATGACGGCGTCGGGGTGGGGGTGGTGGGGGTAGATCTCGCGGGCGAGGGTGTCGGTGAGTTCGGTTTCGAGGGTGGTGGCGGCGGGTGCCTGGTCCCAGGAGTCCATGGAGGGGTTGAGGGCTGAGGCGGCGAGGTCGGCGGCTGCGGCGAGGGCGAGGGGCGGGGTGTGGAGGTGGGCGGCGCAGTGGGGGTGTGCGGGGTCCGCGGCGCCTTCGGCGAGGGCGGTGACGAGGGTGCTCAGGGCGTGGTGGGCGCCGGTGCCCTGGTCGGGGAGGAGGGGGCCGATGGCGTGGCGGGTGCGGGCGGTGGTGGCGGTGGGGCCGCCTGCGGGGAGGGGGCCGGCGCGGCGGGTGGCGCCTTCGTGGAGGGCGGCGAGGACGGTGTCGAGGAGGGGGCGGAGGTGGTCGGGGCCCGTGGTGCCGCCGGCGAGGGGTGGGGTGGTGGACATGGGTGTGGGCTGCCCCTTCGTTGGTGTGGTGGCGGTGGACGTGCGGGCGTCTCTTTGTTCGGGTTGCGGTTGGGCCGCCCGGTCCAACGATGCCGACCCTAAAGGGGTATGGGCGTGTGGCGCGGCGCACGCGTACGTATTCGCCATCGCAGTACGGAAGTTCGAGCCGGTCCAGTACGCGTCGAGGGGTGGCGGAGATGCGCAGGCACACACCGTTCCCGTCAACTGTCGTCGTCTGCAAGCTTGTTCACGGGCGGGGCCGGACATGGCCGCGCCCGGCGCCCCCCGGGTGGAGGGGCGCCGGGCGCGTGGGTGCTGAGGGTCAGTGGGTGTCGCGTACGGCCAGGGCGCGGCGCAGGTCGTCGAGTTCGTCGACGAGCTTGCGCCGGAGGGCGGGGGTGAGGGTGTCGTCTTCGAGGGCGCGGTGGCCGAGTGCGAGCGCGTCGGCGTCCACGTCGTACGCGGGGAAGGCGGCGCGGCCGGCGGCGGTGGCGATGGCGGGGCCCCGGCGGGCGGCGAGGGCTGCGGCGTCGGGGTAGTAGCGGGCGACGTAGTCGCGGGTGAGGCCGGTCTGTTCGGGCTGCCAGAAGCCCTGGGCGGTGGCGGTGAAGAGGTAGTTGGACAGGGTGTCGTCGTGGAACAGGGACTGCCAGGCGGCGGCCTTGGCCTCGGGGTCGGGCAGGGCGGCGCGGCAGCGGGCGGCGCCTTCCTGGCCTGCGGCGCTGGCGTCCTGGGCGAGTTCGGCGGCGATGGCGGTCTCGTCGGTGGCGCCGAGGACGGCGAGGCGGGTGAGGACGCGCCAGCGCAGTTCGGGGTCGAGTTCGGGGCCGCCGGGTGCGGTGCCGTCGGCGAGCCATTCCCGGAGGGTGTCGGGCTGGGTGGCGGCGTCGATGAGGTGGCGTACGGCGACGAGGCGCAGCCCGGGGTTGCTGCCGTCCTCGGTGCGGCGGACGAGGTCGCGGCAGAGGTCGGTGAGGGTGGCGAGGGCGGCGGGGCGCTCTTCGGGGGTGAGGTAGCGGTCGGTGAGGAGGGCGGCGAAGCCGAGGACGCCCTGGGCGAGGGCGAGGTCGGTCTCGTGCGGGAGGTGGGTGCGGGCGAGGGCGAGGTGGGCGGTGGGGTGGAGGTCGCCGTCGCGGACCATGTCGCGGGCGGTGTTCCAGATGACGGCGCGGGTGAGGGGGTCGGGGATGCCGGAGAGGCCGTGTTCGACGGCGGTCCAGGAGGCGGGGTCGAGGCGGACCTTGGCGTAGGTGAGGTCGTGGTCGTTGGGGACGACGAGGACGGGGCGCCGGCCGGGGAGGGTGAGGGGTTCGCCGGTGCCGGGGACGTCGGTTTCGACGCGGTCGCGCAGGACGAGGCGGTCGGGTCCGGTGCCGAGTTCGTGGTCGTAGAGGCCGACGGCGATGCGGTGGGGGCGGCTGCCGAGGTGGTCGACGGCGAGGGTCCACTCGTTGCCGCGCTCGTCGACGCGGGCGGTGAGGGTGTCGGGGCCGGTGGTGCGCAGCCAGGTGTCGGCCCAGCCGTGGACGTCGCGGTCGGTGGCGGAGGCGAGGTTGTCGATGAAGTCGGCGAGGCCGGCGTTGGCGAACTTGTGACGGGCGAAGTGGGCGTTGATGCCGGCGAGGAAGTCCTTCTCGCCGATCCAGGCGACGAGTTGGCGGAGTGCGGAGGCGCCCTTGGCGTAGGAGATGCCGTCGAAGTTGACGAGTGCGGAGGCGGTGTCGGGGACGGCGGCGGGGTCGGGGGCGACGGGGTGGGTGGAGGGGCGCTGGTCGGCGTCGTATCCCCAGCCCTTGCGGGCGACGCCGAAGTCGACCCAGGTGTCGGTGAAGCGGGTGGCTTCGGCGATGGTCTGGTAGCCCATGTATTCGGCGAAGGACTCGTTGAGCCAGATGTCGTCCCACCAGCTGAGGGTGACGAGGTCGCCGAACCACATGTGCGCCATCTCGTGGGAGATGACCATGGCGCGGGTCTGGCGTTCGGTGTCGGTGACGGCGGAGCGGTAGACGAACTCGTCGCGGAAGGTGACGAGTCCGGGGTTCTCCATGGCGCCGGCGTTGAACTCGGGGACGAAGGCCTGGTCGTAGGAGTCGAACGGGTAGGGCTCGTCGAACTTCTCGTGGTAGCGGTCGAAGCAGGCGCGGGTGGTGTCGAGGATCTCGTCGGCGTCGGCGTCGAGGTAGGGGGCGAGGGAGCGGCGGCAGTGGATGCCGAAGGGGATGCCGGCGTGTTCGGTGGTCACGGAGTGCCAGGGGCCGGCGGCGACGGCGACGAGGTAGGTGGAGATGAGGGGGGTGGGGGCGATGGTCCAGCGGCCGTCGCCGGTGGGGGTGGAGATGCCGTTGCCGAGGACGTTCCAGCCGTCGGGGGCGGTGACGGTGATCTCGAAGACGGACTTGAGGTCGGGCTGGTCGAAGGCGGGGAAGACGCGCCGCACGTCGTCGAGGAAGAGCTGGGTGTAGACGTAGCTCTCGCCGTCGGTGGGGTCGGTGAAGCGGTGCATGCCCTCGCCGGTGCGCGAGTAGCGCATGGTGGCGTCGACGCGGAGCTCGTGGGGGCCGGCCGTGAGCCCGGTGAGGGGGTAGCGGTCGTCGGCGAGGAGGGCGGGGTCGAGGGGCTGTCCGTCGAGGCTGAGCGCGTGCAGTGCCGCGGGCTCGACCTCGATGAACGTGTCGCCGGCGGTGCGTGCGGTGAACCGGATGGCGGTGCGGGACGTGAAGGTCTCGTCGCCGGTGGTGAGGTCGAGGGCGATGGTGTATCGCTGGACGTCGATGGTGCGGGCTCGGGTCTGCGCTTCGTCGCGCGTCAGTACGGACATTTCTCCATGCTGCCGTACGGCTCCGAGGGCGTGCGACGGGGTTCTCCCGGGGCGGGTCGTACGGGCGGGCTGCCCGTACGACCCGCCCGTCGGGGACCTCGGGGGCGGGTCACGCCTCCTGCGGGTCGCCGCTTCCGGCCTCGCGGTCGCCGCCGGTCGTCTCCTCCGCGATCCGCTCGTGGTGGCGGATCACCTCGGCGACGATGAAGTTGAGGAGCTTCTCCGCGAAGGCCGGGTCGAGTTTGGCGTTGCCGGCGAGCTGGCGGAGCCGCTCGATCTGCCGCGCCTCGCGCGCCGGGTCGGCGGGCGGGAGCTGGTGAGCGGCCTTCAGGTGTCCCACTTGCTGGGTGCACTTGAACCGTTCGGCGAGCATGTGGACGACGGCGGCGTCGATGTTGTCGATGCTCTCGCGCAGCCGGTTCAGTTCTGCGCGTACGGACGGATCGATGTCGTTCATGGTCGACGAGCTTAGACGTAGCGCGCCGGCGGGTGGGCGCCGGTGGGTGGTACCGGCCCGGGGCGCCGGGAGGCACCTCACGAGGGCCGGCCCTCGCCCGCCCGGGCCGTCGCCCCGTACGGTGGAAGGCGGGCGGCGGGGGCCGCCCACCGGGGGGGGTGGGGGCGTGGCGGAGAACGGCCGGACCGGGGGCCCGGTGGTGCGTGGGTTTCCGCATCTGGACACCGTCAGGGCTTCGATCACCGCGCTGTACCGGCGGATGGGCGGCGCGGGTGTGCGCGCGTACGCGGGGAGTCTGCCGGGGGCCGAGGTCGCGTTCGGGGACGCGGAGGAGTTGTACGGGGGCGCGCAGCGGGTGGCCCGGGCGGCGGTGGCGCACCTGCGGCTGCCCGACGCCCGCATGATCGTCGGTTTCCGCCGGATGGAGCATGCGGCGACCGTCGAACTCGCGGCGGGGCCAGAGTACTTCGTGGAGCTCAACGACCGGTTCCGTTCCAACCGGCGCGATGTCGGTGCCGCGTTGGTGCACGAGGTCACCCATGTGCTGTTGCACCGGCTGGGGTTGGAGTTCTCCGGGATCCGGGAGAACGAGATACTGACCGACACGGTGGCGGTGTATCTCGGCGCGGGCTGGCTGCTGCTGGACGCGTTCCGCGAGGATGCGCTGACCCGCCAGAAGCTGGGGTACCTGACGCCGGAGGAGTTCGGTTACGTGCTGGCGAAGAGGTCGCTGGCGTTCGGCGAGGACCCCTCGCCGTGGTTCACCAGCCCGGGGGCGTACCAGGCGTACACCGAGGGCCGGTCGAGGGCGCTGCGGGATCTGCGGGTGCCGCCGTTGCGGGCGGCGGGCGGGATGAGCCGGATGCGGTACGCCCGGGACCGGCACCGGGCGGTGGCGGCGCCCGGCGCTCCGTACGCCTTCGAGGGCGGCGGTCCGGAGCGGCGGGTGCTGTTCGACTGCCCGACGTGCCATCAGCGGCTCCGGCTGCCGCTGCGCGGTCCGGTCCGGGCGGGCTGCGGGGTGTGCGGGACGCGGTGGGCGTGCGACACGTGAACCAGAAGGCGGTCCGGCCGGTCAGACGACCGGGGCGGGCGGGGTCCAGCGCCGGGTGCGGGGGACGGCGGTGGAGAGGCCGTAGTCCTTCTTGAGGTGTTCGGGGATCGCGTAGTGCATGACCCGGCCCCGGGTGAGCGAGGAGAGTTCGAACAGGGTGGTGAGGTGGCCGAGGCGGTCCAGGGCCCACGCGCCCAGGGGTGAGCGGTCCTCGATGGTCTCCAGTACGTTCATCAGGGCGGGCGCGGCCTTGACGACGGTGTCCCAGGGGGTGCGGGCGACGCCGAGCCAGTCGGCGCAGGTGTCCCCGATCAGGTGGCGGATCAGCGCGGAGACGACCGGGTCCAGCAGGGTTCCGGGGACCACCTCCTCGTACAGGTCGATCAGCTGCCGGGTGAGGGCGACTCCTTCGTCGCTGGGGCCCATGTGCCGGGTCATGTAGAGGTCGGAGAAGGCGCGGGCCTGGGCGAGGTCCTTGGGGGCGTGTTCCTGGTCGACGCCGAGCATCGCGCCGACGACGCGCCAGGCGTAGTGGTAGGCCCCCGCGCCGTCGACGCTCATGTGGATGCCGAGCCGGTGCAGGGCGTCCAGCACCTGCATCGAGAACATCATCTGCCCGCCGATCATGTCCTCCTGGCAGATCGGCGTACCGAGGGCCTCCGTGTCCCAGCGGCCCTCGCGCCGCAGGTGGTAGCGGATGGAGGCGTGCAGCAGGCGGACTTTCTGGGCGGCGGGGAGGAAGCGTCCGCCGGCTTCGAAGGCGTCGGGCTGCATGAGGTAGACGGTGAACTGTCCGGTCTCCGCCATGCGTTTGGAGGGGTAGTTCAGCGAGTGCGTCGCCGACAGGAGCTTCGCGATGTGCGGGACGACGTAGCAGGCGGGCATGGCGGCGAAGGAGAGGGCGGTGGAGATGTGCACGTTGTTGTCGATGAAGAAGAGCCGCGCCTTCTCCATCTCCTCCCAGTCGACCCAGGAGGGCGGGCTGCTGGTCTCGTGGAGGTACGCGCGGGCGACGTCCGGCAGCCCGTCCGGGAGGGGCTGTCCGGCCACGGAGACGTACCGCATCAGGGTGTTGAACTTCCCCGTCTCGCCGCGCTCGAAGAGGGTGGTGACCGTGGCGTCGGCGAGTTCGTCGCCGCACTGGCGCAGCGCGTCCATGGACTGCTCGGTCGGGTACACGGGTGGCTCCTCGGGGTGGGGGTGGATCGGCGGGGGCGTCAGGCGGGGCGGGCGGTGACCGCGGTGGCCAGGTGGGCGAGGGCGGCGTGCGCGGGTGCGGGGAGGCCGGCGCCGTCGAGCGCCCGGGTGGCGAGGGAGACCCGGTCGCCGATCATGCGCTCGACGCGGGCGCGGGCACCGGTGGACTCCACGACGGCGCGTACGAGGCCGAGTTGGGCGGCGGTGAGGCTGCCTCGCCCGAGGAGCCGGGAGAGTGCGCGGCGCTCGGCGGGGCCGGCCGCGGCGAGGGCGTGGGCGATCAGCGCGGTGGGGCGGGCACCGGTGATGTCGTCCGTGTTGGCCTTGCCGGTGTGCTCCGGTTCGCCGAACAGGCCGAGGAGGTCGTCGCGGAGCTGGAACGCCTCGCCGAGCGGCAGCCCGTAGTCGGTGAAGGCGTCGCGCAGGGCCGCGTCGCCGCCGCCGAGCACGGCACCGATGTGCAGGGGGTGTTCCACGGTGTACTTGGCGGTCTTGTACCGGATCACCTTCAGCGACTGCCGTACGTCGGGCGGTTGGGCGGTGCGCAGGATCTCCAGGGCCTCTCCGGCGACGAGTTCGCGCGCCAGCACGCCCCAGAGAGGGCGGGCCCGGGCCAGGTAGGCGCCGGGCAGGCCGCAGCCGGTGAAGAGCTGTCCGGCCCAGGACATCAGCAGGTCTCCGGCGAGCATCGCGAGCGAGGCGGCGCGCGGGTTCACCCGGGTGCCCCGGGTGACGGCGGAGCGCAGGGCGACGTGGGCGGTCGGCAGGCCGTGCCGCAGCCGGCTGTCGTCGATGATGTCGTCGTGGACGACGGCCGCCGCGTGGACGAGTTCCATGGCGGCCGCCGCCCGGACCATCGCCTCGCTGTCCGGCTGCCGCGCCGCCCGCCAGCCCCAGTAGCAGAACGCCGACCGGAGCCGTTTCCCGTGGGCGGTGGCGTCGGACAGGACGGCCGCGAGCGGGGCGAGGTCCTCGTCGACGGCGAGCAGCGCCTCGGTCTCCGCGTCGGTGAACCGCCGCAGCTCCCGGTCCACCCGGGCCCGCAGCGCGGCGAGCTCCGACGGCTCGGGGGTGGCGGGGGCGGGGCTGGCCGCCGAGGACGCGACGGCGGTGGGCGTGGCGGCGATGGGCGCGGCGCAGGCGGCGGACGCGGCGGGGGCGTGCCGCCTGGGCCTGGGCAGGGGTACGGCGTGGGCCGGCGGCCCGGGCGCGGCCGGCCCGGGGGCGAGGCGTACGGGCTCAGGCACCGGGCCCGCCCGCGCCCCGGGTACGGGCGTGGCGCGCGAGGATCTCCAGGTGCGCGGGGCCGGTGCCCACCCTGTCCAGCGCCAGGCGGCCGCGCGCCCTGAGGTCCTGCTCCCCCTGCTGGGCGAGGTCTCCCAGGTCGGAGCGGCCGAACAGACCGCGCGCGGCGGTCCAGGCCGCGCCGCAGGTGGCCAGGGCCAGATCGGCCAGACCGGCGGCGAGCAGGACCGGCCCGCTCCCGCCGTCCTCCCGGGTCTCCGATGTCATGTGTGCCCGCCCCTCCCGTACGGCGCGCCGTCGCTCCGGCGCCGCTCCGGTGGGCAGGCTGCCCCGGCGAAGGGCGGCGGAAGCACCGGCCACCCCATGTGATGATCGTTCGTTCGCCCGTACTACTCCGGGGCCGGCGCCCGCCCTGGGCGCTCCCCCGTGTGCGCCTGCGCTCCCCCGCACAGCACGACGCCCGGTCCGGAGAACCGGACCGGGCGTCGCCCTGGTCACTGAGCCGTGCGGCCTCGCCGCACGGCTGCCTTACGCGGCGCGGCGGCTGCGGGGCGCTCCCCCACCGTTGCCGCCGTTGCCCCGGCCCGCCCCGGCGGGACGGCCGGAGCCGGTGCCGGTACGGCCCGAGCCCGTGCCCGTACGGCCGGAACCGGTGCGGCCGGCGCTCGCGCCCGTACGCCCGGCGCCCGCACCGCGGGCCTCGCCGCGCTGCGCCCCGGCGGAGGCTCCGCCGCGACCGCCGCCGTTGCCCGTGCCGCGTGCGCCGCCGGTGGTGCCGGTGGTGGTGCTCGTGCCTCCGGCGCCGCCCGCGCCGCCCCGGCGACCGCGGCCGCGGCTGCCCGAGCGGGTGGTGGCGCCGGTGGTGCCCGCCTGGCCGCCGGAGCGGGTGCGCTGCTTCGGCGGGGTCGGCTGGGGCACCTCGATGACGACCGCGATGCCGGAGGGCTCGCGGGCGCCGGTGATCCGGCTGAGCTCCGGGTCGCTGGAGGTGATGCGGGTGGTGTGCGGGGCGATGCCCGCGTCCTGCATGAGGCGGGTCATGTCCCGCTTCTCCTCGGGCAGCACCAGCGTGACGACGCTGCCGGACTCGCCGGCGCGCGCGGTGCGGCCGCCTCGGTGGAGGTAGTCCTTGTGGTCGGTGGGCGGGTCCACGTTGACGACGAGGTCGAGGTCGTCGACGTGGATGCCGCGGGCCGCCACGTTGGTCGCGACGAGCGCCGTGACCTGGCCGTCCTTGAACTGGTCCAGGGTGCGGTTGCGCTGCGGCTGGGACCGGCCGCCGTGCAGGGCGGCGGCGCGGACACCGGCGGCGAGCAGGCGCTTGGCGAAGCGGTCGGCGGCACGCTTGGTGTCGACGAACATGATCACGCGGCCCTCGCGGGCGGCGATCTTCGTGGCGACGGCCTTCTTGTCGGTGTCGTCCAGCACGTGCAGCACGTGGTGCTCCATCGTGGTGACGGCGCCGGCCGACGGGTCGACGGAGTGCACGACCGGGTCGGTCAGGAACATCTTGACCAGCCGGTCGATGTTCTTGTCCAGGGTGGCGGAGAACAGCATCCGCTGGCCGTCCGCCTCGACCTGCTTGAGCAGGGCGGTGACCTGCGGCATGAAGCCCATGTCGGCCATCTGGTCGGCCTCGTCGAGGACCGTGATGGAGACCTCGTCCAGGCGGCAGTCGCCGCGCTCGATGAGGTCCTTCAGCCGGCCCGGAGTGGCGACGAGCACCTCGGCGCCGCGCCGGAGCGTGGCGGCCTGCTTGGTGAGGGACATCCCGCCGACCACGGTCGCCAGGCGCAGGTTCACGGAGGTGGCGTACGGCGTAAGCGCGTCGGTCACCTGCTGGGCGAGCTCGCGGGTCGGAACCAGCACGAGGGCCAGCGGGGCGCGGGGCTCGCTGCGGCGTCCGGCGGTACGGGCCAGCAGCGCGAGGCCGAAGGCCAGCGTCTTGCCGGAGCCGGTGCGGCCGCGGCCGAGGATGTCCCGGCCGGCGAGCGAGTTCGGCAGGGTGGCGCCCTGGATCGGGAAGGGGTCGGTGACACCCTGCGCGGCCAGCGTCTTCAGCAGCGCTGCGGGCATGTCCAGCTCGGCGAACGCCTCGACGGCGGGCAGAGCGGGGGTGAGGGTCTCCGGCAGGGCGAACTCGCCGCCCTGCGGAGCGGCGGGACGGCGGCGCGCGGGAGCCTTGCCGGCTCCCCGGCGGGCGGGGGCGGCCTGGGACTGGGCGCGGCCCCGTCCACTCGGCTGACGGTTGCCGGCCGGGCGGTCCTGGCGTTCGAAGCGGGTCATACGGAATTTCCCTCCTGGGGGATTCCTGGGTCGCTGCGACATGCTCTTCGGACCGCTTTCATGTGCGCCCCAGGATGCGGCACATGGCGGGTGCTCCGGTGACAGGACGTCCCGGAGACAGCACAAACCGGGGCCCGCACCGTGAAGGTGCGAGCCCCGGCTGCGAGGTACGCGTCCGGCCGAATTAGGCGGGGACGATGTTCTCCGCCTGCGGGCCCTTCTGGCCCTGCGTGACGTCGAAGGAGACCTTCTGGCCCTCCTGGAGCTCACGGAAGCCCGAGGTGGCGATGTTGGAGTAGTGGGCGAAGACGTCGGCGCCGCCGCCGTCCTGCTCGATGAAGCCGAAGCCCTTTTCCGAGTTGAACCACTTCACGGTTCCAGTAGCCATGTCATTCTCCTAAAAGAGGTGCAGTGCCGAGAATCCGCACTTTACGAATTCCAAGTCGCCGCATTGAGCCCCATCCGGAGAAAGCCGGAAAACAATAATGCGCCTGAGGAAGCATTCCCGTCAGGCGCACATAAAGTTCATGGGTACCAAAACTGCAACTGGAACACCGTAGCACGTCCTCCCGGCGGGTGGTGGATCTTGGGGCTCCGGATCACGGAAACTTGTCCGCGAGGGGCCCGCGGGGCGCCCGCGCGGCGTGCGCACCCCTGTCACCAGGGCTTCAGTCCCATGCCCGGCCCGCCACACCCCTCCGGGAGTGAGACGGACAACACGCCGCAGGAGGGGCTGGCCGCCCCCTCCCCGGCGCCGCCGGAGACGGAACCGCGCCTCACCCCACCGGCCCCTCGTTCCCCCGGCGGACCGTGCGCAGTCCGCGGCCCGGGATCCAGGAGCGGACGACGAGTTCCTCGCCGTCCATCCCGGTGTGGACCACCTCGGTGAGGTCGACGCGGAAGAGGTGGAACGGCTCGGGAGGCGTGGCCTCCTCGATGAAGCGGGCCAGCAGGGCGGGGTCGTTGACCTCGATCGCGCGGCCGGCGACGCGTACGTCGCCGTCGGCCATCTCGGCGTCCGGCCCGGGGTTCGCCTGCATCGCGAAGCGGGGGTCGCGGAACAGGTCGAGGGCCTTGCGGGAGTGCGGCATCATGCCGAGCAGCATCTCGCCGAAGCGGAAGTCGGCCTCCAGCCCGGAGACCCGGGGCGACCCGTCCTTGCGGAGGGTCGCCAGGACCTGGTGGCGGTAGAGGCGGAAGCGCTTCTCGGCGGTGGTGGCGAAGCCGGGTTCGGCCGCGTGGAAGTCCGCCCAGGTGGTGGGGGTCGTGGCGGTGGAGGCGGGGGTGTTCGGTGTCATGCCTCCCATCGAACCGCCTCATCCCGACACCTCCTGTCAGGATTTCCGGCGGGTCACCGCAACGGGTGCCGGACGCCGGGCCGCGCACCCCCGACGGGCCTCCCCGGAGTCACCCCACGATGCCGCGTTCCCGGGCCGCCGCGAGCCAGAGCGGGAACTCCGCCACGAGCCGGTCGTAGAGCTCCTCGTCGGGGACGGTGCGCGGGTCGGGTCCGGCGTGGAAGTAACCGGCGTTGTCGACCACGCGCTTTGCAGGGACGGCGAGTTCGTCGAGCTTGCGCAGGAAGTCGAACTGCGTGCTGCGGGTGTTGCCGAACCCGACGAACTGCCAGAACAGCGGGAGTTCGGCGGCCTTGCAGAGGTACCGTTCGGCCGCGAGTTTGTTGATCGGGCCGCCGTCGGTCTGGAAGACGACGAGAGCGGGGGCGGTGGAGCCGCTGTCGAGGTAGTGGTCGATGACCGCGTCCATCGCCAGGTGGTAGCTGGTCTTCCCCATGTGCCCGAGGCCCGCCGCGATCGCGTCGACGCGCCCTCGGTGGTTGTCGAGCGCGATGTCGGTGACGGCGTCGATGTCGGTGGAGAAGAAGACGACGGGGACGCGCCCGTCGTCGTCGAGATGGGCGGACAGCCCCAGTACCTGGTCGGCGAGGGCCTGGACGCTGCCGTCCTTGTAGTAGTCCTTCATCGAGCCCGAGTAGTCGAGGACCAGGTAGACCGCCGCCCTGGCGCCGTCCATGCCGCGCTTGCGCAGGGAGACCCCCGCCCTCTTGTAGAGGCTCACGAGGCCGGGCGCACGCGCCGCCACCTTGTCGAGGGAGAGCGCGGGGCCCGCGGCCGTACCCGTGGCCGCATCCATAGGCGATCCGATCATGCTTGTCTCCGTTCCTGTCCGGTCCGATCCCAGGTGATCCGATCCGGTCCCGCCCTGCACCGAGCCGCCGCCGCTCCACGCCTGCCCGGCAAGGGGGTTGGTGGTCCCGACACCACCCCAAGGCTGCCATCCGACACCCGGGCATATGGTCCGAATTCCAGGTTCGCTATCTTGATCGCCGCCGTCACCTCGGCACCGCGCACCACCTCGCCCAGTGAAGGAGCCGGTCATGGAGGCCGACACCCCCGCCGACACCCCCACCTGTTACCGCCATCCGTCCTTCGAGACACATGTCCGCTGCACCCGCTGCGACCGCCGGATATGCCCGGACTGCATGCGTGAGGCCGCGGTCGGCCATCAGTGCCCGGAGTGCGTACGGGAGGGCAACCGCACGGTCCGCCAGGCGCGGAGCCTCTTCGGCGGCCGGGTCCCGTCGGGCACGAAGCCCCTGGTCACGTACGCCCTCATCGCCCTGAACGTCCTCGCCTACGTCGCCGAGGTCGTGAAGCCGGAGATCCTGGACCGGTTCGGGCTGCTCGGGGCGGCGCTCACCGGCCCCGACGGAGCCCTGTACGTGTACGACGGCTGGACGCAGCCCGGCTACGACGCGACCGGAGTGGTCGGCGGCGAGTGGTACCGGCTGCTGACCGGCTCGTTCCTGCATCTGCCGCCGGACTCGTCGATCGGCGTGATGCACCTGGTCTTCAACATGCTGGCGCTCTGGAACCTCGGCCGGGACGTGGAGACCCAGCTCGGCAAGGTCAGGTACGCGGCGCTGTACCTGCTCTCCGCGGTGGGCAGTTCGGTGCTGGTGTACGTACTGGCGCCCGACAGCAACACCGTGGGGGCCTCCGGTGCGATCTTCGGCCTGGCCGCCGCGCTCTACGTCATCGGCCGACGGCTGGGCCGCGACGTGAGCCAGCTGAACCGCTTCATGGCCGGGTTCCTGGTCTGGATGGTGATCTCCGCCTTCTTCACCTCCTGGCAGGGCCACCTCGGCGGCCTGCTCACCGGCGGCCTGGTGATGTTCGGCCTGGCGTACGCGCCGCCGAAGCTCCGCAACGGCCTCGCGCAGACCGTCGCCGCCGTGGTGCTGCTGGGGCTGCTGGCGCTCGTGGTGGTGCTGAAGACGAACGCGCTGACCGGCGGCTGAGAGCCCGCAGGGCGTACGCCCGGGGGGTGCGGGGGCCGGACACGGATGCTGAGGGCGTCAGCCGCCGCGCAGGCCCCAGTCGTCGAGTCCGCCGTAGACATGGGCCACTCGGCATTGGGGCGCGGCGAGGCCGACGGCTTCGCCGTCGTAGACCGCGACGAGCGTGTCCTTGCCGCGCCACCAGGTGTCGGTGAGTCCCCGGACCTCGGGCACCCGCTCGTACCCGGTGAGGTCCAGGGCGCCGACGGCCTCGCCGGTGATCCTGGTGCGGGTTCTGGCCCAGTGCGCCGCGTGGTCGGCCAGGGCCAGCGCCTCCACCCATCCGTCCACGTCGGCGTGGAGCGGTGTCCACCGGTAGGCGTCGATCCCGAACTCGCCCCCCGGGCCGATCGCGAATCCGTAGGCCATGGACACCCGGCAGTCGCCGGCCGGGACCAGCCAACCGTCCTCGGCCGTCTCCTCCGGAGCCTCGGCCCCCAGAACGCGCGGGCCGCCCTCGTATAAGGGGGACGGCGGCAGGGCGAGGCCGCCTCAGCGAAGGTGGAACGCCGCGGCCGGGTCCGCCGCCTCGGCGGGGATCCCGTGCCTGAGCCATACGTCCCGGTGGGGCCGGACGTCCGGGCACGGGACACGCAACCCGTGCACCTCGACGAACCGGCGGGCCCGACGGCTCAGGCCCTCCGGTGCCACCGGGGTGAGCCGTACACGTGCGTCCGCCGTCACGGCCGGCCTTCGTCGAAGGGGTGGAGTACGGCTGCGGCGATCTCCCGCACGCGGTCCGGGGTGATCCCCGTGCGCTGTTCGACGGCGAGGGGGTGGTCGGTGGGTTCGAGCTCGACGAAGGGGCGCTGCCCGACCGGACGGGTGTGCAGGTTCGTCTTCAGGTTGAGGGGCGTCGACGAGTAGGCCAGGAGTTCCGTGGTGAGCCAGCCGAAGTACGGCTTCTCGGACTCTCGGCCCGGCGTGTCCCACAGATCCGAGGCTGCGGCGAAGTTCTCACGGCTGAGCGAGACCCAGACGCCCCAGGAGAACACCTCGCCGCTGTCGATGACCGGTATCTCGATCAGTCCCCGGACGAAGTAGTGCTGTGCGTGGATCACGCACTGGTCCGACGAGAGCAGGCAGTCGTCGGCGTCGGTGAAGGCCGGGTCCCACACGGCCGGCGCCTCGGCCGTGTGGTTCATCGGCAGCTCTGCGTGGTGCGCGCCGCAGCGCGAGCAGGTGAATCCGGGGTCACTCTTCCTGACGCGGGAGCCTACTGAACGGCGTCAACGGCCCCGCCGGGCCCCGGCCCCCACAACGGCCGCACGCCCCGGCGCGGCGGACCCCACCGCGCCGTGCCCCCTGCGCCTCCGCCGGACCGTCCCTCGTGACGCCCCCGGACGCGCCACGGCGCCCACCCAAGTCCGGTCGGGGACGAGGTAGGCGCCGCGTTCAGTTCCGTACGCCGTTGTACGGGACGTCTGCTCCGGGGCCCGGCCGTGAAAGCACGGCCGGCTCCGGCGATCGGGGGGTCAGACCATCAGGGAGCGGTCCGTCGGGCGGATCGGGGCCGGCAGGGCGCTGGTCCCGGTCAGGAAGCGGTCCACGCCGCGTGCCGCGGAGCGGCCCTCGGCGATGGCCCACACGATGAGCGACTGGCCGCGGCCGGCGTCACCGGCGACGTAGACGCCCTCGACGTTGGTGGCGTAGTCGGCGTCGCGGGCGATGTTGCCGCGCTCGTCGAGGCCGAGGCCGAACTGCTCGACGAGGCCGTTGGCCTGGTCGGTGCCGGTGAAGCCCATGGCGAGGGTGACGAGCTGGGCCGGGATGACGCGCTCGGTGCCGGCCTTCTGCTCCAGCTTGCCGTCCTTGAACTCCACCTCGATGAGGTGCAGGGACTGGACGTTGCCGTCCTCGTCGCCCTCGAAGTGGGTGGTCGAGACGGAGTAGAGCCGCTCGCCGCCCTCCTCGTGCGCGGAGGTGACCTTGTAGAGCATGGGGAAGGTCGGCCAGGGCTGGTTGGCGTTCCGGTCCTCGCCGGGCCGCGGCATGATCTCCAGCTGGGTGACGGAGAGCGCGCCCTGGCGGTGGGCGGTGCCCACGCAGTCGGCTCCGGTGTCGCCGCCGCCGATGACCACGACGTGCTTGCCCTCGGCGCTGATCGGGGAGACCGTCAGGTCGCCCTCCTGCACCTTGTTGGAGAGCGGGAGGTACTCCATGGCGAAGTGGACGCCACCCAGCTCGCGGCCCGGGACGGGGAGGTCGCGGGAGACCGTGGCACCGGCCGCGACGACGACCGCGTCGTAGCGGCGGCGGAGCGCGTCGGCCGGCATGTCGGCGCCGATCTCCACCTCGGTGCGGAACTTGGTGCCCTCCGCGCGCATCTGCTCGATGCGGCGGTTGATGTGCGACTTCTCCATCTTGAACTCGGGGATGCCGTAGCGCAGCAGGCCGCCGATGCGGTCGGCGCGCTCGTAGACGACCACGGTGTGGCCGGCCCGGGTCAGCTGCTGGGCGGCGGCCAGTCCGGCGGGGCCGGAGCCGATGACGGCGACGGTCTTGCCGGAGAGGCGCTCGGGCGGCTGCGGGGTGACGTCGCCGCTGTCCCACGCCTTGTCGATGATGGAGACTTCGACGTTCTTGATGGTGACGGCCGGCTGGTTGATGCCGAGCACGCACGCCGACTCGCAGGGAGCCGGGCACAGCCGCCCGGTGAACTCCGGGAAGTTGTTCGTGGCGTGCAGGCGCTCGGACGCGGCGGTCCAGTCCTCGCGGTAGGCGTAGTCGTTCCACTCGGGGATGAGGTTTCCGAGCGGACAGCCGTTGTGGCAGAACGGGATGCCGCAGTCCATGCAGCGGCCGGCCTGCTTGCTGATGATGGGGAGCAGGGAGCCCGGAACGTAGACCTCGTTCCAGTCCTTGACGCGCTCACCCACGGGGCGGGTCTGCGCGACCTCGCGCCCGGTGGTCAGGAAGCCCTTGGGGTCAGCCATTGGTCGCCGCCTCCATCATCTTCTCGGTGGTCTCCTGCTCGGAGAGACCGGCGAGCTCAGCGGCGTCCTTGGCGGCGAGCACTGCCTTGTAGGTGGACGGGATGATCTTGCTGAAGCGGGTCACGGCGGTGGCCCACTCGGCGAGGAGCTTCTCGGCGACGGTCGAGCCGGTCTCCTCCTGGTGGCGGCGCACGACGTCGTGCAGCCACTGGGCGTCGGCCTCGGTGAGTTCCTCGATCGCGCCGAGGTTCCCCGAGTTGACGTTGTCGCGGTCGAGGTCGATGACGTACGCGACCCCGCCGGACATGCCGGCGGCGAAGTTGCGCCCGGTCTCGCCGAGGACGACGGCGTGGCCGCCGGTCATGTACTCGCAGCCGTGGTCGCCCACGCCTTCGGAGACGACGGTGGCACCGGAGTTGCGGACGCAGAAGCGTTCGCCGGTACGGCCCCGCAGGAACAGCTCGCCGCCGGTGGCGCCGTAGCCGATGGTGTTGCCCGCGATGGTGGAGTACTCGGCGAGGTGGTCGGCGCCGCGGTCCGGGCGGATGACGATCCGGCCGCCGGAGAGGCCCTTGCCGACGTAGTCGTTGGCGTCGCCCTCCAGGCGGAGGGTGACTCCGGCGGGGAGGAAGGCGCCGAAGGACTGGCCGGCCGAACCCGTGAAGGTGATGTCGACGGTGTTCTCGGGCAGGCCCGAACCGCCGAACTTCTTCGTGATCTCGTGGCCGAGCATCGTACCGACGGTGCGGTTGACGTTGCGGATGGCGACCTGGGCGCGGACCGGCAGGGCGGCTTCCGCGCTGTCGGCGCCGAGCGCGTCGGCGGCGAGCTTGATCAGCTCGTTGTCGAGCGCCTTGGCGAGGCCGTGGTCCTGCTCGTGGATCCGGTGGCGGACCGCGCCCTCGGGGAGCTCGGGCACGTGGAACAGCGGCGCCAGGTCGAGGCCCTGGGCCTTCCAGTGGGTGATCGCCCGGTCGGTGTCGAGGAGTTCGGCGTGGCCGACCGCCTCTTCGATCGTGCGGAAGCCCAGCTCGGCGAGGATCTCGCGGACCTCCTCGGCGATGAACTGGAAGAAGTTCACGACGTACTCGGCCTTGCCGGAGAAGCGCTCGCGCAGCACGGGGTTCTGCGTGGCGATGCCGACCGGGCAGGTGTCGAGGTGGCAGACGCGCATCATGACGCAGCCGGAGACGACGAGCGGGGCGGTCGCGAAACCGAACTCCTCGGCGCCCAGCAGTGCGGCGATGACGACGTCGCGGCCGGTCTTGAGCTGGCCGTCGGTCTGCACGACGATGCGGTCGCGCAGGCCGTTGAGGAGCAGCGTCTGCTGGGTCTCGGCGAGGCCGAGCTCCCAGGGGCCGCCCGCGTGCTTGAGGGAGGTGAGCGGGGAGGCGCCCGTTCCGCCGTCGTGGCCGGAGATCAGGACGACGTCCGCGTGGGCCTTGGACACACCGGCCGCGACCGTGCCGACGCCGACCTCGGAGACCAGCTTCACGTGGATGCGGGCCGCCGGGTTGGCGTTCTTGAGGTCGTGGATCAGCTGAGCCAGGTCCTCGATGGAGTAGATGTCGTGGTGCGGCGGCGGCGAGATGAGGCCGACGCCCGGGGTGGAGTGCCGGGTCTTGGCGACCCAGGGGTAGACCTTGTGGCCGGGCAGCTGGCCGCCCTCGCCGGGCTTGGCGCCCTGCGCCATCTTGATCTGGATGTCGTCGGCGTTGACGAGGTACTCGCTGGTGACACCGAAGCGGCCGGAGGCGACCTGCTTGATGGACGAGCGGCGCGCCGGGTCGTACAGGCGGTCGGCGTCCTCGCCGCCCTCGCCGGTGTTGGACTTGGCGCCGAGCTGGTTCATCGCGATGGCGAGCGTCTCGTGCGCCTCCAGGGAGATCGAGCCGTACGACATGGCGCCGGTGGAGAACCGCTTGACGATGTCGGCGACCGACTCGACCTCGTCGACGGAGATCGGGGCGCGGTCGGACTTGAAGCCGAACAGGCCGCGGAGCGTCATCAGCCGCTCGGACTGCTCGTTCACCCGGTCCGTGTACTTCTTGAAGATGTCGTACCGGCGGTTGCGGGTGGCGTGCTGGAGGCGGAAGACCGTCTCCGGGTCGAACAGGTGCGGTTCGCCCTCGCGGCGCCACTGGTACTCGCCGCCGATCTCCAGCGCGCGGTGCGAGGCCGCGATGCCGGAGGCGGGGTACGCCTTGGTGTGCCGGGCGGCGACCTCCTTGGCGACGACGTCGAGGCCGGCGCCGCCGATCTTGGTGGCGGTGCCGTTGAAGTACGTCGCGACGAAGCCCTCGTCGAGGCCGACGGCCTCGAAGACCTGGGCGCCGCGGTAGGAGGCGACGGTCGAGATGCCCATCTTCGACATGACCTTGAGGACGCCCTTGCCGAGGGCGTAGATCAGGTTGCGGATGGCCTGCTCGGGCTCGATGCCCTCGATGAACGTACCGGCGCGGACGAGGTCCTCGACGGACTCCATGGCGAGGTACGGGTTGACGGCGGCGGCGCCGTAGCCGATCAGCAGGGCGACGTGGTGGACCTCGCGGACGTCACCGGCCTCGACCAGCAGGCCCACCTGGGTGCGCTGCTTGGTGCGGATGAGGTGGTGGTGGACGGCGGAGGTGAGCAGCAGCGACGGGATCGGCGCGTGCTCGGCGTCGGAGTGCCGGTCGGAGAGGACGATGAGGCGGGCGCCGTCCTCGATGGCGGTGTCGACCTCGGTGCAGATGGCCTCGATGCGGGCGGCGAGGGCGTCGCCGCCGCCGCCGACGCGGTAGAGGCCGGCCAGGGTGGCGGCCTTCATGCCCGGCATGTCGCCGTCGGCGTTGATGTGTATCAGCTTGGCGAGCTCGTCGTTGTCGATCACCGGGAAGGGCAGCGTGACGCTGCGGCACGTCGCGGCGGTCGGCTCCAGGATGTTGCCCTGGGGGCCGAGCGAGGAGCGCAGCGAGGTGACGAGCTCCTCGCGGATGGCGTCCAGCGGCGGGTTGGTGACCTGGGCGAAGAGCTGGGTGAAGTAGTCGAAGAGGAGCCGGGGCCGGGCGGAGAGCGCGGCGATGGGCGAGTCGGTGCCCATGGAGCCGAGCGGTTCGCCGGCGGTGCGGGCCATCGGGGCGAGGAGGACGCGGAGCTCTTCCTCGGTGTAGCCGAAGGTCTGCTGGCGGCGGGTGACCGAGGCGTGGGTGTGCACGATGTGCTCGCGCTCGGGGAGGTCGCCGAGTTCGATCTCGCCGGTCTCCAGCCACTCCTCGTAGGGCTGCTCGCCCGCGAGGCCGGCCTTGATCTCGTCGTCCTCGATGATGCGGTGCTCGGCGGTGTCGACGAGGAACATCTTGCCGGGCTGGAGGCGGCCCTTGCGGACGACCTTGGCGGGGTCGATGTCGAGGACGCCGACCTCGGAGGAGAGGACGACGAGGCCCTCGTCGGTGACCCAGTAGCGGCCGGGGCGCAGACCGTTGCGGTCGAGGACCGCGCCGACCTGGGTGCCGTCGGTGAAGGTGACGCAGGCGGGTCCGTCCCAGGGCTCCATCATCGTGGAGTGGTACTGGTAGAACGCGCGGCGGGCCGGGTCCATGGAGTCGTGGTTCTCCCACGCCTCGGGGACCATCATCAGCACCGAGTGCGGCAGCGAGCGTCCGCCGAGGTGGAGGAGCTCCAGGACCTCGTCGAAGGAGGCCGAGTCGGAGGCGTCCGGGGTGCAGACAGGGAAGATGCGGTCGAGCGCGGCCTCGCCGAAGAGTCCGGAGGCGAGCTGCGACTCGCGGGCCTTCATCCAGTTGCGGTTGCCCTTGACCGTGTTGATCTCGCCGTTGTGGGCGACGAAGCGGTACGGGTGTGCCAGGGGCCAGCTGGGGAAGGTGTTGGTGGAGAAGCGGGAGTGGACGAGTGCGACGGCGGTGGCGAACCGGCGGTCGGACAGGTCGGGGAAGAACGGCTCCAGCTGCCCGGTGGTGAGCATGCCCTTGTAGACGAGGGTGCGGGCGGAGAGCGACGGGAAGTAGACACCGGCCTCCCGCTCGGCACGCTTGCGCAGGACGAAGGCCTTGCGGTCGAGGGCGATGCCGGTGCTGGTGCCGTCGGCGACGAAGATCTGGCGGAACTCGGGCATGGTGGCGCGGGCGCCGTTGCCGAGGAGGGCCGGGGCGACCGGGACCTCGCGCCAGCCGAGGACGGTGAGGCCCTCTTCGCCGGCGATCTTCTCGATCTCCGCGACGGCGTCCGTGGAGCCGTCGGCGGGGAGGAACGCGATGCCGACGGCGTACGCGCCGGCTTCCGGGAGGTCGAAGCCGGTCTCTTCGCGGAGGAAGGCGTCCGGGACCTGGAGGAGGATTCCGGCGCCGTCGCCCGAGTCGGGCTCCGAGCCGGTGGCGCCGCGGTGTTCGAGGTTGCGCAGTACGGTCAGCGCCTGCTCGACCAGCGCGTGGCTGGCCACACCGGTCAGGGTGGCGACGAACCCGACACCGCAGGCGTCGTGTTCGTTACGGGGGTCGTACATCCCCTGCTGGGCGGGGCGACCGTCCATGGGCGACCAGGCGTGGATGCGCATCGGCTCTCCCGTCGTCGTCGTGGCATATGCATTGCCGAGGGACGACGTTGGCCCTCTGCGAAATTTCGTGCAGGTTACATGATGGGGTGCTTCTCGGTAAGCGGAAGGCCCGTTCCAACATGCGGACATTGCATCGCTGAGGATGGGGTCGCAGTCGGAGAGATCAACGCCCGGGGAGCCGCAGAGAGCAGGCGCCGTTGCCTGCGGTGTCTGAGGCTCATGCCCGGCAGCCATGCGTTCGAAACCAGGAAGTAACGATTACTTATGTGGAGTCGCGCATAGGCTCTCATTTTACGTTGCGTGCACCGCATCCGCCCAGGGGCGAAAACCGGGACGTACGTCACACGTATTTCCGGCGTGTTGCGGGTTGCTTTCCGGGGCGTTGTATGGATGGGCCGTACGGGTGAGCGCTCCGTCGCGGTCCGTACCCCCGATGGGCGGCGCCCCGTCGGGGAGTCCCGGCAGCCCGGAGGGCGGCCAGCCGGAGGACAGCCACCCGGAGGACAGCCGCCGGAGGCCGACCCGCTGAAGGACGACCGCCCGCAGGGCGGCCGTCCGGGCGAACCCGTCGGGTCAGCCGCCGACCGCCACCCCGAAGAGCCCGCCGAGGCCGTAGGTGAGCGCGGCGGCGGCGCCGCCCAGCGCCAGCTGCCGCAGCCCGCTGAACCACCAGCTGCGCGCCGTCACCCGGGCCACCACCGCGCCGCAGCCGAAGAGGCCGAGCAGCGCGAGCAGGACGGCGGGCCAGAGCGTGGTGGCGCCGAGCAGGTACGGCAGCAGCGGCAGCAGGGCGCCGAGCGAGAAGGCCATGAACGAGGAGCCGGCGGCGAGGAGCGGCGAGGGCAGGTCGCCCGGGTCGATGCCGAGCTCCTCGCGGGCGTGTATCTCCAGGGCCTGTTCCGGGTCCTCGGAGAGCTGCCGGGCGACCTCGGCGGCCAGCTGCGGTTCGACGCCCCGGGAGATGTAGAGGTCCGCCAGCTCCCGCATCTCGTCGTACGGGTGCTTGACCAACTCGCGCCGTTCGACGTCGAGTTCGGCCTCCACCAGCTCTCGCTGCGAGGCGACCGAGGTGTACTCGCCGGCCGCCATGGAGAAGGCGCCCGCGGCGAGGCCGGCCAGCCCGGTGATGACGAGGGTGCGGTGCGAGACGTCGCCTCCCGCGACCCCGGTCATCAGCGCGAGGTTCGAGACCAGGCCGTCCATCGCGCCGAACACGGCCGGGCGCAGCCAGCCGCCGTTGACGTCCCGGTGGGTGTGGTTGTCGCGGTGCGCCTCGTGCAGTGCGGCGTCGGTCTCGATGATGGACACAGTGCTCCCCAATCCGCCGACGGCTCCGCAGCCCCTCCGCCGCCGCCCGACACCATCGAAAGTACGCACGAAAATCGGCGCCCGCCAGCAAGGCAGGCCGTACTTACCACCGCTCTGACCAGGCAAGACAGGTATGGCTCACCTTCCTTGGAGAGCCTTGGCGGGGCCTCGTCGGCGCCCTTTCGGGCGGGTCCGTCCCCGTTCACCCGTCCGGCTGCCCCACCGGCGGCGCCCGTCATCCTTTCGGGTAAAGCTTTGGAAGGCGGATCCCCGCCCCTGCCTGGTTTTCCCGTTCCTCCGTCCAGCACCGCGCTTCGTTTCGTCTAGCTTCATCCGCATGGCCCTTTTATTCCGGTTGTCAGCCTTCCCGGCCGTCGGGCGTGGCACAGATCGGACAGAGGGAAATCGTGTACGGACGAAGGGTCGACCGATGGAACCGATCACGGGCAAGGACCGGGCCCGGGGCGCATTGCTCGGGCTGGCCGTCGGGGACGCGCTGGGTGCCCCGGCGGAGAACCTGAGACCGTCGGAGATCCGCGCCCGGTGGGGCCGGATCGAGGGTTTCGTCAGCGAGGACCCGGCCGGCACGGACGACACCGAGTACGCGATCTTCTCCGGGCTGCTGCTGGCCCGCCATGGTTCGGCCCTCACCGTCGCCGACGTGGACCGGGCCTGGCACCACTGGATCGCCGATCTGGACGAAGGGCCCTTCCGGGGCGCCGGGTTCAGCGAGCGCGGCACGCTGGAGAACCTGCGCCGGGGGCTGGCCGCGCCGATCTCCGCGCAGCACCGGCACGCGTGGAGCGACGGGCTGGCGATGCGCGCGGCCCCGTTCGGGGTGTTCGCGGCCGGGCGGCCCGCCGAGGCGGCCCGGCTGGTGGCGATCGACGGGCAGGTCAGCCACGACGGCGAGGGGATCTACGGCGGCCAGGCGGTCGCGGCCGGGGTGGCGGCGGCGATGGTCGGTGCGGGCCCGGCCTCGGTGATCGCGGCGGCCCTGTCGGTGGTGCCGATGGACTCGTGGACCGCGCGGTCCCTGCGCCGGGCGGTGACCGCCGCCCAGCGCGGCTACCCGGACCGGCTGACGGCCGAGCGCGCGGTGCGGTCGGCGGTGGTGATCGGCGGCTACCCGTGGACGGACCTGGCGCCGGAGGCGGTGGGGCTGGCGTTCGGCGCCTTCACGGCCGCGCGGGGCGATTTCCGGGCGGCCGTGCTGATGGCGGTCAACATGGGGCGGGACGCGGACACCACGGCGGCGGTGGCGGGCGCGCTGGCCGGGGCCTGGCAGGGGACGGCGGCGATCCCCGCGGAGTGGGCCACCGCGATCGGTCCGGTACGTGGCAGCTGTCTGCCCTCGATGCGGGGCTACCACGTGCTGGACGTGGCGGACCTGCTGACCGCGGGAGACCCCGCGGGCGCACCGGAGGAGGCCCGGCAGGCGGCCGCTCCCCCGCCCGGTCCGGACCGTGGGGCCACCGGCCCGGAGCCGGCCGGCCGGGAGCGGGCGGACCGAAAGGTGCCGGACCGGGAAGCGCCGGAGCGGGAGGCGCCCGGCCGGGAGCGGGCCGACGAGCCGGCGCCGGTCTCCCTGCTGCACGCGGAAGGGGCGCTCCGATGACCGCCGCCGGCACTGAGGCCGCGCGCCCGGGGGCGGAGCACCGGGAGACGACCCGGCGGGCGCGGATCGAGGGCCTGCTGCTGGGGCTCGCCGCCGGGGACGCGGCCGGCTGGCCCGCCGCCCGGCACCGGGCGGCCCGGATGCCCGAGTGGACCCGGCGGCTCACCCGGGAGCTGGACACTTTCGCCGAGCAGAACGCGACGACCACGCTGCCGGTGCCGATCGCGCTGAACCAGCCGCCGGAGCCGTTGCGGCTCGGCCCCTCCGACGACGCCGAGTGGGCCGCGTTCGCCGCCGGTACGGTGCTCGCGGCGGCGGCCGACGAGGCGTACGGGCTCGCGCCCTCCCGCCGGGTGCGCGACGCGGTGGACCGCGCCTGGAACGCGCTGGCCGCCAAGGTCGCGGCAGCCAGCGAGCGCGCGCCGGAGGTGGAGGCGGCGGTGCTGCCGCTGCGCGCCCGGATCTCGGTGCGCGCCGGGCTCGGCAACCTCGCCGCCGGGCTGCGGCCCCCGGCCACCGGCCACGACAACCCGCACTACTTCGACGACGCCGCCTGCGTGCGGGCCGCGGTGCTCGCGGTGGTGCACCCGGGCGATCCGGCCGCCGCGGCGGCGCTCGCCGAGTTCGACGCCCGCTACACGCAGGACGGCGACGGGGTGCACGGCGCGCGGGCCATCGCCGCCGCGATCGCCGAGGCGCTCGCCGGGGCGGACGTGAGAGCGGTGGTGGACGCGGCGCTCGCGCAGCTTCCCGAGGGCACCGAGATCGCCCGCAACGCGGTGCACGCGGTGCGCCTGGCACGGGAGTTCGCGGACGAGCCCGCCGGGGCGTTCTCGCTCGTGCCGGTGCTGGAGCATCAAATCGTCGACCACGTCTACAGCTACGGGATCGCGGCCGCCGAGACGGTGCCGGTGGCGCTGGCGCTGACCACCGCGGCGCGGGGCCAGATCGCCCAGGCGGTCCCGGCCGCGGCGTGTCTCTCCCGGGTCGCGGATTCGGCGCCCGCGCTCGCCGGGGCGCTGACCGGGACGCTCGGCGGCATCCGGACCGTACCGTCCGGGTGGCGGGAGGCGTGCCGCACCCTCGCCGGATGTGCGCTGCCCCGGCTCGCGGGCATGGATCTGATCGAACTCGCCGGGCTGCTCGCAGCCACGGAACAGGCCGCCCCGGGTGGACAATTCAGTCATGATGCACGCAGTGAGTACTCAACACCCCGTATCGGACACGCTTTCCCTCGATGAACGAGTGAGCGGTGCCCTTGTCGGCGCCGCCGTCGGCGATGCCCTCGGGGGCCCGGTCGAAGGCTGGACCTCCGAGCAGATCGCGGAGCGGCACGGCGGGCGGGTGCACGGGATCGTCGGCCCCTGGTACGGCGACGACTGGCGCACCGCCCGCCCGATCGCCCCGTACCACAAGGGTGATGGGCACGTCACCGACGACACCTTGATGACCCACGCGCTGGTACGGGTCTACGACGCGGTCCGCGACCACCTGGACGCGTACGCGGTCGCCACGCACCTGGTCCCGGACCTGATCTCCACCCCGCGCTGGATTCCGGAGCTGGAGGCGGAGGCGCTGCCGTTGCAGCGGATCTTCCTCGCGGAGAAGTGGCTCGTGGCGCGGGTGCACTACGGGCACGTCGACCCGCGCGAGGCGGGCAGCGGAAACATCGTCAACTGCGGTGCGGCGATGTACATGGCGCCGGTCGGCCTGGTCAACGCGGCCCACCCGGCGGCGGCTTACGCGGAGGCGCTGGAGGTCGCGGCGCCGCACCAGTCCAGTTACGGCCGGGAGGCGGCCGGGGTGTTCGCGGCGGCGGTCGCCGCGGCGTGCACGCCGGGCGCCACGCCCGTCTCCGTGGTGGAGGCGTGCCTGGCGCTCGCCAAGGACGGTACCCGCGCGGCGATCGAGGCGGTGTGCGAGGAGGCGGTCCGGCACGGCGACCCCGAGTCGGCGCTGGTGCCGCTGCGGGAGGCGGTCGCCCCCTTCGACACGGTCGGCCCGGACTACCGCTCCCCTTCGCTGGGCGCCCGCCGGCCGTCCCGGCTGCACTCGATCGAGGAACTGCCCGTCGCCCTGGGCATGCTGCTGGCCGGCGGCGGCGACTACCGCCGTACGGTGCTGGGTTCGGTGAACTACGGGCGCGACTGCGATTCGATCGCCACCATGAGCGGCGCGATCGTCGGCGCGCTGTACGGGGAGGCGGCGGTGCCCGAGGAGTGGGCGAAGACGGTCGCCGAGGCGAGCCGGCTCGACCTGCACGCCCCGGCGCGGACCCTGACGGCGGTGGCGCGCGAGGTGTTCGCCGCCGACACCACCCGCCGCCGCGCCCATGAGGCGGCCTTCGCGGTACTGGCGGGTGAGCGGTGAACGTACGGCTGACCTGGGTCCAGCCCGAGGACCTGATCGGGCACGAACTGCGCCAGGCCGAGCAGGACGGCCGCGACGCCTCGGAGATCGCGGCGCGGTGGTACGCGGCCGGGGGGCCGCCCGCACCGGAGCGGGCCGGGGCCTCCGAGCCGCCCGCACCGCCCCGGCTGCGCGCGCTCGCCGAGCGACTGCTCGACGAACTCGCCCTTTTGGAGAGCCCGTTGGCCGCCGAGGAGCCCACGGACCTGGCGGTGATCCGGGCGCTCTGCCCGCGGTGGCCCACCCCGCCGGCCGCCCGGCCCGCCCCCGACCGGGGCCGGCTGCACGCCGGGTGGCTGGGCCGGGCGGCGGGCTGCCTGCTCGGCAAGCCGGTGGAGAAGCTCCCGCTGGAGGGCATTCGCGCGCTCGCCCGCGCCACCGGCAACTGGCCGCTGTCCGACTGGTTCACCGCCCGGGGCGTACCCGCCGGGCTGCTCGCCGCGTACCCGTGGAACCGCCGCTCGGGGCCGACCTCGCTGGCGGAGAACATCGACGGGATGCCGGAGGACGACGATCTCAACTTCCCGCTGCTGACGGTGGTGTTGCTCCGGCGGCACGGGCGCGGCTTCACCACGGAGGACCTCGCGCGGCTCTGGCTGGACGAGTTGCCGGCCGGCCGGGTGTTCACCGCCGAGCGGATCGCGTACCGCAACCTGCTGGACGGGGTGGAGCCGCCCGGGACGGCCCGGTACCGCAACCCGTTCCGGGAGTGGATCGGGGCGCAGATCCGTGCCGACGTGCACGGCTGGACCTGCCCGGGCGATCCGGGCGCGGCGGCGGAGCAGGCGCACCGCGACGCGGTCCTCACCCACACGGCGAACGGCGTGTACGGGGCGATGTTCACGGCGGCGGCGCTGGCGGAGGCGGCCGGCGGGGCGAGCGACGTGCACGGCTGCCTGGCCGCCGGGCTGCGGGTGGTGCCGCCCGGGTCCCGGTACGCGCGTGCGGTGCGGCTCGGCATCGAGGCGGCCGGGGCGGCGAAGGCCGCGGGGGCGGCAGGGGCTGCGGGGACGGCGGGCGGCTTCGACGCCGTCGTCGACCGGCTGCACGAGGTCTACGCCGCCACGCACCACTGGGTGCACGTGCTGCCCAACGCGGCGCTGCTGGCCGCCGCCCTCACCCACGCCGACGGCGACTTCACCCGCTCGGTCGGCAACGCCGTGATGGGCGGCTGGGACACCGACTCGAACGGGGCGACCGCCGGGTCCCTCGCCGGGCTGCTGGCGGGCGGTCCGGGCGCCCTGCCGGACCGCTGGACCGCCCCGCTGAAGAACCGGCTCGCCACCTCGGTGCCGGGATTCGACGGCATCGGCTTCGACACCCTCGCCGAACAGACCTATCAGGAGGCTCTGCGCCCATGACCCGTATCGCGGTGCTCGGCAGCATCAACATGGATCTCGTCGCCTACGTCGCACGGGCGCCCGCACTCGGCGAGACCGTCGCCGGGAGGGAGTTCCGTACGGTACCCGGCGGCAAGGGCGCCAACCAGGCGGTCGCCGCCGCGCGGGCGGGCGGGGAGGTCGCGATGATCGGCGCGGTCGGCGCCGACGCGTACGGCTCGCAGTTGCGGGGCGGCCTGGAGAGCGCGGGGATCGACACCGCTCTCGTGCGGACGGCCGAGGGCGCGAGCGGCACGGCGCACATCGTGGTCGACGACTCCGGCGCCAACGCGATCGTGGTGGTGCCCGGCGCGAACGGCACGTTCACCGCACTCGGCCCGGCCGAAGAGGAGGCGGCGGCCTCGGCCGATCTGCTGCTGCTCCAGCTGGAGCTGCCGCTCTCCGCCGTGACCGAGGGGGCGCGGGCCGCGCACGCCCGGGGCGTGCGGACCATCCTCACCCCGGCCCCCGTCCAGCCGCTGCCGGACGAGCTCCTGGACCACGTCGACCTGCTGGTCCCCAACGAGCACGAGGCGGCGCAGCTCTCCGGCTACGAGGATCCGGAAGCCGCCGCGCGGGTCCTGCTCCGCAAGGTGCCGGAGGTCGTCATCACCCTCGGCTCGAAGGGCTGCCTGTACGCGGCCCGGGGCGCCGAGCCGGTGCGCTTCCCCGCCCTTCAGGTGACCACGGTCGACACGACCGGCGCGGGCGACACCTTCGTCGGGACGCTGGCCGTGGCCCTCGGTGAGGGGCGTCCGGTGGCCGAGGCGGTCGCCTGGGCGTCCTCGGCCGCCGCCCTCTGCGTCCAGAAGCCGGGCGCGTCCACCTCCATGCCCTACCGAAGCGAGATCGATGCCTCATGACCGAATCCGGGACCACCCCCACGCACACTCCTCTGTCGGGCCTGCGGGTCCTGGACCTCGCCACCCTCTTCGCCGGTCCGCTCGCGGCGACCATGCTCGGTGACTTCGGCGCCGAGGTGATCAAGGTCGAGCATCCGCGCAAACCCGATCCTTCGCGCGGTCACGGCCCCGCGAAGGACGGGGTCGGCCTCTGGTGGAAGCTGCTGGGCCGCAACAAGCGCAACCTCACCCTGGACCTGTCCAGCCCCGGCGGGCGCGAGGTGCTGCTGCGGCTGGCCGCCGAGACCGATGTGATCATCGAGAACTTCCGGCCCGGGACCCTGGAGCGCTGGGGCCTCGGCTGGGAGGAGCTGGAGGCGGTCAACCCGCGGCTGGTGCTGACCCGGGTGACGGCCTTCGGGCAGTTCGGCCCGTACTCGCACCGGCCGGGGTTCGGGACGCTCGCCGAGGCGATGAGCGGTTTCGCGTCGATCACCGGTGAGCCGGAGGGGCCGCCGACGCTGCCGCCGTTCGGCCTCGCCGACTCGATCGCGGCGCTCGCCACCGCGTACGCCGTGATGGCCGCGCTCGCCGGGCGCGACCGCACCGGGCGGGGGCAGGTGGTCGACATGGCGATCATCGAGCCGATCCTGACGGTGCTGGGCCCGCAGCCGCTCTGGTTCGACCAGCTCGGCCATGTCCAGCAGCGCACCGGCAACCGCTCGCGGAACAACGCCCCGCGCAACACCTACCGCACCTCGGACGGCCAGTGGGTCGCGGTCTCCACCTCGGCGCAGTCGATCGCCGAGCGGGTGATGCGGCTGGTCGGGCGCCCCGAGCTGATCGACGAGCCGTGGTTCGCCTCGGGCGCGACCCGGGCGGAGCACGCGGACGAGCTGGACGGGGCGGTCGGGTCGTGGATCGCCCGGCACACCCGGGACGACGCGCTCGCCGAGTTCGAGAAGGCGGAGGCGGCCATCGCCCCCGTCTACGACGTGCGGGACGTGATGGAGGACCCGCAGTACCGGGCGCTGGACAGCGTGACGGAGGTGGACGACCCGGAGCTGGGGCCGCTGCGGATGCAGAACGTCCTCTTCCGGCTCTCCGAGACTCCGGGCGGCATCCGGTGGGCGGGCCGCCCGCACGGGGCCGACACCGAGGAGATCCTCACCGAGCTCGGCCTCTCCGGCGAGCGGATCGCGGCACTCCGTTCTCAGGGGGCGCTGTGACGGCGGCCGAGGCGCGCCCGCGCCCCACCGGGTCCGTCGCGCCCGGCGACACCTCCTCGTACGACACGTACGACTCGACTCCCGTGCCGCTGACCTGGCTCTACGTCCCCGGGGACCGGCCGGAGGTGGTGCTCAAGGCGCTGGGCGCGGGGGCGGACGTGGTGATCGTGGACCTGGAGGACGCGGTCGCCCCGGGCCGCAAGGAGTACGCCCGGTCCGCGACCGCCGAGCTGCTCACCGATCCGGTGACCTGCGCCGAGGACGCCGTGCCCGTCCATGTGCGGGTGCACGGGGAGGACGACGTGCGGGCGCTCGCGGGGCTGCCCGGGCTCTCCGGGATACGGCTCCCCAAGGTCACGCACGCGGCGTCCGTGCACCATGTGGCGGCGCTCGCCCCGAGCGTTCCGCTCTATCCGCTGCTCGAATCGGCGCTCGCGATCGAGCACGCCTACTCGATCGCCTCGGCCCACCACGACGTGCGGGGCATCGCGATCGGCGAGTCGGACCTCCGCGCCGATCTGGGCGTACGGGACGACGTCGGGCTCGACTGGTCGCGCAGCCGGATCGTGGTGGCGGCGCGGGCTGCCGGGCTGGAGCCGCCGACGCAGTCGGTCTTCCCCGACGTACGCGACCTGGACGGGCTCTGGGCCTCCTGCGGACGGGGGCGGGCGCTGGGGATGCTGGGGCGGGCGGCGATCCACCCGCGCCAGCTGCCGGTGATCGAGCGGGCCTTCCGGCCGACCGACCAGGAGCTGGAGGCCGCCGAGGAGATCGTGGCGGCGGCCCGTACGGACGCGGGCGCGCTGGCGCTGCCGGACGGCCGGTTCGTGGACGCGGCGGTCGCCGCCGCCGCGCACCGCACCCTGGCCCTCGGACGGCGGACGGCCGGGTCGGCCGGGTCGGGGGCGCCCGTCGGCTGACGGTCCCGCCGCCCGGATCACGGAGCCGGGACACGGGAAAGGCCGCCGCACCCGGTGGGGTGCGGCGGCCTCGTGGTGTCCTGGGGCTCAGCTCGTACCGGCGGTACGGGCGGCGCCGTCGGTCTCCGGCTCGTCCGCCGCGTCGGTCACGACGGACTCGTCCGCCGTGTCGGTCTTCGTCGCGTCGGCCCTCACCAGATCGGCCTTCGTGCCGGTCGTGCCCTCGTCCGTCGCGTCCGGCTGCGCGTCCGCGTCGGTGGCGGTGTCCGCGTTGCCGTCGACGTCGGCGTCGCCGTCCTCCCGGGGTTCCACGATCTCCTCGCGGCCCGGACGCACCTTGGCCGAGATCACCAGGTAGGTGACGGCCAGCACGAAGACGATGATCGCGGTCCACACGTTGAGCCGCAGGCCGAGCACGTGGTGGGCCTCGTCGACCCGCATGTACTCGATCCAGGCCCGGCCGGTGCAGTACGCGGCGACGTACAGGGCGAAGGCCCGGCCGTGCCCGAGCCGGAAGCGGCGGTCGGCCCAGATGACCAGCAGGGCGACACCGACGCACCAGAGCGACTCGTAGAGGAACGTCGGGTGGTAGATGCCGGCGACCCGGTTCGGGGCCTCGCTGATCTTCAGGCCCCACGGCAGGTCGGTCCTGCGCCCGTAGAGCTCCTGGTTGAACCAGTTGCCCCAGCGGCCGATGGCCTGGGCGAAGGCGATGCCGGGGGCGAGGGCGTCGGCCCAGGCCGGCAGCGGGATGCCCCGACGGCGGCAGCCGATCCAGGCACCGACCGCGCCGAGGGAGATGGCGCCCCAGATGCCGAGGCCGCCCTCCCACACCTTGAAGGCGTCCACCCAGTTCTGGCCGTCACCGAAGTACAGCTCGTAGTCGGTGATGACGTGGTAGAGACGGCCGCCCACGAGGCCGAAGGGCACCGCCCAGACGGCGATGTCGGCCACGGTGCCGGCTCTGCCGCCCCGGGCGATCCAGCGCTTGTTGCCGAACCAGACGGCGACGAAGACACCGATGATGATGCAGAACGCGTAGCCGCGGAGCGGGATCGGGCCGAGATCGATCACGCCGGTCGACGGGCTGGGAATGAAGGCAAGGTTCATGACGGAACCGACGCTACCCTGCCGGGCCGCGCGGACGGCACGTCACCCGGCAACGTCTGGGTAACAGGGGTGGAATCCACCGTCCTCCGCTCCACCGTGATCAGGAGGCCGGGGGCGTCGGAGTGAGGGTGCCGGCCGGCTTGCCCTTGTTCGCCTCTTCCACCCACTTCTTGAGGTTGGCGACCGAGATCTGCTCGTCGCCCTTCTTCGGGAAGATGGACTCGCCGTTCAGCAGGGCGGTCGGGGTGCCCTGGAAACCGCCCTCGCTGAACGCGGTGTTCGACTTCGCGACCCAGGCGTTGTGCTTGCCGTCCTCCACGCAGCTGCGGAAGGTCGGGGTGTCCAGCCCGGTGACCTTCTTGGACAGGTCGATCAGGGTGCTGTCCTTGCCGAAGGCGTCGTCGGTCTCGGCGGGCTGGTTGCTGTAGAGGACGTCGTGGTACGCCTTGAACTTGCCCGCGTCCTGGGCGCAGGCGGCGGCGTTCGCGGCGCGCACCGAGCCCGTGCCGCCCATGTTGCCGTCGATGATCGTGGCCAGGTGGTACTCCACCCGGAGCTGTCCGCTCTCCGTGAGCTCCCCGATCGTGGAGCGGAACGCGCTCTCGAACTGGGCGCAGACGGGGCAGCGGAAGTCCTCCCAGATGGTGAGCGTGGACGGGGCGTCGCTCGCTCCCACCGGGATGGCGAGGTCGTCCTTCCCGGTGGCTCCGGACGGGGCGACGACGGGGGCGGCGGTGTCGTCGTCGTCCCCGGCGTTGGCCGCGATCAGGCCGATCACGGCGGCCAGCGCCAGCACGCCGACCACCGCACCGGCGACGATCAGGGTGCGGCGGCGGCGCTCGCGCGCCTTCTCCTGCTCACGCTGCTGGACGAGCCGGTCACGCGCGGCCCTTCTTCCTTCATGGTTCTCGCTCACACCCGCAGCAACGAACCGGGGAGGCACTCGCGTGCCTCCCCGGTCCCACTCCACCCGTACGGGTGACGTGATGCGTCAGCGCTTTCGAACGCCCTCGGCGAGTTCGCCCGCGAGCGCCTTCACCGCTGCCGTACCGGCGGCCGCGTCGGGGGCGTCCAGGATGGCCTTGACGAAGGCCGATCCGACGATGACGCCGTCCGCGAACCCGGCGACCTCGGCGGCCTGGGCCGCGTTGGAGACGCCGAGGCCGACGCAGACCGGGAGGGAGGTGGTGGCGCGGGTGCGGACCACCAGGTTCTGGGCCTGGTCGCCGACGGACGCGCGGGTGCCGGTGACGCCCATGAGGGAGGCGGCGTAGACGAAGCCGGAACCGGCCGCCGTGATGGTGGCGAGGCGTTCGTCGCGGCTGCTGGGGGCGACGACGAAGACGGTCGCGAGGCCGTGCTTCTCCGCGTTCTCGCGCCACACCGCCGACTCCTGGACCGGCAGGTCGGGCAGGATGCAGCCGGCGCCGCCCGCCGCGGCCAGCTCGGCGGTGAACCGCTCGATGCCGTAGCGGTCGATGGGGTTCCAGTAGGTCATCACGAGGATCGGGGCGCCGGTCGCCTCGTACGCCTCGCGGACCGTGCGCATCACGTCGGCGATCCGCACGCCGCCGCGCAGCGCGATGTCGTCGGCGGTCTGGATGACGGGGCCGTCGAGCACCGGGTCGCTGTGCGGCAGGCCCACCTCGACGACGTCCGCACCGCCGGCGATGGCGGCCTTGACGGCCTCGATGCCACCGTCCACGGTCGGGAAGCCGGCCGGGAGGTAGGCGATGAGGGCCGCGCGGTCCTCGGCCTTCGCGGCGGCGAGGGTGGTGTTCAGCAGTTCGATGGTGCCGGTGTGGCTGGTGTGGCGGGTGTTGTCGCTCACTTGACGTCCCCCTCGATCTCCGCGCCGGTGCCGGCCGCGTCCGCCTCGACGGCCGCGTCGGTGTCGTACAGCCCGAAGTAGCGGGCCGCCGTGTCCATGTCCTTGTCGCCGCGCCCGGAGAGGTTGATGACGATCAGCCCCTCCTCGCCCAGCTGCTTGCCGATCTCCAGGGCACCGGCGAGCGCGTGGGCGCTCTCGATGGCCGGGATGATGCCCTCGGTGCGCGAGAGCAGCCGCAGGGCCGACATCGCGGCGGCGTCGGTCACCGCGATGTACTCGCCGCGGCCGACGTCCTTGAGGTACGAGTGCTCCGGGCCGATGCCCGGGTAGTCCAGGCCGGCCGAGATGGAGTACGGCTCGGTGATCTGGCCCTCGTCGTCCTGGAGGACGTAGCTGCGCGAGCCGTGCAGGATGCCGGGTTCGCCCGCGGTGAGGGTCGCCGCGTGCTCGCCGGTCTCGACGCCGTGTCCGGCGGGCTCGCAGCCGATGAGGCGGACGGAGGTGTCCTGGAGGAAGGCGTGGAAGAGGCCGATGGCGTTGGAGCCGCCGCCGACGCAGGCGATGGCGGCGTCCGGCAGCCGGCCGGCGCGTTCCAGGATCTGGCGGCGGGCCTCCACCCCGATGACCCGGTGGAAGTCGCGGACCATGGCCGGGAAGGGGTGCGGACCGGCGACCGTGCCGAAGAGGTAGTGGGTGTGGTCCACGTTGGCGACCCAGTCGCGGAACGCCTCGTTGATGGCGTCCTTGAGGGTGCGGGAGCCGGACTTCACGGCGACGACCTCGGCACCGAGCATCCGCATGCGGGCGACGTTGAGCGCCTGGCGCTCGGTGTCGATCTCACCCATGTAGATGGTGCACTCCAGGCCGAACAGCGCGCAGGCGGTCGCGGTGGCGACGCCGTGCTGGCCGGCTCCGGTCTCGGCGATGACCCGGGTCTTGCCCATGCGCTTGGTGAGGAGCGCCTGCCCCAGCACGTTGTTGATCTTGTGCGAGCCGGTGTGGTTGAGGTCCTCGCGCTTGAGGAAGACGCGGGCGCCGCCCGCGTGCTCGGCGAAGCGGGAGACCTCGGTCAGGGCGCTGGGGCGGCCGGTGTAGTTGACCATGAGCTCGTTGAGCTCGGCGGCGAAGGCCGGGTCGGCCTTGGCCTTGTCGTACTCGACGGCGACCTCGTCCACGGCGGCGACGAGCGCCTCCGGGATGAACTTGCCGCCGTAGGCGCCGAAATAGCCTTCGGCGCTGGGGATCAGACCCTCGGGGTCCGGAACGAAGAAGTCAGAGGACATCCGACATGCTCCTGGAGATGGCAACGGGTGGGTTCACCGGATGCGCCGGGGCGGAGCGGAGGGCCGCCGCGACCGGGGTCGGTCGGGGCGGGTACGGCGCGGCACGTCGACGCGGCACGGACCCTTACGGGTGGGTGCGCGGGACGCGGACGGCCGGGCTCGCTGCGGCGCTCAGCCGGTGCGCCATCGCATGCCGTTGACCTGTCCCGGCTCGTCGCCGATGACGTAGCGGACCCGGCGGCCGTGCACCCGGCGGGCGGGCGCGCGGCAGCCCCGGTGCCAGAACGGCGGGGCGCAGCGTCGGGGCTGCGGGTGGTCGAGCGGGAGGAGCGGGGGCCGGCCGCCGCCGTGCGCCGGGGGCACGCGCGGCTCACGCACCGGCGCCCCGGCGGGGCGGGTGCCCTGCGGGGACGGCGGTGCGGAGCGCGGAGGCCCCGGCGGTACGGAGGCGGTCACGGCCGGGGTCAGCCCCGTCCGTGCCGGAGCGCGGGGTGGGTGCCGGCGGCGACCAGGTCGGCGACGGCGGCGCGCGGGTCGCGGCCGGTGACGAGCGACTCGCCGACGAGCACGGCGTCCGCGCCCGCGTTGGCGTACGCGATCAGGTCGTGCGGGCCCCGGACGCCGGATTCGGCGATCTTGACGATGTGGTCGGGGATCTCGGGGGCGACCCGCTCGAAGGTGGAGCGGTCGACCTTGAGGTCCTTGAGGTTGCGGGCGTTGACGCCGATGACGCGGGCGCCGGCGGCGACCGCGCGCTCGGCCTCCTCCTCGTCGTGGGCCTCGACGAGCGGGGTGAGGCCGATGGACTCGGCACGCTCGATCAGGGAGACGAGGGCCTCCTGGTCGAGGGCGGCGACGATCAGCAGGGCGAGGTCGGCGCCGTAGGCGCGGGCCTCCCACAGCTGGTAGGAGGTGACGATGAAGTCCTTGCGCAGGACGGGGATGTCGACCTTGGCGCGGACGGCCTCCAGGTCCGCGAGCGAGCCGCCGAAGCGGCGCTGCTCGGTGAGGACCGAGATGACGGACGCGCCGCCGGCCTCGTAGTCCGCGGCGAGCGCGGCCGGGTCGGCGATGGCTGCCAGGGCTCCCTTGGAGGGGCTGGAGCGCTTGACCTCGCAGATGACGTTGACGCCCTCGCCGCGCAGTGCGGCGACTCCGTCCTTGGCCCGGGGGGCGCGCGCCGCGCGGTCCTTGAGCTCGTCGAGGCTGACGCGCGCCTGCCGCTCCGCAAGGTCCGCACGGACGCCGTCAATGATCTCGTCGAGCACACTCACGCGAGCGGCCCCCTTCCGGAAACGAACGAATGGTGGAGCAGGATCAACCCTCTCGATGGTATCCGCAGGAGGGCGGCGGGCTCGCATCCGGCCGGTCGGCGTCCCAGCAGGTGGTCGTTCAGGGTGCCAGCGCGGTGCCGAACGGGAGGTTCCGTACGACGCTGAAGACCAGCGCCACCGCGCCGATCCCCCACCACCAGCGGGGCGGGACGCTCATCCGCAGGGGCTGTCCCCGGGCGGTGCGCACGAGCCAGAGCGTCCAGAAGGCGGCGAAGAGGACGTACCCGGTGACGGCGAGGGCGTTGTCACCGAGCGCGGTCGCGAAGTCGCCGGTGGCGAAGGCGTGGGCGCTGCGCAGTCCGCCGCAGCCGGGGCAGAGCAGGCCGGTCAGCCGGAAGAGCGGGCAGACCGGGTAGTGGCCGGGTTCGTTGGGGTCGACGGTGGCGACGTACCCGAAGGCCCCGGCGACGGCGGCCAGGGTGGCGGCCGGCGCCACGAACCGCCGCAGGCCGTGCGCCGGGCGGCGCGGGGCGTGCGGGGGCGCGTACGGGGGTGTGTGCGGGTGGGCGTGCGCGTACGGGGGTGTGCGCGGGCCCGGCCCGGCCGGGGCGGGCCCGGCGGGGCTCCCGCTGCCCGGGGACGGGGGCGGGTCCGGGGGCGACGGGGTCGCGGCGGGGAGGGGCGAGGCGTCCACCCGCACGATTGTGCCCCCCGTACGCGCGAAGGCGCAGCCCGGGATGGGCTGCGCCTCTCGTGTCGCGTGGTCGCACCTGCGGGGCGGGGCGCCGCCCCGTACGGGCGGGGCCCCTGCTCCGGGGGCGTGTCAGTGGCTGAGCTGGGCCTCGCCGGCGCGGGCGCGGGCGGCGGCGTACTCCGGGGACTCCTTCGGCATGCCGAGTCCGGCCATCTTCATCGCCAGGCCCACGACGGCGCCCACGAGGGTCACGCCGATGCCGACCCAGAAGCCGGCCGGGTTGGCCGCGACCATGAAGACGCCTGCGACGCAGAAGCCGATGAACGAGATGATGACACCGGTCCAGGCGGCCGGGGTGTGTCCGTGGCTGCTGCCCGCCATGAGTTGCTCCTCGTTGGTGTTGCGCGGTGTGTACCGGGGCTTGCGGTGGTGAGGCCCGCCCCCATTGTCCCGTACGCGGCGGCGGGACGTGAGCTGGGGGTGCCGGTGTTCCCCGTCGTGTCCGGGGCTTCCGGGCGGCGGCCCGGTCCGGGGCGCTAGCCGGTCGGGTCCTCGCCCCGGTCCAGGGCCTTCCACAGCTCCTCGGGCCGGTCGGGGTCCCGGGGGGTCGCGGGGGTCTTGCGGGGGCGGGGGGTCCCGTCGCGCTCGTACCGGCCGGACATGGTGGGCCAGCGGCTCCCGAAGCGCAGCGCGAGCACCCCGGCGACCAGGATGAACAGGCCGCCCAGGGCGGTGACGAAGGGCCACGCGGTGTGGCTGAGGGCGTCGATGGTGGAGGCGGCGTCGCCGGTGGTCGCGGCGGCCTTCTCGTCGAGGGCGGCGCTGTCCGAGGCGCCGATCCAGGCGCTGAGGCCGGCGCCGAGGCCGCTGACGGCCAGCAGCCCGGCGACGACGTAGCGCCCGGTGCCCCGGACGGCGAAGACCGCGACGAGCGCGGCGAGGCCGACGATCGCCAGCGCGGCGGGGGCACCGGTGACGTCCTGGCCGTCGGCGGTCAGCGGGAGGCTGCCGCCGGCGATGGGGGCCTCGCCGCGGGCCCAGGTCTGCCCGGAGGCGAGCAGGACGACGGCGGACCCGACGGCGCCGAGGAGCAGCCCGAGGGCCAGGCTCCGGCGGCTGGCGGGGGCGTCGGACGCGGTGGTACGGGCACGGGGCTGGGGTACGGGGACGGCGCTCACGCCCTCCACTATCCCCTACCGCCCCGGAGCCCCTCGGGTGCCCCCTGATCGGGCCGCCTCCGATCCGCCGGGGGTCACCCGAGGGGCGCTCCGTGGTCGCGGAGCCGGTTGGCCGTGTGGACGGCGCGGAGCACGGCGGCCGCCTTGTTGCGGCACTCGTTGTCCTCGGCCACCGGGTCGGAGTCGGCGACCACACCGGCTCCGGCCTGGACGTAGGCGGTCCCGTCGCGGAGCAGCGCGGTGCGGATGGCGATGGCGGTGTCGGAGTCGCCGGCGAAGTCGAGGTACCCGACGCAGCCTCCGTACAGCCCCCTGCGGTTGGGTTCGAGCTCCTCGATGATCTGCATGGCGCGCGGCTTGGGCGCCCCGGAGAGGGTGCCGGCGGGGAAGCAGGCGGTGAGGACGTCGAAGGCGGTGCGGTCCTCGGCGACGCGGCCGGTGACGGTCGAGACGATGTGCATCACGTGGGAGTACTTCTCGACGGACATGAAGTCGACCACCTCCACGCTGCCGGGTTCGCAGACGCGTCCGAGGTCGTTGCGGCCGAGGTCGACGAGCATGAGGTGCTCGGCGCGCTCCTTGGGGTCGGCGAGGAGTTCCTCGGCGAGGGCCTGGTCCTCCTGCGGGGTGGCGCCCCGGTGCCGGGTGCCGGCGATGGGGTGGACCATGGCGCGGCCGTCCTCGACCTTGACGAGGGCCTCGGGGCTGGAGCCGACGACGTCGAAGCCGTCGAACCGGAAGAGGTACATGTACGGAGACGGGTTGGTGGCCCGCAGCACCCGGTAGACGTCGAGCGCGCTCGCGGTGCACGGCGTCTCGAAGCGCTGGGAGGGCACGACCTGGAAGGCCTCGCCGGCCCGGATGCGCTCCTTGATGTCCTCGACGGCCCTCTGGTAGGCCGGGCCGCCCCAGAGGGCGGTGTACGGCGGCAGCTCGGAGGGGGGCAGCACGGCGGGGGCGTTCTCGACGGGGCGGCGCAGGTCGCGTTCCATGGCGTCGAGCCGGGCGACGGCGTCCTCGTACGCCTCCTCGACGCCGCTCTCCAGGTCGTTGTGGTTGATCGCGTTGGCGATCAGGAGGACGGTGCCGTCCCAGTGGTCGAGGACGGCGAGGTCGGAGGTGAGCATCATGGTGAGCTCGGGGAGGCCGAGGTCGTCGCCGCCGTGGTCGCCGATGCGTTCCAGGCGGCGCACGATGTCGTAGCCGAGGTAGCCGACCATGCCGCCGGTGAAGGGCGGCAGGCCCTCGGCGCCCGCGAGGTCGCGGGGGGTGTGCAGCGCCTCGGTGGTGGCGCGGAGCGCCTGGAGCGGGTCGCCGTCCCGGGGGACGCCGACGGGCGGGGTGCCGATCCAGTGGGCCTGGCCGTCGCGGGAGGTGAGGGTGGCGTGGCTGCGGACGCCGATGAAGGAGTACCGCGACCAGGTGCGGCCGTTCTCCGCGGATTCCAGCAGGAAGGTGCCGGGGCGCTCGGCGGCGAGTTTCCGGTAGAGGCCGACCGGGGTGTCGCCGTCCGCGAGGAGCCGCCGCACGACGGGGATGACGCGGCGGTCCACGGCCAGCTTGCGGAAGGTGTCGAGATCCATGTCGGCCGGCCTCACGGGGTGTCGGAGTCGAGCAGGACGTCACGGTCGAAGCAGGTGCGCGCGCCGGTGTGGCAGGCGGCGCCCGTCTGGTCGACCTTGACGAGGACGGTGTCGGCGTCGCAGTCCAGGGCGACGGAGACGACGCGCTGGGTGTGGCCGGAGGTGTCCCCCTTGACCCAGTACTCCTGGCGGCTGCGGGACCAGTAGGTGCAGCGGCCGGTGGTCAGCGTGCGGTGCAGGGCCTCGTCGTCCATCCAGCCGAGCATGAGCACCTCACCGGTGTCGTACTGCTGGGCGATGGCGGGGACGAGTCCGTCCGCGCCGCGCTTGAGGCGCGCGGCCACGGCGGGATCGAGGTTTCCTGCGGGCGGGGTACCGGGCGTACCGGACGGGGGCGTGCTGCTCATGCGCCCCATTGTGCCGCGCGCTCCGGTGCCGGACGGCGCCCGGTCCACTGGGCGGACCGTGTGCCGCGGTCGTAGGCTGGCTGGCATGTCGACCCATGCGAAGCGTGAACGTCTCCTGCTCGCCGACCTGTTGGAGGCGGCCGGCCCCGGGGCACCGACCCTGTGCGAGGGCTGGCTGACCCGGGACCTGGCCGCGCACGTGGTGGTGCGCGAGCGCCGGGCGGACGCGGCGGCCGGCATCGTGGTGGGGCCGTTGAAGGGCCGGATGGAGCGGGTGCGGCAGGAGTACGCGGAGAAGCCGTACGAGGAGCTGATCCAGCTCATCCGCACGGGTCCGCCGCGCTTCTCCCCGTTCGGCCTGAAGCAGGTGGACGAGGCGGCCAACACCGTGGAGTTCTACGTGCACGCCGAGGACGTCCGCCGGGCGCAGCCCGACTGGTCGCGGCGGGAGCTGGACCCGGTCTTCGCGGACGTGCTGTGGGCGCGGATGGAGCGGACCGCCCGGATGCTGGGGCACCGGTCCCCGGTGGGGCTGGTGCTGCGCCGCCCGGACGGGCGTACGGCGGTGGCGCGGAAGGGCACCCCGGTGGTGACCGTGACCGGGGAGCCGGGCGAGCTGCTGCTCTTCGCGTTCGGGCGGCAGTCGGCGACGACGGTGGGCCTGGAGGGCGAGGAGGAGGCGGTGGAGCGGCTCCAGCTGTCGCAGCTCGGGATGTGAGCTCCGGCCCCGCGCTCGCCCGGAGCCGGTGACCGTCAGGCCCGGGGCGCGTCGTGGAGGGGCGGTGCGCCGGCCGCGTGCCGGCGGGGTCCGGTGGTGGCGTCCCGGCGGCCGTTCTCGCGGGTGCGGCCGTTCTCGCGGGTGCGGGCGGGGCGGCGGGAGCCGAGGCGGGCGAGCAGGAAGCCGGCCGGGATGGTGACGAGCCCCGGGGTCTGCAGCGGGAACCAGTGGAAGTCGCGGTCCGGGAAGAGCGCGATCGGGGTGCCGGAGACCGCCGGTGAGAACGCCATCAGCAGCACGATCAGCGGCAGGGTCCCGTAGACGGTCCAGCGCACCCCGCGTGCGGTGAAGCCGGGCCGGAAGAGGGCGTTCAGCAGGACCGGCGGCAGCACGGACGCGGCGGCCGCGAAGGAGAGCGAGAGCAGCACCTGCGGGTTGCGCTCGTGGGTGTACGCGGAGACGAGGACGGCGAGCGCGCCGATCGCCACGACGGCCCAGCGGGCCCTGCGGATCTCCCGGGCGGACGCCCGGCCCTCCCCGTGGGCGCCCGCGTGCGCGGCGAAGTCCCGGGCGACACTGGAGGCGGCGGCGAGGGTGATGCCGGCCACCGCGGCGAGGGTGGTCGCGAAGGCGGCGCAGGCGACGAGGGCGAACAGCAGGCTCTGGCGGGGCCCGGCCGCGCCGGGGTCGAGCGCGCCGGTCACCATCAGCAGGGCGGTGTTGCCGCCCGGGTCCCCGGCGCGCAGCGTGTCCGCGCCGAGCAGGGCCGAGGCGCCGAGTCCCACGACGACGATCCCGGCGCAGAGCACAGCGACCGGGGCGACGGCCCAGACCCGTACCCGGCGGGCGGTGCGCGCGTCGCGCAGCGGGTGCAGCCGCATCGTGAGGTGCGGCATGCAGGCGGCCCCCAGGAGCAGGGTGATCTGGAACCCGATCAGGTCCAGCGCCCCGGTGCCGGTGCGGCCGAACTGGGCTCCGGGCGCGGCGTAGTGGGAGCCGGCGCCGCTGCCTTCGCGGGCGGCGTCGAAGAGCGCGGAGGGGGACCAGCCGTACCGGGCGAGGACGAGTCCGGCGAGGAGCGTGACGGCGGCCACCACCACGCCGACCTTGAGGATCTGGACGTATCCGGTGCCGCGCATCCCGCCGAAGGCGGAGTAACCGACCATCAGGGCCCCGCTGGCGACGGTGCATCCGGTCACCGCGCCTTCGGGGAGTCCGAACATGGCCGCCATCACCTTGCCCGCGGTGGTGAGTTGCACGAGCAGGAGCGGGGCGAGCACGGCCAGGGCGGCGATGCCCAGCGCCCTGCGGACCGACGGGTCCCCCAGCCGCTTCGCGAGGAAGTCGCCGAGGGTGAACACCCCTGCGGCGCGCAGCCGTTCGGAGAGTACGCGCAGGACGAGCACCAGTGAGGCGACGGTCGCCAGCGCGAAGGTCATCCCGTCGAACCCGGCGAGCGCCACGGAGCCGGTGGTGGAGAGCAGGGTGGCGGCGGAGATGTAGTCCCCGGCGACGGCGAGCCCCCCGCCGACGGGCCCGAGCGCGGCGCCGCCCCCGGCGTAGAAGTGTTCCGGGTCGTCCTGGTCGGCGGCGGCGAGGCCGCAGAGCAGCAGGGAGAGCGCGACGAACCCGAGGAAGATCACCACTGCGAGGGAACGCGCGTCGGCAAAGGAGGACATGGGCGGTACGCCACCAGAGCGCCCGGACTCCGTACAGGACACGGGCGTTCGGGGATGCTCCGGTACAGGGGGCGGGCCCGCACCTTGTGCGCGGTCACATCCGCCCGGCCCCGTGACCAGTGCCCCACCGGCCGCGGTGTCAGCCGGTGGGCAGCCGCCCGGCCCGTGACCAGTGCCGCGACCGGCCGCGGTGTCAGCCGGCGAGCAGCCGCCGGGCCGCGAGCGCCAGGCAGACTTCCACAGCGTCCGCCGGGCGGGTCAGGCAGCGCCCGGAGAGCTGCTCGAACCGTCGCAGCCGGTTCAGCACGGTGTTGCGGTGGCAGTAGAGCCGCGCCGCGGCGCGCTGGGCCGAGCCGTCGGTTTCGAGCCAGGCGGTGAGGGTCTCGATGAGGACGTCCCGGTCGGCGGGGTCGATTCCGTCGAGGGGGCCGAGCACCCGGTCGGCGAGCGCGGTCCCGAGCGCGGGCGAGGAGACGACCAGCGCGGTGGGCAGGTGCTCGTCGAGCAGGACGAGCCCGCCGGAGGCGGGGCAGGCCCGCAGGGCCGTCTCGGCGAGCCGGCGGGCCTCGCCGAGCGCGGCGAGCCCCTCGACCGCGGAGCTGACCCCGACGCCCGTACCGGGCGGAACGGCCGTCTCCGCCGCCAGGCGTGCCAGCGCGTCCTGCGTACCGGATCCGGCGCTCCCCTCCGGCGCCTCTCCCGTACCGGATCCGGTGGCGCCTCCGTTCGGCCCGGACGTGGAGTCCAGTGCCACGACGGCCAGTTCGGCGTCGGGGCCGGTGTGCCAGAGCGCCACGGCCCCGTCCGGGAGGACCACCGGCGGGGAGGTCGCGGCGTGCGGGGCGCGGTGGGCCGTGCGTACGGCGAGGACCGCGTACCGGCCGTCCTGGGGCAGCCCGAGCATGGCCGCGGCGTCGGGCAGGTCGGCGATGCGGGCGGTGCCGTCCAGCAGTGCGGCGGTCATGAGCCGCTGCCGGTTCTCCCGCCGCCAGTCGATGCGCCGCTCCGCCTGCCGGTAGGCCTCGGTGAGGACGCCGCAGTGTTCGTCGACGAAGTTCCACACGTCGGCGGCGACATGGACGAGGAGGCGGACGTCCTCGGGGTCGCGGCGGGCCGTCTCGTCCACGAGGCCCTGCCACACCATCGCGCCGCCGAGGCGGAACGCGTGCAGGACGGCGTCGAGCGGTACGCCCTGCTCGGCCCTGATCTCGCCGATCCAGCGGGTGGTGCGGTGGGCGGCCTCGCGGAACTCGCGGGGCTGGATCAGCGAGCCGACGTTGTGGCGCAGCGAGTGGTGGACCTCCTGCCAGATGTCGGCGCGCGAGGACTCGATCGCCGTACGGTAGCCGGGCTCCTGCTCGTACAACGCCTCGACCAGCCGTTCCGTCAGCTCGGGCAGCTCTTCGAGGAGCACCCGGGCGGAGCGGTGCAGCACTTCGACCGATTCCCGGTCGGCGAGGGAGCGGAAGCGCTTGGGCAGCGGCGCCACGGGGGGCGTCGTGTGCAGCGCCCTGATCCGAGGACGTACGACCTGTGGCATGGGGGCCTCCACCGGGAATCGGGCCCGGGGGCGCCGGGCCGGGCGCCCGGCCCGGCAGGGGCGCGAGCGCAACCGAACGATCCTGACGCCCGCAGAATGGCATACCGGCCAGTCGGTACCTAGGGGTGTGCGTGGTTCTTATCATCACGGTCCGGCAACCTGCCGGACACATTCGGCCACGGGAGGAACGGGCTGGGTGGTGTCCGGCCATGATCAGCGACACACCGCCCGACCCGTGCGCCTAACCCCCCATCACCCGGGCCAGTTCGATGCGGGAGCGGACGCCCAGGGCGGCGAAGATGTTGCGCAGATGGTGGTCGACCGTGCGCGGGCTGACCGAGAGCCGCCGGGCGATCTCCCGGTTGGTGGCCCCCTCCGCGACGCAGCGGGCGACGCGCTGCTGCTGGGGGGTGAGCGCGTCCACCGGGCCGGTGTCGGCGGCCGGGGCGTCCACCGCCTCGCCGGCGGCGCGCAGTTCGCCGGTGGCCCGGTCCACCCAGGCGCGGGCGGAGCAGCGTTCGAAGCCGACGAGCGCGTCGCGCAGCGGGCCGCGCGCCTCGCGGGTGCGGCGCCGCCTGCGGAGCCACTGGCCGTACAGGAGTTGGGTGCGGGCGCGCTCGAAGTCGCCGCCGGCCCGGTCGTGATGGGCGAGCGCCTCGGCATACCGCGCCTCGGCCTCGTCGGCGGGAGCCAGCAGCGCGCGGCAGCGGGCGAGTTGGGCGAGGGCGTGCGGATCGACGGTCCGGCCGGTCCAGATGGCGAACTCACGCACCGCGTCGGCGAGTTCGTCCGCCCACTCGGTGCCGCGGCCGGCCAGTACGGCGGCCTCGACGTAGCACGGCAGGGCGAGCATCCGGATGCCGAAGTGGCCGTGGCGAGGCCCGGGACGCACCAGCGGGGCGAGCCGGGCGGCCGCCTCGCCGGTACGGCCGGCCGCCAGGTCGGCGCGGGCGACCGCCCAGGTGGCGAGGGTGGCGGCCTGGGCGAGTCCGTGCGGTCCGGCCCCGGCCAGCGCGGTGTCCGCGTGGGCCGCGCAGGCTTCGGCGGGCCCCTCGACCGACGCGGTGAGCGCGAGCACCGCGTGCAGGTGGGTGGTGGCGTTGGACTGCCCGGTGCGGCGGGCCGCGTGCAGGCCCTCCAGCGCGTGCGCCCGCGCCCTGGCGTGCCGGCCGGCCCGGAGTTCGGCGTAGGCGAGCTGTTCGAGGGCGTGCGCGAGGAGGACCTCGGGGCCCTTGCTCCGTACGGCGGCCAGCGCGCGGGCCCCGGCCCGGCAGGCGCTCTCCGCCTCACCGACGACCAGCGCGCAGGCGCCCGCCCGGAGCAGCGCCTGGGGTTCCTCGTCGGCCTCGGCGGCGCGCAGGCACTGGGCCAGCAGCTCGTGGCCCTCGGTCATCCGTCCCGCGAACACCGCCCGTACGCCTGCGAGATAGGGCGCGACGGCCGGGTCGTGCGGGCGGTCGGGGACCCGGTTCAGGGCGTCGAGGTAGGCGATGGCGTCGCCGCTCGCCCAGGCGGCCTCGGCGGCGGCCAGCAGGGCGGCGAGGGCGCGCGCCGGGTCGTGGGTCGCGAGGCCGGCCGCGGCGGCGAGCAGCGCCTCGCGGGCGTCGGTGGCCGGGCCGTCGCTCAGGGCGAGCATCCCGTACGTGTAGGGCGCGGGCCCGCTCGCCGGCAGGTGCCGGGGCCCGCCGCCGGGGTCCTGGGCGACCCGGGCGAGGAGGGCGCGGGCGCGGCCGCTGTCCCCGGCGAGGCGGGCGTGTTCGGCGGCCTCGGCGAACCGGTGGGCGCGGTGTGCCTCGTCCGTGGAGAGCAGGGCGGCGCGGGTGAGGGCGGCCGCGCGTTCGGCGTGCGGCCGGGGCGCGGTGGCCGCGCGTTCCAGCGCGCTCGCGAGGACGGCGTCCGGTGCCGGGGCCGCGCAGGCGCGCTGCACCAGGGAGGGCAGCGGGTGCGCGGAGACCTGCCCGAGGAGCGCGGCGAGGAGTTCGTGGGCGGCCCGCCGGTGGGCCGGCGGGGCGTGCCGCAGCACCGCGCGGCCCAGCAGGGGGTGGCTGAAGTGGACGCGGCTGCCGGTGCGTTCGAGGACGCCGGGGATGCCGCCGGGCCCGAAGAGCGCGCGGTCGAGCAGGGCGGTGCCGAGCCCGGCCCCCTTGCCGGCCCGCAGCAGGAGTCCGGCGTCCGCCCCGGTGCCCTCCGGCTCGTGTTCCTGGGCGGCGGCGGCCAGCAGCAGGAGCGTCCGGGTCTGGGCCGGGAGCCCGTCGAGCTGGGCGGCGTGGGCGTCGAGCACGCTTTCGCCGCCGGGCAGCGGAAAGGGCAGCACCGTGCGGCCGGCCAGCTGGTCCGCGGTGAGGTGTCCGACGAGCCCGGCGAGCAGCCGCGGGTTGCCCGCCGCCTCCCGCAGCAGCTCGCCGCGGACCACCGGGTCGATGTCGGGCGTCTGGCCGGTGAACCGCTCCAGCAGGCAGGCCGCCGCCTCGTCGTCGAGCGGGCCGAGGCGCAGCGCGGGCAGTCCGGCGAAGCTGGTCTCGTCGGCCGAGGCGATCAGCACGGCGGCCCGGCCGCCCGCCCCGAGCCGGCGGGCCGCGAAGCCGAGGGCCTCCCGGGACCGGGGGTCCCAGGCGTGCGCGTCGTCCACGCAGACCAGCACCGGCCGCTCCGCCCCGATTTCCCGCAGCAGGGCGAGCAGCGCGTCGGGGGTGATGCCGGAGCGCAGCACCCGCTCGGGCGGTACGGAGAGCGGGCCGGGGGCCGAGCAGAGCAGGGCGTGCAGCCCGCTGTGCGGGAGGCGGCGCTCGGCGGGGACGGCCGTCACCCGCAGCACGGGCCCGCGGCTGCGGGTGCGGTGCGCCTCGGCCGCCGCGTCCAGCAGGGCGCTGCGGCCGAGGCCGGGCGGCGCGGTCACCACGAGCGCGCCGCCGTCGCCCTGCGCGAGACGGCCCACGAGGGTTTCCACGATGGCGAGTTCACCGCTGCGGCCGTACAGCCGGAGCGGACTGTGCACGGTCGTCGAGTGAGTCACACCGGCACGTTACTTCCGCGTAAACAGGGCCGGAAGACGCGCGTCCGCTCCTTCCTCCCGAACGGCCGGGTGCGGTGCGCCGTCCCAGGAGAAAGGCCGCCCGGTTGTGCGCGCGCACACCTTCCGGTGCGCCTGCCGGCCGCCGACGTACTTTCGTGCCATGACGACCCCCCTGGACTCCGGACACCCCACCGAATTCGGCACCGAGGACGGACTGACCCTGCGGTACTGGTCCTGGTCCCGCGACCCCGACCCGGCCCTGCCCCCCGTGGTGCTGCTGCACGGGTTCGCCGCGCACGCCCGGCTGAACTGGGAGGGCCCCGGGGTGGTGGAGGCCCTTCTCGCTGCCCGCCGCCGAGTGTTCGCCCTGGACGCCCGGGGCCACGGCACCTCCGACCGGCCGCACGACGAGACCTTCTACGGCGAGGAGTTGATGGCGGCCGACGTCCGGCGCCTGGCCGACCGGCTGTCCGTGGACGCGTACCACCTCGCCGGGTACTCCATGGGCGCGGTCGTCGCGCTGCTGACGGCGGCGGCCGACCCCCGGGTCACCAGGCTGGTGGCCGGAGGCGTCGGCGCGGGCGTGGTGGAGGTCGGCGGCCTGGACACCCGGGCGATGCCGCCCGAGCTGGTGTCGGCCGCGCTGATCGCCGACGACCTGACGACCGTCCCCGAACAGGCGCGCGGCTTCCGCGCGCTGGCCGACGCCGGCGGCTCCGACCGGTACGCGCTGGCCGCCCAGATACGCGCGGCGTTCCGGGGGCCGGTGCCGCTGGACCGGATCGCGGTGCCCACGCTCGTACTCGCCGGGGACGCCGACCCGCTGGCCGTACGCCCCGAGGTGCTGGCGGGCGCGATCCGGGGCGCCCGGGTCACGGTGCTCCCGGGCGACCATCTCTCGGTGGTGCGCGAGCCCGGATTCGCCGCCGCGATCACGGAGTTCCTGGCGGCGGGGTGAGGGGACGGGGTGAGGGGGCGGGGCTCCCCGGCGAAGGCCCACGAGCGCGTGTGGCAGAGTAGCCCGGCTACCGCAGGGGAGATCCACGCCCGCGCCTGCCCGAACGGGGCGGGGCGGAACGGAGGACGACCGGCGACGCACCGGCCGCCCTCTGCCCCGCCTTCCGCACCGCCCTTTCCAGGAGTACGTCATGAACGCCAAGCGCCACCGCCTGCTGCTCGCCGCCGTCACCCCCATGCTCGCCCCCGGGGAGCAGGTCGAGGCGGCGTCCATCGTGAACCTGAGAACCGTCTCCGTACGCAGAACGGCCGCCTTCGCCGTCGCCTCGGCGGTCCTCAGCGCGGGCGCGATGAGCGTGATCCCCGTGCCGGTGCCGATGTACCTGGTCATGACCGACCGCCACTTCTTCGTCTTCCGGGCCAACCCGAACATCGCCCGGACCGGGGAGCACCTGATGACGTTCGCGCGGGCGGGCCTGGTCCGCACCGAGATCAAGGAGCGCCTGCTCAACTCGTCCTTCGTCGTCTCCTCGCCCGAGGACGTACAGGGGCTGCGGATCGTCTTCCCGCTCGTCGGCCGCAAGGACCGCAACGCGATAGCCGCCGCCCTCCCGGTGGCGGGCTGAGCCACGGGGCCGGGGCCGCGCACGAGAAGCCGGACCGCCGTGTCGGGCGGTCCGGCTCCGGTTCGTACGACGGGTTACGAGGTGTGCGGGCAGGTGCCCCGGTACTCGGCGATGGTCAGGCTAGCCGAGGGGAGCGGGCAGAGGAACTGCTCGTAGCGGGTGTCGTTGTCGATGAAGCGCTTGAGCCACGAGACGCTGTACTTCGCGATCGTCGTGTTCGAGGTGTTCGGGGTGAAGTGGGTGGCTCCCCGCAGCTCCAGGTACGCCTTGTCCAGCGTGCTGGGCAGAGAGTTGTAGAAGGGCTCGGAGTGGGTGAGCACCGGGGCGACGGTGTCGCCGTCCGCGCCGATCACCAGGGTGGGCGTGCGCACCTCGGGCCAGGTGGTGTCGAGGTTCCAGCCGGTGAGCGGGATCGCCGCCTTGAGCGAGGTACGGCTCTTCGCCGCCTCCAGGGTGCCCCCGCCGCCCATGGAGTGGCCCATCACGCCGAGGCGTGAGGAGTCGATCCGGGTGCGGACCGAGCTGCTCTGCGTGAGGTAGTCCAGCGCGGCGAGGAGCTGGCGGCCCCGGCTGTCGGGCTGGTCGAGCGTGGTGTTGGTGTCGATGGTGAAGACCACGAAACCCTGGGAGGCGAGGCGCGGGCCGAGCCAGGCGATGCTCGACTGGTAGGCGGTGAACCCTGGCGCGATGACCACCGCGCCGAAGGTGCCGTCCGCCGTGGACGTCGGGTAGTAGATCGTGCCGCCGCCGAAGCCGGTGACGCCGAGGGAAGAGACCGAGGTCTGCGAGGTGGCGTAGGAGCCACGCAGCGCCTCGATGCTCGCGGTGGTCGGGGCGGGACCGCGCTCGTAGGGGTTGGTGGCGGCCTGCGCGCCGGCGGGGCTGAACGCGGTGAGCAGGCCGGCGGTGACCGCCGCGGCGGCGAACAGGCCCTTGACGGCCCGGAGTCGGCCCGTGCGCGTCCGGTGGTGCGGAGCGGTGTCGGCGGAGGTGCGGAGGTGCTGCTGCACGTGCGGGTCCTCTCGGTGGGGGGCGTACCCTGCCGGAGACGTCCCGGGGGCCCCGTGTCCGAGGCTCTCGGTCGCACCGCGTGGTACCGCCGCGTCGTTCGCTGGCGTTGGCCACTCTGGAGGTGCTCCCCGGCGTCACGCATCGGCTATATCGCCGGTCTCCGCGCACGCCGCCCCACCGGAACGGGTCCGCTTCCGCACACACGCGAGGGGCGGGCGGGGAACGGCTGTTCCCCGCCCGCCCCCTGGCGGTGTCTCAGCGGACCGGGTGTCCGGCCTCCCGCAGGGCGCCCTTGACCTCGGAGATCCGCAGGTCGCCGAAGTGGAAGACGGACGCGGCGAGGACCGCGTCGGCGCCGGCCCCGACGGCGGGGGCGAAGTCGGCGAGCCGGCCCGCGCCGCCGGAGGCGATGACGGGGACGGAGACGTGGGCGCGTACCGCCCTGATCATCTCGGTGTCGTAGCCGTCCTTGGTGCCGTCGGCGTCCATCGAGTTGAGCAGGATCTCGCCCGCGCCCAGTTCGGCGGCCCGGTGCGCCCACTCGACGGCGTCGATGCCGGTGCCCCGGCGGCCGCCGTGCGTGGTGACCTCGAAGGTGCCCTCGGGGGTGCGGCGGGCGTCGACGGAGAGCACGAGGACCTGGCTGCCGAAGCGTTCGGCGATCTCGCGGATCAGCTCCGGGCGGGCGATGGCGGCGGTGTTGACGCCGACCTTGTCCGCACCGGCCCGCAGCAGCTTGTCGACGTCCTCGGGGGCGCGGACGCCGCCGCCGACGGTGAGCGGGATGAAGACCTGCTCGGCGGTGCGGCGGACCACGTCGTAGGTGGTCTCGCGGTCACCGCTGGAGGCGGTGATGTCGAGGAAGGTCAGCTCGTCGGCGCCCTCGGCGTCGTACAGCTTGGCCATCTCGACCGGGTCGCCCGCGTCGCGCAGGTTCTGGAAGTTGACGCCCTTGACGACCCGGCCCTTGTCGACGTCCAGGCAGGGGATCACGCGTACGGCGAGGCTCATCGGTCGCCTCCGCGGAAGGCCTCGACCTCGACCTCGACGACGAGGCTGGGATCGACGAAACCGGAGACGATGACCATCGTGGCGACCGGCCGCACGTCGTCGAAGAGCTCCTTGTGGGCGCGGCCCACGTCGTCGACGTCCCGGGCGTGCGTGAGGTACATGCGGGTGCGTACGACGTCCTCGCGGCCGAGCCCGGCCTTCTCCAGGGCCGCGAAGGCGACCTCGAAGGAGGCGACGGCCTGCTCGTAGGGGGAGCCGGCCGAGATCTCGCCGTTGACGACGGAGGTGCAGCCGGCCACCAGGACGAGGCCGCCGGGGAGTTCGACGGCGCGGGCGTAGCCGAACTTCTCCTCCCAGGGGGCCCCGGACTGGATCCGGCGCACGCCGGGGGCCGCCCCGGAAGCCGTGGGTGCGGAGTCCGTCATGCGGCGACCGCCTTGAGCGCCTCTTCCAGGGTGAACGCCTTGGCGTAGAGCGCCTTGCCGACGATCGCGCCCTCGACGCCTTCCGGCACCAGCAGCGAGATCGCGCGCAGGTCGTCCAGCGAGGAGACGCCGCCGGAGGCGACGACCGGGCGGTCGGTGGCGGCGCAGACGTCGCGCAGCAGGCCGAGGTTGGGGCCCTGGAGGGTGCCGTCCTTGGCGATGTCGGTGACGACGTAGCGGGCGCAGCCCTCGGAGTCGAGGCGGGCGAGCGTCTCGTAGAGGTCGCCGCCGTCGCGGGTCCAGCCGCGGCCGCGCAGGGTGGTGCCGCGGACGTCGAGGCCGACGGCGATCTTGTCGCCGTACTGGGCGATGACCTTGGCGACCCACTCGGGGGTCTCCAGGGCGGCGGTGCCGAGGTTGACGCGGCGGCAGCCGGTGGCGAGGGCGGCCTCCAGCGAGGCGTCGTCGCGGATGCCGCCGGAGAGCTCGACCTTGATGTCCATGGCGCCGGCGACCTCGGCGATCAGCGCGCGGTTGTCGCCGGTGCCGAAGGCGGCGTCGAGGTCGACGAGGTGGAGCCACTCGGCGCCGGCGGCCTGCCAGGCGAGGGCCGCCTCCAGCGGGGAGCCGTAGGAGGTCTCGGAACCGGACTCGCCGTGCACGAGGCGGACGGCCTGTCCGTCGCGGACGTCGACGGCGGGAAGGAGTTCAAGCTTCGGCATTACAGCGTCTCGATCCAGTTGGTCAGCAGCTCGGCACCGGCGTCGCCGGACTTCTCGGGGTGGAACTGGGTGGCCCACAGCGCGCCGTTCTCCACGGCCGCCACGAACCGCTCTCCGTGCGTGGCCCAGGTGACGCGGGGGGCCCGGATCTTGGCGTTGGTGACTTCGAGGCTCCAGTCGTGCGCCGCGTAGGAGTGCACGAAGTAGTACCGGGCCTCGGGGTCGAGTCCGGCGAAGAGCCTGCTGTCCTCGGGTGCTTCGACGGTGTTCCAGCCCATGTGCGGGACGACGTCCGCCTTGAGCGGGCCGACGGTGCCGGGCCACTCGTCCAGGCCCTCGGTCTCCACGCCGTGCTCGATGCCCCGCTCGAAGAGGACCTGCATCCCGACGCAGATGCCCATCACCGGGCGGCCGCCGGAGAGCCGGCGGCCGATGATCCAGTCGCCGCGGGCGGCCCTGAGCCCGCCCATGCAGGCGGAGAAGGCGCCGACGCCGGGGACGAGGAGTCCCTCGGCGTTCATCGCCTTGTCGTAGTCACGCGTTATCTCGACGTCCGCGCCGACCCGGGCGAGCGCCCGCTCGGCGGAGCGGACGTTGCCGAAGCCGTAGTCGAAGACGACGACCTTCTTCTTGTCGCTCATCGTGTGTCCCCGGCCCCTCAGTCCCACAGTCCCTGGATCCGCAGCACGCCCGCCACCAGGCAGAGCGCGGATGCGATGCAGAGCAGCACGATGACGCCCTTGGGCATGCCCTGCTTGGCGAAGGAGTAGACGCCGCCGGCCAGGAAGAGGCCGACGACGATCAGGATGGTGTTGAGGCCGGTCACAGGGCGCCCTTCGTGGAAGGCAGGATTCCGGCCGCGCGCGGGTCGCGCTCGCTGGCGTAGCGCAGGGCCCGGGCGAGGGCCTTGAACTGGCACTCCACGATGTGGTGGGCGTTGCGGCCGTACGGGACGTGGACGTGCAGGGCGATCTGGGCCTGCGCGACGAAGGACTCCAGGATGTGCCGGGTCATCGTGGTGTCGTACTCGCCGATCATCGGCGCCATCTTCTCCGGCTCGGTGTGCACCAGGTACGGGCGGCCGGAGAGGTCGACGGTGACCTGGGCGAGCGACTCGTCCAGCGGGACGGTGCAGTTGCCGAAGCGGTAGATGCCGACCTTGTCGCCGAGCGCCTGCTTGAAGGCGGCGCCGAGCGCGAGGGCGGTGTCCTCGATGGTGTGGTGGGAGTCGATGTGCAGGTCGCCCTCGGTCTTGACCGTGAGGTCGAAGAGGCCGTGGCGGCCGAGCTGGTCGAGCATGTGGTCGTAGAAGCCGACGCCGGTTGCGACGTCGACCTTCCCGCTGCCGTCGAGGTTGATCTCGACGAGTACGGAGGTTTCCTTGGTGGTGCGCTCCACGCGGCCCACGCGGCTCTCGCCCGTCATGCGGCTCTCGCCCGTCATGCGTCGTGCTCCTTCTTGATTTCGCGAACCGCATCGAGGAACGCGTCGTTCTCTGCCGGGGTCCCCGCGGTGACCCGCAGCCATCCCGGTACGCCGTTGTCCCGGACCAGGACGCCCCGGTCGAGGATCGCCCGCCACACGGCACGGCTGTCCTCGAAGCGGCCGAACTGGACGAAGTTGGCGTCCGATTCGGTGACCTCGTAGCCCAGGGCCCGGAGTTCGGCGACGATCCGGTCCCGCTCGCTCTTGAGCCGCTCGACGTACCCGAGGAGCGTATCGGTGTGCTCCAGGGCGGCCAGCGCGGTGGCCTGGGTGACGGAGGACAGGTGGTACGGCAGGCGTACCAGCTGGACGGCGTCGACCACGGCGGCGTCGGCGGCGAGGTAGCCGAGGCGCAGTCCGGCGGCGCCGAACGCCTTCGACATGGTGCGGGAGAGCACCATGTGCGGCCGGCCCCCGATCAGCGGGAGCAGCGAGGGGCGGTGGCTGAACTCGCCGTACGCCTCGTCGACGACGACGAGGGACGGCCGGGCCGCCTGCGCCGCGTCGTACAGCGCGAGGACGGTGTCGGCGTCGACGGCGGTGCCGGTGGGGTTGTTCGGGGAGGTGATGAAGACGACGTTCGGGCGGTGTTCGGCGATGGCCTTCTTCGCCGCCTCCACGTCGATGGTGAAGTCCTCGTTGCGCGGGCCGGAGATCCAGCCGGTGCCGGTGCCGCGCGCGATGAGGGCGTGCATCGAGTACGAGGGTTCGAAGCCGATGGCGGTGCGGCCGGGGCCACCGAACGCCTGCATCAGCTGCTGGATGACCTCGTTGGAGCCGTTGGCCGCCCAGACCTGGGCGGTGGTGACCTCGTGGCCGGCGGTGCGGCTGAGGTAGCCGGCGAGTCCGGTACGGAGCTCGACGGCGTCCCGGTCCGGGTAGCGGTTGAGCTCGCGGGCGGCCTCGCGGACGCGCTCGGCGATCCGGTCGACGAGGGCGTCGGGCAGCGGGTAGGGGTTCTCGTTGGTGTTCAGCCGGACGGGTACGTCGAGCTGGGGGGCACCGTACGGGGACTGGCCGCGCAGCTCCTCCCGGATCGGGAGGTCGTCGATGCGGACGGGGCCGGTGGTGTCGGTGGTGCTGTCGTTCGTCACGCCTGCGGAACCTTCCAGCCGAACCGTGCCTTGAGTGCCGCGCCGTGGGCGGGGAGGTCCTCCGCCTCGGCGAGGGTCACCACGTGGTGGGTGACCTCGGCCAGTGCGTCGCGGGTGTAGTCGACGATGTGGATGCCGCGCAGGAAGGACTGCACGGAGAGACCCGAGGAGTGGCAGGCGCAACCACCGGTGGGCAGTACGTGGTTGGACCCGGCGCAGTAGTCGCCGAGGGAGACCGGCGACCAGGGGCCGACGAAGACCGCGCCGGCGTTGCGGACGCGGTCGGCGACGGCGGCGGCGTCGGCGGTCTGGATCTCCAGGTGCTCGGCGCCGTACGCGTCGACCACCTTCAGCCCGTCCGCGAGGTCGCGGACGAGGACGATCGCGGACTGCCGGCCGGCGAGCGCGGGTGCGATGCGGTCGGTGACGTGCTTGGAGGCGGCGACCTGGGGCGCGAGTTCGGCCTCGGTGGCGGCGGCGAGTTCCTCGGAGTCGGTGACGAGGACGGCGGCGGCCATCGGGTCGTGCTCGGCCTGGCTGATCAGGTCGGCCGCGATGTGCACCGGGTCGGCGGTCGAGTCGGCGAGGATCGCGATCTCGGTGGGTCCGGCCTCGGCGTCGATGCCGATGCGGCCCTTGAGGAGGCGCTTGGCGGCGGCGACGTAGATGTTGCCGGGGCCCGTGACGAGGTTCACGGGGCGGCAGCCGTCCTCGCCCTCGGTGCCGTAGGCGAAGAGGGCGATGGCCTGGGCGCCGCCGGCGGCGTACACCTCGTCCACGCCGAGCAGGGCGCAGGCGGCCAGGATGGTGGGGTGCGGCAGGCCGCCGAACTCCTTCTGCGGCGGGGAGGACACGGCGATGCCCTCGACGCCGGCCTCCTGGGCCGGGACGACGTTCATGACGACGGAGGACGGGTAGACCGAGCGCCCGCCGGGGACGTAGAGCCCGACGCGCTCGACGGGCACCCACTTCTCGGTGACCGTGCCGCCGGGCACGACCTGGGTGGTGTGGGTGGTGCGGCGCTGCTCGCGGTGGACGAGGCGGGCGCGGCGGATCGACTCCTCCAGGGCGGCGCGGACGGCGGGGTCGAGCTCCGCCAGCGCGTCGGCGAGGGCGGCGACCGGCACCCGGAGCGATTCCGGCCGGACGCCGTCGAATTTCTCCCCCCATTCGATCACCGCTGCCGCGCCACGATGGCGTACGTCCTCGCAGATGGGCCGCACCGTCTCCAGGGCGGCTTCCACGTCGAACTCGGCACGGGGCAGCAGGTCGCGCAAGGGGGCGCCCTCGGGGAGGACGTCGCCGCGCAGATCGATTCGAGAGATCACACCCCCAATTCTCTCAGACCGCCCGAGCCGTCCGGTCGGCCGTATCAGTGGCTGATACATATCTCCGTCACCCTGTGTGCCGTTTTCCGTTCATACGGTCACACAGGGGGAAGAACGGGTCTAGGGTCTTCCGTTCGGATCAGGCCGGACCAGGGAGCGGGGTCCTGCCTGATCCGAACGGAACCCCCCGGGCGTGTGCACAGGGAGGTCGGGAGTGACGGAGCCGCACGAGAACGACATCCCGGAAGGACTCAGCGCCGCGGAGCTGGGCATGTGGCAGTCCTTCCGGAACGGGAGCACCTTCGATCTGCGCACCCACGACCCCGAACGCGACGATCCGTTCGGCCCGCACATGTGGGGTCCGGGACGGAGCGTCGGCGCCCGGGTCGTGGCGCGGCTGCTGCTGAGCGGTCCACCGGCCCGGCCGGGGCGGGTGGCGGCGCTGAAGCTCAGGGGCGTACGGATCACCGGCAAGCTCGATCTGGCCGGCGGCCGGGTCTCGCCGTACGTCGAGCTGACGGGCTGCCGGTTCGAGCAGGAGGTGATGTTCCCCGAGTGCCACTTCACGACGCTGCGGATGGTGGGCTGCGCGATGCCCCGGCTGGAGGCGGCCAGGCTGCGCACCGAGGGCGACCTCCATCTGCCGCGCTGCCGGGTCGACCGGGGCGTGCGGCTGACGGACGCCCAGATCGGCACGGACCTGCTGATCAACCAGATCAGCGTGGGCTGCGACCGGCGGGGCCGGGCGATCGCCGCGGACGGGCTGACCGTGGCGCAGGACCTCCAGGCGGAGATGATCGAGACGTACGGCGAAGTCAGCCTGCGCGGGGCGACGGTGGGCGGCTCGCTGAACCTGCGCGGCAGCCGGCTGCGCGCGGCGGAGGGGCGCAAGGCCCTGAACGCCCCGCAGTTGAGGGTGGAGCGGACGCTCTACCTGACCGAGGCGTGGGTGAGCACCGAGACGGGGAACCAGGGCACCACTCCGCCGTACGGCATCGTGCACGGGCCGACGTCGGACCTGACGCCCGCCCGGGGTTCGCGCGCGCAGATCTTCGAGTGCCGGGGCGGGGTCCGCCTCGACGACGGGCGGTTCGGGGACGTGCTCGACCTGCACCTGGCGCGGTTCGTGCTGGAGCCGCAGGAGGAGCTGTCGATGCGCCGGATCGTCGTGCCCGAGCTGCGGTTCAGCCTGGAGCGCCCCGAGGAGGGCCGGGTCGTGCTGAACGGCGCCCGGGTGGTCACCCTCATCGACCTGTCGACCAGCTGGCCGGGTCCCGGCGGGCTGGCGATGGGCGGCTTCGTCTACGAGAACCTCGTCCCGTACGGCCACTTCCCGCTCTCCCGGCGGCTGGAGTGGGTCCTCGCCGCCACCCCGGAGTACGTCCCCGAGCCGTACGAGCGGCTGGCGACCGTGCTCCGCAACTGCGGCGAGGACGCGGACGCCCGGGAGGTGCTGCTCGCCAAGCAGCGCCGCCGCCGGGAGACGCTGCCGCTCGCCGGGAAGCTGTGGGGGTTCCTCCAGGACTGGACGGTGGCGTACGGCTACCGGCCGGGCCGGGCGGCGGTGTGGATGGCGGTGCTCTGGGCGGCGAGCACCCTGGTCTTCTCCCGGCACGAGCCGGCGGCGATCAAGCGGGACGAGCACCCGGAGTGGAATCCGGCGCTGTACGCGCTCGATCTGCTGATCCCGGTGATCGGTCTCGGCCAGGACGGCTACTGGCGGATGACGGGCGGCTGGCAGTGGGTGTCCGCCGGGCTGGTGCTGGTGGGGTGGGTTCTGGCCACCACGGTGGCCGCCGGGGCCTCCCGGCTGCTGACCCGGGGGTGAGGGCACGGCGGGCCCCTCCCCGGCGCGGTCGCACCTCGGGGTGGGGTCCCGCCCCGGTGCGGGCCTGCCTCCGGCGCCGGGAGCCGGGGGCGGGAGTGAGGGGCGGGGCGGCTGGGCCGGGACGGTCGAGTTCGAACAGATCCCGCACGGGCGGTCGAATTTCAGCCATTCAGGTTCACCTCCTTTGCCCACTCTTGGCCTTTCCGGGGGCAACCCCTACGGATCCACCCGACTCGGCACCAAAGCTTCACAGCAGACCCCTGGCGCCGCCCCCACCAGCGCTTTTCAATGGTCCGCACCATGCCCTCGCTTCGCGCTCTGCTCCGTACCGCGCGCAGGGTCCGGCACAGCTCCCGGCTGTCGGCCGGACTCCCTCCGGCCGACGCGGTCATGCTCGACGCCCCCGACAGTCGCCTCTCCCCCGCGCTGGTGGCCGCCGCCGAAGGCGCGTACGGGCCTGCCGCGAAGCTCCTCGCCACCACCCGCGACACCGCCGAGTGGGAGCTGCGCGACCGCTACCTCGGCCGGCTGGTCGCCTTCGCCCGCAGCCGGGACGGCTGGCTGGACGACTGGCTGGACGCCGCCCCCGGCGACCCCGACGCGCTGCTCGTCCGCGCCGGGCTCGCCGTGCGCCGGGCGTGGGAGTCGCCCGCGGCGGCGGAGCGGCTGGGCGAGGTCGCCCCACTGATCACCGCGGCGGCCGAGGCCGACCCCCGCGACCCGGTCCCCTGGCACCTCGCGCTGGACCACGCGCGGGGCACCCGGGCCACGCACACCGCGTTCGAGTCGGTGTGGACGGAGGCCGTCCGCCGCTCCCCGCACCACTACGGCTGCCACCTGGCCGCACTGCGCTACCTCTCCGCCGCCCGGCACGGGTCGCACCGCGCGTGTTTCGACTTCGCGGAGCGGGCCGCCGAGGACGCCGCCCCGACCTCCCTGGTGCAGGGGCTGCCGGTGCGCGCCGCAGCCTCCCTGCTGCTCGACCCGGACACCGCCGGGCGGACCGCCCCGGTGCCGGAGCGCCGGATCGACGCCGCCGCCGACCTGGCGATCGGCCTCTCCGCCGCGTACGCCCCCGGGGACCCGTGGCCCGCCGAGATCCGCAACCTCCTGGCGTACGTCCTGGTGGCGCGGGGCCGCTGGCGCGAGGCGCTGGAGCAGTTCCGGCTGATCGGGCCGTACGCCCACTCGTTCCCCTGGTCCCAGCCGCTCCCGTGGTGCCCGTCGTCGCACCGGTCCCAGTCCCTCCCATGGTCGTCGGTGGCCGAGGACGCGCTGGCCCGCTTCCTGGAAGCCAGGGACGCGGCGCGGCTCCAGGTGGCCTCGGCGACCCCGCTGTGGAGCCGGGCCGCCCACGGCAGGGCGCACGGCCATTACGCTTGAGCGTTGTGACCACAGCGCACCTGCCCCTCTTCCCGCTCAACGCGGTTCTGTTCCCCGGCCTCGTGCTGCCGTTGAACGTCTTCGAGGAGCGATATCGCGCCATCATGCGCGAGCTGCTGAAGACCGACGACGACGAACCCCGCCGCTTCGTGGTGGTGGCGGTACGGGACGGCCGGGAGACCGCCGTGACCGGCACCGGAATGCCGGAGGGCACGACGGTCCAGACCGAGCGCGCCCCGGCCGACGGCTTCGGCGCCGACCCGGTCCAGTCCTTCCACCGCGTCGGCTGCGTGGCCGACGCCGCCAAGATCCGCGAGCGCGCCGACGGCAGCTTCGAGGTGCTGGCCACCGGCACCACCCGGGTCCGGCTGCTCTCGGTGGACGCGAGCGGCCCGTATCTGACGGCCGAGGTGGAGTTCCTCGCCGAGGACGAGGAGGCCGGTGAGGCCCGGACCCTCGCCGAGGGCGTGATGCGCGCCTTCCGCACGTACCAGAAGCGGCTGGCCGGAGCGAACGAGCGGTCGCTGACCACCGGCGGCGACCTGCCGGACGAACCGTCCGTCGTCTCCTACCTGGTGGCCGCCGCCACCGTGCTGGACGTGGCCACGAAGCAGCGGCTGCTCCAGGCCCCGGACACCGCGACCCGGCTGCGCGAGGAACTCACCCTGCTCCGCAAGGAGACGGCGGTCCTCCGCCATCTGCCGTCGCTCCCGGCCGTGGACCTCACCCGCGCCCCCACGCACCTGAACTGACCCGATACCCCGAAGGACCTCGCGCCCGTGGCGAAGAAGACGAAGAAGCAGCAGGGCGGTACCCCGGCCACGGTCGCGCTGACCGCGGCCGGGGCCGACTTCACGGTCCACGCCTACGAGCACGACCCGGGGGCGCCCAGTTACGGCGAGGAGGCGGCCGAGGCCCTCGGCGTCTCCCCCGAACGGGTGTTCAAGACCCTGGTCGCCGACGTGGACGGCGAGCTGACGGTGGCGGTGGTCCCGGTCGCGGGCTCGCTCGACCTGAAGGCGCTCGCCTCGGCGGTCGGCGGCAAGCGGGCCGCCATGGCCGATCCGGCGGCGGCCGAACGCACCACGGGGTACGTGCGCGGCGGCATCTCGCCGCTGGGCCAGCGCAAGCGGCTGCGTACGGTCGTCGACGCCTCGGCCGGTTCGCACCCGACCATCTGCGTCTCGGCAGGGCGCCGGGGCCTGGAGGTCGAACTGGCGGCGGCGGACCTGGCGCGGCTCACCGGCGCGGTGTTCGCGCCGATCGGGCGCGCGTAACGGCCGGTCGGGCGCGCGCACGACCGGAGCCCGGCGCGCGTGACGGGGCGCCGGGCGCCTGGAGGCCGACAGCCCGGAGCCCTGCCCGCCACCGCGCCGCCACCTCGCGGCGGAGCCTCAGGCCGGCGGCTGCGGTCCGGCGGGGCCCTTCGTGTCGCTCTGCGCCCGTGCCCGCGTACCGGCGTCCGGGCCCGCCCCGTCCGGCGCCGGGCCGTCGGGCGTGCCGGGTGCGGCCGCCGTGCCCGGTGCGCCGGGCACACCCTCCACCGGCTGGCCCTCCACCGGCTGACCCTGGACCGGCTGGCCGGCCGGGCCGTACGCCCACTCGGCGCCGTTCGTCGCCCACCCGGGGTGCTGCCACTGCGTGTCGGGGTCGGGGTCCCGGGGCGTGAAGGCCGCCGTGAGGATCAGGTGCACGACCATCGCGGCCACCGGCCAGGCGAGCAGCGCGCCCTTCGCGTTCAGTTCCAGCGGCGCGTCGAAGGTCACCCCCTTCCCGGCTTCCTTGGCGTGGGCGACCACGTCCGAGGTCGGGCCGAGGGAGGTACCCAGCCACCAGGCGAGCAGCGCTCCGAGCAGGCCGCCGAGCGCCAGGCCGACCACCGTCGGGATGCCGCCGGTACGCCGGAGCAGGTAGACCACGGCGGCCGAGACGACGCCGAATCCGGCGGCGAGCAGGGCGAACGTGCCGTCCGCTCCGACGGCCTCCTCGCCCTCGCTGTCCTTGAGGTAGACGGCGGTGTCGTCCGAGATCAGCGGGATGCGCGGGGAGAGCCAGAGCCAGAGCAGACCGAGCGCGACGCCGGCGACGGCCACCAGCACGGTGACGAGCGCGGCCCGGCCGATCGCGGCCCGCGCCCGGGCGCGGTCGGGCGGCGACTGACCGGGGGCGAGGTGCGAACCCGCCGGAGGAGACGGCCAGGGATCGTAGGGCGTCGGCGGGTCGGGCGGCGTCAAGGGTGCGGTCACCGTGCCATCGTGCCAGGCGGCCCCGGGCAGCGCCGCACCGGACCTGATCACCGGGCAGCGCCCGCACCACCACCGGGCCCCCTCACGGAGAACGCCCGGCCCTCAGTGCCCGGCCTCCCCGGCCCTCGCCCCACGGCCTCCCCGGCGCTCAGCGCACGGCCGCCCGGCGGTACGCCCAGGTCGCCACGGCCAGCGAGAGCACTCCCACCGCCGCGCAGACCCCGAGGTCCAGCGCGACGACGGCCCAGTCCGGGTCGGCGTCGAAGGAACGGGCCAGCGCCTCCACCCCGTACGTGGACGGCAGCAGGTCGCGCGCCCAGCGCACCACCTCCGGCAGCCGCTCGGCGGGCAGCACGCCCAGCAGCAGCGCGGCGGACATGCCGAGCTGCCCCAGCAGGGTGGCCAGCTCCTGGCGCGGGGCCAGGAGCCCGAGCGCGGCGCCCAGCCCGGACAGCGCGGCCCCGGCCAGCGGGACCACGGCGACCAGCACCCACAGGTGCGCCATCGGGAGCTGGAAGAGCGCGCTCCCCGCGACCGCGGTGAAGACGGCGCCCGGCACGGTGAAGGAGGCGTACGCGCCCGCCGCGCCCAGCACCACGGCCGCGGGCGGCACCGGCAGGGTGGCGTAGTGGTCGAGGCCGCCGTTGGCCCTCAGCTGGCCGAAGTACTGGGCGAGCAGGTTCAGCGCGACGAAGGCGACCACCAGCACGCTGGAGCCCGCGACCACGGCCCGCGCCTCGGTGCCGCCGTCCACGACCCCGCGCATCATGATCATGATGCCGACGGACTGGAAGGTCGCCACGAAGAGCAGCGGGATACGGGCCACCCGGGCCCGCGAGAGCTGGGCCCGGTACACGGCGGCCAGCGCGGGCAGCAGCCGGGCGCGCGGCGCCAGCGGGGCCGGTTCCCCGGCCCAGGAGCCGCCGACCGCCCCGGTGGACGCCTTGGTCCCGGCGGACCCCTTGGACCCGGTGGGCGCGGTGGACCCCGTGGACGCGGCCGGGCCGCCGGCCGGCCGGCCGAGCGGGGACACCGCCTCGGCGGGAACGATGCTCGTCACCTGGCGCTGCTCCCGTTCACTGCCGCTGTTCTTCCGCACACGTCCCGTCCGTCCCCAGGGCCCCGGCCGGCCGGAGCCGTCGCCGTCGGCCTCATCCCTTCACCAGTCCCCTGCGCGCGTCCGCCGCGTCCCCGCCGAGGGCGAGGTAGACGTCCTCCAGGCTGGGGGTCGCCAGGGTGAAGTCGTCCAGGGCCGCGAAGGCCGCCCCACCGGTCACCGCGGCGACGGCGGCCCGCGCCTCGTCGGGCTTCAGGCGCAGCACCCAGCGGCGCCCGGACTCCTGGGCCGAGGCGCGCAGCGCGGCGACCTCGGGGACGTCCAGCGGGGCGCGCTCGCGCCACATCAGCTCGACCCTGACCTCGCCGGCCACCTGCTCCTTGAGGCCCTGCGGGGTGTCGCAGGCGATGACCTTGCCGCGTTCGACGACGGCGACCCGGTCGAGGACCGTCTCGGCCTCGATGACGTTGTGGGTGACCAGCAGCACGGTCGCGCCGTGCTCGGCCCGGCGCCGGTCGACGGCGGCCCAGACGGAGCGGCGGGCGACGGGGTCCATGCCGGTGGTCGGCTCGTCCAGGATCAGCACCGGGCGCTGTCCGACGAGGGCGGCGGCGAAGCAGGCGAGCCTGCGCTGACCGCCGGAGAGCTTCTTCAGGGGCCGCCCGGCCAGCTCGGTGAGGCCGAGCTCCTCCAGTACGGCGTCGCGCTCGGCGCGGGCCTCGCGGACCGGGAGGCCGCGCAGCCGCCCGGTGGTCTCGGCGGCGAGGGAGACGGTCAGCTCGTCGAGGGCGGTGGACTCCTGGCCGAGGTAGCCGATGAGCCGGGAGGCGCGTTCGGGATGGCGCACGAGGTCGTGGCCGAGCACCTCGACGCTGCCGGAGTCGGGGCGCATCAGGCCGGTGAGCTGGCGCACCAGGGTGGACTTGCCGGCACCGTTGGGGCCGAGCAGCCCGAAGATCTCGCCGCCGCGCACCTCCAGGGTGATGCCGTCGGTGGCCCGTACCTCGGGCGCGGCGGGCGTGCCGCGGCGGCCCCGGACGGCCGGGTAGGTCTTCACCAGATCACGCACCGCGCACACGGTCCCGGTGGCCCTCTGCGCCTGTGCTGTGCCCGTACTCACGAGGTACGAGAGTACGGGGTCGGATGGTCCGGATTGCGCCGGGGGCCCGGTCCCGGTCGACGCGCGGAGCCCGGCGGGCACCCGAGGACGCCTACGGGCGCCCGCCGGGTCATTCCGGGGCGGGGACGTGGTCCGCGGCGGCCGTGATGTCGATCTCGCGCCAGAATCCGGCCCGGATGGCGTAGCGGTCGTGCTCGTCGATCTGGTCGTCCTTGTGCGCGAGGAGTCCGAAGCGCGCCGCGTACCGCAGGAGCTCCCCGTCGATCCGGTGCGGGATGCGCGGGTACATGGTGGAGAGCTTCTGGAGGTGGACGGTCTCCGGGAGCCGCTCCATCCAACGGCGGGCGAAGACCTGGCCGACCTCGAAGGGGTCGCCGCCCACGGTGGTGATGTCCTCCTCGCGGTCGGCCCAGCGCTGTTCGGCGGTGGTGACCTGGGCGAGGGTGGGCAGCGAGGCGGTCTCCGGGGGTTCGCCGAGGGAGCCCCGGTCCGCCCACCCCCGGTCCGAGGACCAGCGCAGCGTGGCGCTCGGCGCCGGGGCGGGCTGCGCCTGTACCGGGGCGGCGGGGCCGCCCGCGGACGCGCGGAGGGCGGCCAGGTCCTTCGGCGTGGGGACGCCCTTGTGGTTGTGAGCGGGCGCGGGCTCGGGCGTGCCGCCGCTCTCCGGGCGGGGCGCCGGCGGGGCACCGGCGCGGGCCGCCGCCTGGGCCTCGGAGGCGCGCTCGGCGGAGGCCGCGAGGGCCGCTTCGGGCAGGGGCGCGGAGAGGATCGCGGCGATCTCGGGGCGCGGGGCGGACTGCGGGGCGCAGATCCCGCCGGTCTCCTTGGCGCGGACGGCCTTGGTGATCCAGGCGCGGTCGAGCACGCGGCGTTCGTCGGCCTCGGCCACCAGGTCCTCGGACTGGTTGTAGTCGCCGTCCGCGGCCTGGACGGCCCAGAGGTGGACGGCGACGCCGTGTTCCTTGGCGGACATCAGACCGGGCAGCAGGTCGCCGTCGCCGGTCACCAGGACCACGTCGGAACAGGCGCGGTTGCGGGCCAGTTCGGTCAGTTCGGCGTGCATGGCCGCGTCGACGCCCTTCTGCGCCCATCGTCCGTCGCTCCGGGTGAGCGCGCCGAGCCGGACGGTGACTCTCGGCATGACCCGCAGCCTGCGGTGTTCGGGCTGCGGTACGCGGTCGGGGGCGCCGTCGAACCAGTAGATGCGCAGCAGGGGTTGCTCGGTGTCGGCCTCGGCGCGTTCGCGCAGGCCCTGGATCAGGGCGGCGTGGTCGACGGTGATGCGCGAACGGGCTGGTTCGCCCGCCAGCAGACTCGCGGCTGCGCCCAGCAGGTAGCCGGCGTCCACCAGGACGACGCAACGGTCCACGCGTTCCACCCTCTTCCGGAATTCGGCGAACGGCCGTTCAGGGTTTCCGTCGAGTCTGCCCGACCGCGCGGAAGTAGACGGCCGGAACTCGATCTTCGGCGTGGCGGATGCGGTGGGAGTTGCCCACAGGGGGCCTGCGGGGGTCGGCAGGGGGCCCACAGCGATGTCCACTACGGAAGGTAATGATCCAACATGCGTGCTTTGTGGGGCTATGTGAGTCTGACATCGGTCCTGGCAACCAGGATTCCCCACAGGAGGCAATCACCATGGCCAAGAACAAGAACCGTAAGCAGGGCAGCCCCCAGGACCGCGCGTCCGCGGCGGAGCGCGGCGCCGAGCAGGCGAAGTCGACGTCCTTTGAGGACCGGAGCACGTCGCAGTCGCAGGCCCAGGGCAGCCCCTCGGACGTGGCCCGCAAGCACCAGCGGCGTTTCGGCCACAACTGACGGCCGTGACACCGCAGTAAGGGGCGCCCCCGCCGTCGTCGGCGGGGGCGCCCCTTCGCTTGTCGTACGGGCGTACCGGCCGGGTGCCGTACGCGCGCGGACCTGGTGCCGTACGCGCACCCGACCCGGGCGCCGCTCGCGCGCATCGGCCCGGATGCCGTACGCGACCGCCCTGTTACGCCCCGTACGCGGCCGCGGCCGGTCCCGTCAGCCCGCCAGGCAGGACGGGCCGAGCAGCACCTTGAGGTCGCCGAAGAGCGCCGGGTCGGGCTTCACCCGGTGCCGGTCGAGCCGCAGGACGGTGGTCTTGCGCGGGCCCTGGAGCTTGATGCGGACCTCGGTGTCGCCCCGGTGGCTGGAAAGCACTTCACCGAGGCGGCTGACCATCGGGGGCGTGATCTTCACGGTGGGGATGGTGAGGACGACCGGTGCGTTGGTGCCCGCGTTGGAGATGTCGGGGACCTGCATCTCCATGGCGACGAGCCGCGGCACGTCCTCGCGCTTGTCGAGCCGTCCCTTGACGAAGACGACGGTGTCCTCCACCAGCTGGGTGGAGACCAGTTGGTAGGTGGCCGGGAAGAACATGCACTCGATGGCGCCCGCGAGGTCCTCGACGGTGGCGATGGCCCAGGCGTTGCCCTGCTTGGTCATCTTCCGCTGGAGGCCGGAGATGATGCCGCCGACGGTGACGACGGCACCGTCGCTGTGCTCCCCGCCGGTCAGTTGGGAGATCGCGGCGTCCGCCTTGTCGGAGAGCACGTGCTCAAGACCGAAGAGCGGGTGGTCGGAGACGTACAGGCCGAGCATCTCGCGTTCCTGGGCGAGCAGGTAGGACTTCTCCCACTCGATGTCGGAGAACTCGACGTCCAGCCCGAAGCCGGGCTCGTCGCTCTCCTCCTCGCCCATGCCGCCGAAGAGGTCGAACTGCCCCTCGGCCTCCTTGCGCTTGACCTGGACCACGTTGTCGATCATCGGTTCGTGGTGGGCGACGAGTCCCTTGCGGGTGTGGCCCATCTCGTCGAAGGCGCCGGCCTTGATGAGCGATTCAACGGTGCGCTTGTTGCAGACGACCGCTTCGACCTTGTCGAGGAAGTCGGGGAAGGTGCTGTACTTCCCCTTCGCCTTGCGGCACCGGATGATCGAGTCCACGACGTTCGTGCCGACGTTGCGCACGGCGGTGAGGCCGAAGAGGATCACGTCGTCACCCTGGGCGGCGAAGTTGGCCTCGGACTCGTTGACGTTCGGCGGGAGCACCTTGATGCCCATGCGCCGGCACTCGTTGAGGTAGATCGCCGACTTGTCCTTGTCGTCCTTGACCGAGGTCAGCAGGGCGGCCATGTACTCGGCGGGGTAGTTCGCCTTGAGGTAGGCGGTCCAGTAGGTGACGAGACCGTACGCGGAGGAGTGCGCCTTGTTGAACGCGTAGCCGGCGAACGGCACCAGGACGTCCCAGAGCGCCTTGATCGCGGCGTCGGAGAAGCCGTTCTTCTTGGCGCCGGCCTCGAAGAGGACGAAGTTCTTCGCCAGCTCGTCGGCCTTCTTCTTGCCCATCACGCGGCGCAGGATGTCGGCCTCGCCGAGGGAGTAACCGGCGACGATCTGGGCCGCCTTCTGCACCTGCTCCTGGTAGACGATCAGGCCGTAGGTGAGGCCGAGGACCTCCTTGAGGGGCTCCTCCAGCTCCGGGTGGATCGGGGTGATCTCCTGGCGGGCGTTCTTGCGCTCGGCGTAGTTCGTGTGCGAGTTCATGCCCATCGGGCCCGGCCGGTAGAGGGCCGAGACGGCGGAGATGTCCTCGAAGTTGTCGGGCTGCATCTGGCGCAGCAGCGAACGCATCGGCCCGCCGTCGAACTGGAACACGCCGAGCGTGTCGCCCCGGCAGAGGAGTTCGTACGTCTTGGGGTCGTTCAGGGGCAGGGAGAGCATCTCCAGCTCGATGCCCTTGTTCGCCTTCACCATCTTGACGGCGTCGTCCATGATGGTGAGGTTGCGCAGGCCGAGGAAGTCCATCTTGAGCAGGCCCAGCGACTCGCACTGGGGGTAGTCCCACTGGGTGATGGTGACGCCGTCGGTGTGCCGGACCCAGACCGGGGCGTGGTCCACGATCGGTTCGCTGGACATGATCACGCCGGCGGCGTGCACGCCCATCTGCCGGACCAGTCCTTCGACGCCCTTGGCGGTGTCGATGACCTTCTTGACGTCCGGCTCGTTCTCGTACATCCCCCGGATCTCGCCGGCCTCGCTGTAGCGCGGGTGCTTGGGGTCGGTGATGCCGTTGAGGTCGATGCCCTTGCCGAGGACGTCGGCGGGCATGGCCTTGGTGAGGCGGTCGCCCATGGCGTACGGGTAGCCGAGGACGCGGGCGGAGTCCTTGATGGCGTTCTTCGCCTTGATCTTGCCGTACGTGCCGATCATGGCGACCTTGTCGGCGCCGTACTTCTCGGTGACGTACCGGATCACCTCGACGCGCCGGCGTTCGTCGAAGTCGATGTCGACGTCGGGCATGGAGACGCGCTCGGGGTTGAGGAACCGCTCGAAGATCAGTCCGTGCTCGATCGGGTCGAGGTCGGTGATGCCCATGGCGTACGAGACGATCGAGCCGGCCGCGGAGCCTCGGCCGGGGCCGACCGCGATGCCGTTGTTCTTGGCCCACATGATGAAGTCGGCGACGACGAGGAAGTACCCCGGGAACCCCATCTGGATGATGATGTCCATCTCGTACTCGACCTGCTTCTGCCGGTCGTCGGGGACGCCGTTCGGGAAGCGGCGGTCCATGCCGACCCGGACCTCCTCCCGGAACCAGGTGACCTCCGTGTAGCCGTCCGGGATGTCGAACTTCGGCATGAGGTTCTTCGCCTCGAACATGCCGGAGGTGTCGATCTGCTGCGCGACCAGCAGGGTGTTGGCGCACCCCTGCTGCCAGGCGTCGGAGGAGTCGACGGCGTACATCTCGTCGGTGGTCTTGAGGTAGTAGCCGGTGCCGTCGAAGCGGAAGCGGTCGGGGTCGGAGAGGTTCTTGCCGGTCTGGATGCAGAGCAGGGCGTCGTGGGCGGTCGCCTCGTGCGCGTAGGTGTAGTGCGAGTCGTTGGTGACCAGCGGCGGGATGTTCAGCTTCTTGCCGATTTCGAGGAGCCCGTCGCGGACCCGGCGCTCGATCTCGATGCCGTGGTCCATCAGCTCCAGGAAGTACTTGCCCTCGCCGAAGATGTCCTTGTAGTCGGAGGCGGCCTGGACGGCCTCGTCGAACTGGCCGAGCCGCAGCCGGGTCTGCACCTCGCCGGAGGGGCACCCGGTGGAGGCGATCAGGCCCTCCGACCACTGGGCGATGGTCTCCTTGTCCATGCGGGGCCACTTCTGCAGCCAGCCCTCGGCGTACGCGTCCGAGGAGAGCTTGAAGAGGTTGTGCAGCCCGGTGCTGTTCGCCGCCCAGATCGTCTTGTGGGTGTAACCACCGGAACCGGAGACGTCGTCCCGCTTCTGGTGCGGCTGCCCCCACTGGATCTTCCGCTTGTGCTTGCGCGACTCCGGGGCGACGTACGCCTCGATGCCGATGATCGGCGTCACGCCGGCCTTCTTCGCCGTGTGGAAGAAGTCGTACGCCCCGTGGAGGTTGCCGTGGTCCGTCATGGCGACGTGCGACATCCCCATGGTGTTGGCCGCCTCGAACATGTCCTTGAGCCGCGCGGCACCGTCGAGCAGGGAGTACTGGGTGTGGACGTGCAGGTGCGTGAAGGGCGGCTTGGTCACGGCGCTGTGCCTCCGGGGGATGACAGATGTGGCACGCCGCACTCGGCCCGGGATGACGGGCGGGCGGCGGACAACCGACGGCTGGGGGGTGTCGAGGGGACAGCGTGGAAGTCTACGTCTCCGCGCTGACGAACGTCGGGCACTTGGGAGTACGGTCGCGCGTTGGAGGGGCGGAGACGCCCATCCCATTTGTCATGAACGCCATGTTCGACGGTGATCGAAGCAGATTCGGCACCCTGCACCAGGAGGCACCCAGCGATGTCGGAACAGCTGAGCGGCGCGGAAGACCGCGGGGAGCGCATTCTCGCCGTCTTCGAGACGGCCTTCGGTGAGCTGCTGGCGGCCGACCCGGCCGCCTTCCAGGTCAAGTTCCGGAAGATGGCGGGCTCGGCCTTCGCCTTCTACCGGGGCACCGCCTGCCTGTTCTACGACGACCTGGCCCGGGAGCGCCACGGCGGTCCGTTCCTGGACGAGCGCACCGGCCGCGTCTGGATCCACGGGGACCTCCACGCGGAGAACTTCGGCACCTACATGGACGCCAACGGCCGCCTGGTCTTCAACGTCAACGACTTCGACGAGGCGTACGTCGGCCCGTTCACCTGGGACCTCAAGCGCTTCGCCGCCTCCGTCGCCCTGATCGGGTACGCCAAGGCGCTCAGCGACGACCAGATCACCGAGCTGGTCCGGGTCTACGCCGCCGCGTACCGCGAGCGCGTCCACGCGCTCGCGACCGGCGCGAAGAACGACGAGGTGCCGCCCTTCACCCTGGACACCGCCGACGGCCCGCTGCTCGGCGCGCTCCGCACGGCCCGGTCGCTCACCCGCTTCTCGCTGCTGGACTCGATGACGGAGATCCGCGACTTCGAGCGGCGGTTCGCCGCGGGCGGTGGCGCCATCGACCTGGACGCGGCGACCCGGTACAAGGTCCTCGCGGCGTTCGACGGCTATCTGGAGACCCTGCCCGAGTCGAGCCTGACCCGCCCGGACTCGTACCGGGTGAAGGACGTGGTGGGCCGCCGGGGCATCGGCATCGGCTCGGCCGGGCTGCCCTCGTACAACATCCTGCTGGAGGGGAACAGCGACGCCCTGGAGAACGACGTCGTGATCTACCTCAAGCAGGCGCAGACCCCGGCCGTCTCCCGGCACATCACGGACTCCTCGGTGCGCGACTACTTCCAGCACGAGGGCCACCGCACGGTGATCTCGCAGCGGGCGCTCCAGGCCCACGCCGACCCGTGGCTGGGCTGGACCGAGCTGGACGGCGCCGGACAGCTGGTCGCCGAGGTCTCGCCGTACGCCGTGGACCTGGACTGGTCCGACATCGACGAGCCCGACGAGATCGCGGCGGTCGTCGCCGACCTCGGCCGGGCGACGGCCACCATGCACGCGGCGGCCGACGACGAGAGCGGCCACTCGCTGGTGCCGTTCTCCACCGAGCGGGCCATCGACGCCGCCATCGCGGCCGACGAGGACGGCTTCGGCGACCTGCTCGTCGACTTCGCCCACAGTTACGGCGCACGGGCCCGCCGGGACCACCGGATCTTCGTGGACCTCTTCCGCAACGGCCGCATTCCGGGCCTCTGACCGAACCTCCGGCCGAACCTCCGGCCGAGCCCGTGACCGGGCCCGTGAGAGCCGTTCTCCCGGGCCCTTAGGGTTCGCTTACAGGGGCGCGTGCGAGACTCTCCGGCGATGGACATATCGAGGACGCACCTTCGGACCGCGCGCGCGGCGCTCTTCACCGCGCTCGTCGTCACGCTGTCCTCCGCGTCCCACGTCCTCCTCTCCCGGGAAGCCCTGCCGGTGGCCGCGCTGGCGCTGGTGGCGGGCCTGGTGTTCGCCGCCGCCTACGCGCTGGCGGGGCGGGAGCGCGGCTTCGGGGCGATAGCGGGGCTGCTGGTCCCGCTGGAGCTCGCCGCCGACACCGTCTTCACCACCGGGCAGCAGCTCTGCTACGGCGCGGCGGGCGGCCCGGTGGCCGGTCCGCTGCGCTCCCTCGGGTTCGACGTGCTCTGCGGCGGCCACGGGGTGGGCGCGCCGCTGGCGCGGGTGGCCGGAGTCGGCCGTCCCGCCGCCGCGTCCGTCCTGGAGCTGCCGCTGTCCCCGGGGCCGACGGTCCCCTGGTTGCTGCTCGCCGCGCACGTGACGGTCGGGCTACTCGCCGCCGCCTGGCTGCGCCGCGGCGAGTCCGCGCTCGCCGCCCTGCTGCGGGCGGCGGCCGCTTTCGCGTTCCGCCCGCTGCTGGTCGCGGCGGCGGTGGCCGGCGCCTCCCGGCGGCCGGCGCGCGAGGCGGTGCGACCGGTCGGCCGGCGCCCGCCGGTCGCCGCCCGCCCGCTCTTCACGCACTCCGTGGGCCGGAGGGGACCGCCGCTGCCGGTTTGATCCCGGTACGGCATCCCTCCCCCTTCCTCACGTCTCGTACGTAGATTCCACGGAGAACGATCATGAGCAACCGCAACAACCAGGCGAACAAGGCAGCGGCCCGCGAGCGGCTGCGCGCGGAGCGCGAGCGCCAGGCGAAGAAGGACAAGGCCCGCAAGCAGATCATCGTCGGCGTCTCGATCGTCGCGGTGCTGGCGATAGCCGGCGGTGTCGCCTACGGCGTCAACGAGCTGAACAAGCCGGACGCCTGGGAGGCGGCGGGCGACGCGAAGGTGACCGCCCCGAAGAACACCACCGGCACCAACGGCACGACCGTCGTGATCGGTGAGTCCTCCGCGAAGAAGACGCTGGAGATGTACGAGGACTCCCGCTGCCCGATCTGCGCCCAGTTCGAGCAGACCGTCGGCTCGACGGTCACCAAGGACGTCGCGGACGGCAAGTACAAGATCAAGTACGTCGGTGCCACCTTCATCGACAACAGCGACAACGGCGAGGGCTCCAAGAACGCCCTCAGCGCCCTGGGCGCGGCCCTCAACGTCAGCCCCGAGGCGTTCCTCCAGTACAAGACGGCGCTGTACTCGGCGAAGTACCACCCCGACGAGACCGAGGACAAGTTCGCCAAGGACAGCTACCTCATCGAGGTCGCGGACTCGGTGGACGCGCTCAAGGGCAACAAGGCGTTCCAGAAGGACGTCAACGACGGCACCTACGACGCCTGGGCCGTGAAGATGTCCAAGACCTTCGACTCCAGCGGGGTCACCGGCACGCCGACCCTGAAGATGGACGGCAAGAACGTGACCGCCGCGGGCAGCGACAGCGCGCCCATGACGGTCGCCGACTACACCACGGCGATCGACGCGGCGCTCAAGGGCTGACGCACCGGGTGCTCCCGGGCGGGGGCGGGCGGACACGGCCGGTGTCCGTCCGCCCCCGCCCGGTGTCCGTCCGCCCCCGCCCGGTGTCCGCCGGCCCCTGAGCCGTGCCCGGGCGGATTCCGGCCACGGCCGGCGCGGCGGTCATGTGTCCCGGAGGTCACGGCCGGGGCGCCCCTTTGCGGACACACCGCCCGCGGCGTCGACGGCCGGGTTACGGATTCGCTTCGGGGGCGTACGCGGGAAAGGCCCCGCCCGCCCGGGAAACCCACCCGTCCCACGGTGAACAGGCCGGAAGAACACTCCCCCAGGCATGACATGCACACGTAATCTCCCGGCGGAGCGGGTGGGGAAATCCCCCGCCCGCACGTCCTCGAGGAGTCCCCGTGCGCGCTCTCTTCCCGACCTCCCCCCACGTGCGTCGCCGCCTGCTCGCCACCGCCGCCCTGGCCGGAACCCTGGCCCTGACCCCGGTGTCCGCCTCCCCGGTCAACGCCTCCGCCGCTCCGGCGGCCACCGCCTGCGCCGACGACACGACGTCCGCCCTCGCACGCCAGGCCCGCCCCGGGGCGGGCGCCACGGCGCACGAGCCCAACGCCGTCAGCACCGCCGCGGCACAGACGATGGACGCGGACCTGCGCACCAGACTCGCCGAACGCCGCTCGGCCGGGGTCAGCGCGCTGGCGGCCGGCGCCTCGATACCGGTGTACTTCCACGTCATCCACTCGGGCACCACCGGAAAACTGTCGGCGAGCGCCATCAGCTCCCAGATGAGCGTGCTCAACAGCGCGTACTCCGGAGCCGGTACGGGCAACACCGCCACCGGCTTCAGCTTCACCCTGGCGGGCACGGACTACACCGACAACGCCACCTGGTACAACGTGGGCTCCGGTTCCAGCGCCGAGAAGGCGATGAAGAGCGCCCTGCGCAAGGGCGGGGCCAACGCCCTCAACATCTACACCGCCAACCTCGGCGGCGGCCTGCTCGGCTGGGCGACCTTCCCGAGCTCCTACACGTCCAGCCCGAGCATGGACGGCGTGGTGATCCTCGACACCTCGCTGCCGGGCGGCGCCGCCACCCACTACGACGAGGGCGACACCGCCACCCACGAGGTCGGCCACTGGATGGGGCTCTACCACACCTTCCAGGGCGGCTGTAACGGAAACGGGGACTACGTCGCCGACACCCCGGCCGAGAAGACCGAGGCGTACGAGTGCCCGACCGGGCGGGACACCTGCACCAACAAGACCGGGGTCGACCCGATCCACAACTTCATGGACTACACGTACGACTCCTGCATGTACCAGTTCACCCCCGGCCAGGTGCAGCGCATGAGCGACAGCTGGACCGCCTACCGCGGCTGAGCCACCCGTCCGTCCGCCCCCGGGCCCCGGGCCATGTCCGCGGCCCGGGGGCACGGCACCTCAGAGGGTCGCCAGGAAGCCCAGCGCGACCTTCCACGCCAGCTCGGCCGCCTTCTCGTCGTAGTCGGGCAGCCCGTCGTCGGTGAAGAGGTGTCCGGCGCCGGGGTAGCGGTAGATCTCCACGTCCGCCCCGGCCCGCCGCATCTCCAGGTACCAGCTGTTCAGCCAGTCGGGCGTCTCCGAGGCGTCCGGGTCGGCGACGTGCAGCTGGACCGGGAGCTCGTCCGTGCTCGCGTTCTCCGCGAGGTCCGAGGTGCCGTGGAAGAGGAGCAGCCCGCGCGCCTTCTCGTCGCCGAGGGCGAGGGTCTGCGCGACGGCCGCGCCCAGCGAGAAGCCCGCGTAGACGAGGCCCTGCTCCGAGTAGGGCGCGGCGGCCAGGACCGCCCGCTTGAGCAGCTCGTCCTTGCCCAGCTCCTCCCGGTACGCCTGCGCCTCCGCCTGCGTTTCAAAGGTGTGCCCCTCGAACAGATCGGGCACGCGCACCTCATGGCCGGCTGCTCGGAGCCGGTCGGCAGCGGCGTGCACCGCGGGCCGGAGCCCGTAGGTCGAGTGGAAAAGCATGATGTTCATGCCGCCCATGGTGCCAGCTGCCACCCGGACCCCGGAGGACACGAGGATGGAGAACGTGCTGCGCCCGCTGCTGATCGTCGGTGGTTCGGTGGTGGTCACGCTGCTGGTCGGCTGGCTGGTGGACTTCGCTCTGCGGCGGGCCGACGTCCGGCACCCGGACACGCCGCTGTGGGGGCTGCTGCGCCGCTGCCGGCCACCCCTCCAGGTGGTGATCTGCGCGGCCCTGCTGCGCGGCACCTTCGCCCATCTGCGGCTGGAGCTGGTGCGCGACCACCGGGAGGCGATCGGCCAGGTGCTGAGCCTGGTCCTGATCGGCGCCTCGGCCTGGCTGGTGGTCCGGGTGGCGGCGACCGTCGTGGAATCCAGTTATGCCCGGTACGCCACCTCCACCCGCGATCCCGCCCGGGTCCGCCGCGTGCGCACCCAGGTGACGCTGATCCAGCGGGTGGTCATCGCCGTGGTGACCACGGTCGCGGTCGCCGCGATGCTGCTCACCTTCCCGGCGATGCAGACCGTCGGCACCTCGATGCTGGCCTCGGCCGGTGTGCTCGGCATCGTCGCCGGTGTCGCCGCCCAGTCGACCCTCGGCAACGTCTTCGCCGGGTTCCAGATCGCCTTCGGCGACATGGTGCGCCTCGGCGACACCGTGGTGGTGGACGGCGAGTGGGGCACCGTGGAGGAGATCACCCTGACCTTCCTCGCCGTACGCACCTGGGACGAGCGCCGGATCACCATGCCGGTGTCGTACTTCACCAGCCGCCCGTTCGAGAACTGGTCGCGCGGCGGGGTCCAGATGACCGGCACCGTCTACTTCCACCTGGACCACGCGGCGCCGATGGCCGCGATGCGGGACAAGATGCGCGACATCCTCGGCGAGTGCGGGGCCTGGGACGGCCGGACCTGGTCGCTCGCGGTGACGGACACCACCCCGACCACGATCCAGGTGCGCGCGGTGGTCACGGCGAAGGACGCCGACGACATCTGGACGGTCCGGTGCGCGGTGCGCGAGCAGCTGATCGCCTGGCTCCGGGACCACCATCCGTACGCCCTGCCCCGCGTCGCCACGGCCCCCGCCACGCTCGTGGCGGCCGACCAGTGGCCGGAGCTGACCTCCCGTACGGCCGCGTCCGTCCGCCGCAACGGCAAGGAGCCGGCCCCGCACCCGGCCCCGCACACCGGCCGCGGCTGACCGGCCGCGGCCGACCGCAGCCTCGCCCCGCCCACCCGCGCCGCCCGTCCGCGCCCGGATCACCCGTGGACGCGCTCAGCGCAGGCTGCGCACGTCCAGGAAGCGCAGCACCCGGTCGACCACCTCCGGGTTGGAACCGGCCTCGCTGCGGGCCGAGAGGACCTCGTGGCGGGCGGCGGACAGCAGTTCCCGCTGGATGCGGGTGACCTCCTTGAACCGCTTCGCCCGCTGGGCGTACGCGTCGCGCCGCTCGTCGTCCACCATGTCGGGGCTGATGCGCGCACCGATGTCGTAGGCGGCGCGCTGGAGCCGCTCCAGCACGTCCTCGGGGAACTCCTCCACCTGCTGGATCTCCTTCAGCCGCGCCTTGGCCGCCTTCGCGGCACGGATGGCGAGTCGCCTCTCCAGCTCCCGTTCGGCGTCGGTGTCGGCCCGGACGCCGAGCCGGCGCACCAGCCAGGGCAGCGTGAGCCCCTGGAAGACGAGGGTCGCCATGATGACCGCGAAGGCGATGAAGACGATCTCGTCGCGGCCCGGGAACGGCTCGCCGTCGTCGGTCTTCAGCGGGACGGCGAGGGCCAGCGCCACGGAGGCCACCCCGCGCATCCCCGCCCACCACATGACGACCGTCTCCCGCCAGCTGGTCGGGATCTCCTCGCTGACGTCGCGCAGGGTGTGCAGCTTCTTGGCGAGCCAGGTCGCGGGCAGCAGCCAGAGCAGGCGTACGCCGATGACCACGGCGACGATCGTGAGCCCCCAGCCCGCCATCCGCCATTGCCGCCCGTCGGCGGTGCCGAAGACGCTGCTGAGTTCCAGCCCGATGAGCCCGAAGGCGATCCCGGTGACCAGGGTGTCGACGATGTTCCAGAAGGTCCGCCCGGTGAGCCGGCCCAGCACGTCGTCGGCGTCCGCGGTGTGCTCGGCGAGGAAGAGCGCGACGGTGAGCACCGCGAGGACGCCGGAGCCCATCAGCTCCTCGGACAGGACGTAGGCGATGAACGGTACGAGCAGGGTGAGGCCGACCTGGAGCGTGGCGTCTCCGAGGAGCCCCATCAGCTTGAGGGTGAGCCAGCCGAGCGCGAGTCCGACCGCCACCGCGACCACGGCCGACAGGACCAGCAGCCCGAAGGCCTCCGGCAGCGAGAAGGTGCCGGACACCGCCGCCGCGATGGCCACGTGGTAGAGCACGATCGCGGTCACGTCGTTGAAGAGGCCCTCGCCCTCCAGGATGGAGATCAGCCGCCGGGGCAGCCCGAGCGAGCCGGCGACGGCCGTGGCGGCCACCGGGTCGGGCGGCGCGACGAGCGCGCCGAGCGCCACGGCGGCGGCGAGGGGAAGTCCGGGCACGACGGCGTCGGCGACGGCCGCGACCGCCGCCGTCGTCACGAAGACCAGGGCGACCGCGAGCAGGAAGATCGGCCGTTTGTTGGCCGCGAACTGCCGCCAGGAGGTGCGCTGCACGGAGGCGTAGAGCAGCGGCGGCAGCAGCGCGGGGAGGATGATCTCCGGCGGGATGTCGACGTTGGGCACGAAGGGCAGGAAGGCCATCCCCACCCCGATGAGCGTCATCAGCACCGGGGCCGGCAGCCCCAGCCGCTCTCCCACCGGCACCGTGATCACGGCTCCCAGCAGGAGCAGCAGGAGCAGTGCCATCTGGTCCACGTGGAGCGCCTTCCGCAGGATGCAGAGCTCCCGCCCGGCGCGCGGCCGGGCGGGAGCTCCACCCTGTCACGCCGGGTCGGCGAGGTGCGGTGACACCCCCTGCCGGGACGGCGGGACGCCGTCCTACTGCTCCGCGAGGGTGCGGCGCATGGCGCGGTGCGCTATCCCCGCGTCCAGGAACTCGGGGCCGTACACCTGGTAGCCGAGGCGCTCGTAGAAGCCGAGGGCGTGGGTCTGGGCGTGCAGGTCGACCGCGGCCAGACCGAGCAGCCGTGCCTCGTCCTCGACGGCGCGGACCAGCGCGGCGCCCACGCCGAGGCCGCGGGCCGACTCGGCCACGGCGAGCCGGCCCAGCGAGCCGACGGTGAGGTCGCCGCCGGTCTTCCCGGCCGCCGCCTCGCCGTGCAGCAGCCGGCCGGTGCCGAGCGCCGTGCCGTCCTCGGTGACCGCTATGACGTGCACCGTGGTGGCCTCGGGCCGGTCGTACGCGTCGTACTCCAGGTCCTCGGGCACCCCCTGCTCACCGACGAAGACGTCCTTGCGGACCTGGAAGCAGGCCGCGCGGTCGATCTCGTCGCGTGTCCGCCGGGCGGTGTACGGGGTGGTGCCGGTGGTCATTCGCTCTCCGCGGCGATCGTGTCGAGGGCCTTCTGCAGGTCGGCCGGGTAGGAGCTGGCGAACTCGACCCAGCTGCCGTCCGAGGGGTGTTCGAAGCCGAGCCGGACGGCGTGCAGCCACTGCCGGGTCAGGCCGAGGCGCTTGGCCATGGTGGGGTCCGCACCGTAGGTGAGGTCGCCGACGCAGGGGTGGCGGTGGGCGGACATGTGCACGCGGATCTGGTGCGTACGGCCCGTCTCCAGCTTGATGTCGAGCAGGCTCGCGGCACGGTACGCCTCGATGAGGTCGTAGTGCGTCACGGAGGGCTTGCCCTCCTGGACCACGGCCCACTTGTAGTCGTGGTTCGGGTGACGGCCGATGGGGGCGTCGATGGTGCCGCTCATCGGGTCCGGGTGGCCCTGCACCAGCGCGTGGTACTTCTTCTCCACGACGCGGTCGCGGAACTGCGCCTTCAGCAGGGTGTACGCGCGCTCCGACTTGGCCACGACCATCAGCCCCGAGGTGCCCACGTCGAGCCGGTGCACGATGCCCTGGCGCTCGGCGGCCCCCGAGGTGGAGATGCGGTACCCGGCCGCGGCGAGACCGCCGATGACGGTGGTACCGGTCCAGCCGGGGCTGGGGTGGGCGGCGACGCCGACCGGCTTCACGATGACGACGATGTCGTCGTCGTCGTGCACGATCTCCATGCCCTCGACGGGCTCGGCGACGATCTGGACCGGGGGAGCCGCCTGCGGCATCTCGACCTCCATCCAGGCACCGCCCTGGACCCGGTCGGACTTCCCGGCCACCGACCCGTCCACCTGCACCTTTCCGGCGGCGGCCAGCTCGGCGGCCTTGGTGCGGGAGAACCCGAACATCCTGGAGATGGCGGCGTCGACGCGCTCGCCCTCCAGGCCGTCGGGCACGGGCAGGGTTCGGATCTCGGGGTGCGTACTCACCTGGTCGAGTATGCCTTGCGGCCACCGGTGCTGTGACCGGCGAGCTTCCCCGGCCGTCGTGGACGGTGACCGCCGTCTGCGGCTCAGTCCTTGTGGACGGTGCCGTCCGGGTCCAGTCCCCGGAAGGAGAGGAGCACGATGAGGATGCCTCCGCAGACGATCGCAGAGTCGGCCAGGTTGAAGACCGCGAAGTGCGCCGGTGAGATGAAGTCCACCACCGCGCCCTTGAAGACGCCCGGCGCGCGGAAGAGGCGGTCGGTGAGGTTGCCGAGCGCCCCTCCGAGCAGCAGGCCGAGGGCGATCGCCCAGGGCAGGCTGCGGAGCTTGCGGGCGAGCCGGATGATGACGACGATCACAGCCGCGGCGATGACGGTGAAGACCACCGTGAACGCCTCGCCCATGGAGAACGCGGCGCCGGGGTTGCGGACCGCCTCCAGCTTCAGCCAGTCGCCGATGATCTCGACGGAGTCGTGGTGCTCCAGCTTCGCGACGACGAGCGTCTTGCTGATCAGGTCGAGGAGGTACGCCACGACGGCCACGGTGAAGAGCGCGAAGAGCCGTCGCCTGCCCTTGCCCGCGACGGCGGTGGCGCCGCCCTCCGGCGCCCCGGTCTCCTCGGACGCCGCGGTGCCGTCGGCCGCGCCCTGGGCGGTGCCGTCGGCGGGCGTGAGGGGCCCGGTCTCCCCGGCCCCTCCGGCGTCGGGGGTCTCCGGCGTTTCGATGGTGCGCTCCGCCTCTGCCACGTGAATCCTCAACCTGGTCGTGTCCGGTACCGCACGCCCGGCCGCCCGGCGGGGGCGACCAGTCACGGCCTTGGTGCCGATTGAGGACGAGGGTACGACACGGAGCGCCCCGGAGGGTCAGCCGCGTCTCTCCTGCTTCTGCTTGTCCTCCACGCAGAGGGTGGCGCGGGGGAACGCCTGCATGCGGGCCTTGCCGATGGGTTTGCCGCAGACCTCGCAGAGGCCGTAGGTCCCGGCGTCCATGCGGGCCAGGGCGCGTTCGGTCTGCTCCAGCGTCTCCTGGGCGTGGGCGGCGAGCGAGAGCTCGTGCTCGCGGGTGATGTTCTTCGTACCGGTGTCGGCCTCGTCGTCGCCGGCCCCGTCGCCGGAGTCGCGCATCAGCCCGGCGAGGGCCGCGCCGGAGGCCTCCAGCTCGGTACGGAGCCGGGTGGCCTCGCCGGTGAGTTCGGCCCGCGCCTCGGCGACCTCCTCCGGCGTCCAGGGGTCCTCCCCCGGCCGGACGGCCAGCTCCCCGGGTGCGGTCGCCACGCGTGCCGGGGGCACCGCGGTCGCGCTCGGTCCGCCGGACGCCGCCCGGGCCGCGGTCTTCTTGGCTGCCACCGTCTGCTCTCCTGTCTGCCGGGCGGCGTCGGCCGCCTCCGTGGCCGCTGGTACGGCCTTCTTCGCCGTGCTCGTGCGGGCCGCGCTCTTCTTCGCGGGGGTCTTCCCGGATGCGGTCTTCTTCGCGGCGGCCTTCTTGGCGGCGGCCTTCTTCGCCGGCTTCTTCCCGGCCGTCGCCTTTCCGGTCGCCGTCGTCGCCGCGGCCGCCTTCTTCGCGGCCGCCTTCGCCTCCGTCGCGCCGTGGCCGCTCCCGGCTTCCGCGCCGCTCCCCTCGCCCGTCCAGTCGTCCGCCGCGTCCTCGGAAGTCGCTGACGCGGTCGTCCGTTCGACGGTCTTCTTCGCCACCATGGGCGCGGCCCCTTCACCTAGGGTGATCCTGCTCGCGGATCGTGCTGGGACGATAAATCGACCCATGACCCGCGGCAACGGGGCACGCCGCCCTCCCACCCCTCCCCGCACCCGGACTCGGCCCGCCTGCATCCGTTGTGCCCAGCTCCCCGCCGGGTATTCCGCCGCGCGGCCGAGCCGCGCGTTCCGCGGGCGCCCGACGCGCCATTCGGGTCAGTGACGGGGCCGTGGGCGCCCGGCGCGAAACCGGTCGGACTCCTCACCCCCGGCCCCGTACACTGGGCGCAGCGAGAGGCATGGATGGGACGAGTAGCGTCGTACGCAGCCCAGAGCGACCCGGGGACGGTGGAAGCCCGGGGGCGAGCGCGTCGTGAAGATCACCCCGGAGCCGTCGGAAGAACGCCGCAGGCAGGCAAGTAGACCCGGCATCGCACCCCAATGAGGGGGCCACGGGCACGCGCCCGGGGCCAAGGAGGGTGGTACCGCGGGAGCCCAGCGCTCTCGTCCCTCCGACGGAAGTGGGAAGACGTCCGCCGGAGGAAACCCGAACATGACATCGCCGCAGTACCGCCCGGTCCCCGCTCAGGTCGACCTGCCCGCGCTGGAGCACGCCGTGCTCGACTTCTGGCGCGAGGGCAAGGTCTTCGCCAAGAGCCTCGAACAGTCCGAGGGCCGCCCCGAGTGGGTCTTCTACGAGGGCCCGCCGACCGCCAACGGCATGCCCGGCGCCCACCACATCGAAGCCCGCGTCTTCAAGGACGTCTTTCCGCGCTTCCGCACGATGCAGGGCTACCACGTCGGCCGGAAGGCCGGCTGGGACTGCCACGGCCTGCCGGTCGAGCTCGCGGTCGAGAAGGAGCTGGGCTTCAGCGGCAAGAAGGACATCGAGGCGTACGGCATCGCCGAGTTCAACGCCAAGTGCCGCGAGTCCGTGACCCGTCACACCGACGCCTTCTCCGACCTGACGACCCGCATGGGGTACTGGGTCGACATGGACGACGCGTACCGGACCATGGACCCGGAGTACGTCGACTCCGTCTGGTGGTCGCTGAAGAAGATCTTCGACAAGGACCTGCTGGTCCAGTCGCACCGCGTCGCCCCGTGGTGCCCGCGCTGCGGCACCGGCCTCTCCGACCACGAGCTGGCGCAGGGGTACGAGACGGTCGTCGACCCGTCGGTCTTCGTCCGCTTCCCGCTGACCTCCGGCCCGCTGGCCGGCCGGGCGGCGCTGCTGGTCTGGACGACCACTCCGTGGACGCTGGTCTCCAACACCGCGGTCGCCGCCCACCCCGAGGTCGAGTACGTCGTGGCGACCGACGGCGAGGAGCGTCTCGTCGTGGCGCGTCCGCTGGTCGAGAAGGCGCTCGGCGAGGGCTGGGAGCTCACCGGTGAGTCCTTCACCGGCCGGGAGATGGAGCGCTGGACCTACGAGCGCCCCTTCGACCTGATCGAGTTCCCCGCCGAGGCGCACTTCGTCGTCAACGCCGAGTACGTCACCACCGAGGACGGTACGGGTCTGGTCCACCAGTCCCCCGCGTTCGGCGCCGACGACCTCCTGGTCTGCAAGGCGTACGGTCTGCCGGTGGTCAACCCGGTGCGCCCGGACGGCACGTTCGAGGAGGACCTGCCGCTGGTCGGCGGGGTCTTCTTCAAGAAGGCCGACGAGACCCTGACCGAGGACCTGGCCGCCCGCGGCAAGCTCTTCCGCCACGTCCCGTACGAGCACAGCTATCCGCACTGCTGGCGCTGCCACACCGCGCTGCTCTACTACGCGCAGCCGTCCTGGTACATCCGCACCACCGCCGTCAAGGACCGTCTCCTCGCCGAGAACGAGAAGACCAACTGGTTCCCGGACTCGGTGAAGAACGGCCGCTTCGGCGACTGGCTGCACAACAACGTCGACTGGGCGCTCTCCCGCAACCGCTACTGGGGCACCCCGCTGCCGATCTGGCGCTGCGAGGACGGCCACCTGACCTGCGTGGGCTCGCGCGCCGAGCTGTCCGAGCTGACCGGCAGCGACCAGTCGGGCCTCGACCCGCACCGGCCGTTCGTCGACGCGATCACGTTCACCTGCTCCGAGGCGAACTGCCAGCTGGAGGCGTACCGCGTCCCCGAGGTCATCGACGCCTGGTACGACTCGGGTTCGATGCCGTTCGCGCAGTGGGGCTACCCGTACAAGAACAAGGAGACCTTCGAGAGCCGCTACCCGGCGCAGTTCATCTCGGAGGCCATCGACCAGACGCGTGGCTGGTTCTACACGCTGATGGCGGTCGGCACCCTCGTCTTCGACCAGTCCTCCTACGAGAACGTGGTCTGCCTCGGCCACATCCTCGCCGAGGACGGCCGGAAGATGTCCAAGCACCTGGGCAACACCCTCGACCCGATCCCGCTGATGGACCAGCACGGCGCCGACGCGGTGCGCTGGTTCATGGCCGCGGGCGGTTCGCCGTGGGCGGCCCGGCGCGTCGGCCACGGCACGATCCAGGAGGTCGTCCGCAAGACGCTCCTGACGTACTGGAACACGGTCGCCTTCCAGGCGCTGTACGCCCGTACGTCCGGTTGGGCGCCCTCGGCGGCCGACCCGGCGCCGGCGGACCGCACGGTCCTGGACCGCTGGCTGCTGAGTGAACTCAACGCCCTGGTGGGCCAGGTGACCACGGCGCTGGACGGCTTCGACACCCAGCGGGCGGGCAAGCTGCTCTCCTCGTTCGTCGACGACCTGTCCAACTGGTACGTCCGCCGCTCGCGCCGCCGCTTCTGGCAGGGCGACAAGGCCGCGCTGCGCACGCTGCACGAGGTCGTCGAGACGGTGACCCGTCTGATGGCCCCGCTGACCCCGTTCATCACCGAGCGGGTCTGGCAGGACCTGGTGGTCCCGGTGACGCCGGACGCCCCCGAGTCGGTGCACCTCTCCTCCTGGCCGGTGGCCGACGCCTCGGCGGTCGACCCCGAGCTCTCCACCCGGATGGCGCTGGTGCGCCGGCTGGTGGAGCTCGGCCGGGCCACCCGCGCCGAGTCGGGCGTGAAGACCCGTCAGCCGCTCTCCCGCGCGCTGGTCGCGGCGGCCGGCTTCGAGACGCTCTCCGCCGAACTGCACGCGCAGATCACCGAGGAGCTGAACGTCTCCTCGGTGGCCTCCCTCTCCGAGGTGGGCGGCTCGCTGGTCGACACCACGGCGAAGGCCAACTTCCGTGCGCTGGGCAAGCGTTTCGGCAAGGGCGTGCAGGCGGTCGCCAAGGCCGTCGCGAACGCCGACGCCGCCGCGCTCTCGCAGGCGCTGCGCGAGGGCACCGCGTCGGTCGAGGTGGACGGCGAGACGGTCTCGCTGACGCCGGACGAGGTCATCATCACCGAGACCCCGCGCGAGGGCTGGTCGGTGGCCTCCGACTCCGGCGCCACGGTAGCCCTGGACCTGGAGATCACCCCGGAGCTGCGCCGCGCGGGCCTCGCCCGTGACGCGATCCGGCTGATCCAGGAGGCCCGCAAGAACAGTGGCCTGGACGTGGCGGACCGGATCGCGGTGCGCTGGACCTCCGACGCGGCCGCCACGGTGGAGGCGCTCACCGAGCACGCCTCGCTGATCGCGGACGAGGTGCTCGCCCTGGACTACGCCCAGGGCGACGCGGACGACTCGTACGGCACCCCGTTCGAGGACGAGGGCCTGGGCCTGAGCTTCCGCCTCCGCAAGCACTGACGGCACGACCTCTCCGAAGGCCCGGCGGATCTTCCCGCCGGGCCTTCGGCGTTCCTCGGGAGGCCCCGGGAGCTTCGGCAACTCCTGTCCCACTTCAGGGTGATTCATACGCATCCGAGTTGATTCGCCCGACTCCAGGCGCATTGCATCCGGTTCCGGGCCACCGACCGGAAGCCGCCCGGCCGCCGGTACGCGAAAAAGGGCCGGGCCCCGGGGAGATCCCCGGGGCCCGGCCCTCAGCCTGCCGACGGCTACGCGCTCAGCGAGCGCGAGCCGGTCAGTTGTCGTCCTCGTCGATGAGGAAGCCGCGCATCGGCGACGGAGCCTGCTGCATCGGCTGCGGCGCCTGCGGCCGTACCGGTGCCATCGGCTGCGTCATCGCGGGCGACATCTGCTGCTGCCCACCGAACGACGGTCCGGGACCCATGGACGGGTTGCCGCCCATGGACGGGCCGCCGTGGTTGCCGGAGCCCATGCCGTGACCCATCGCACCGGCACCGGCCGGAGCCAGCGAGGGCGACGGCGGCAGCGACGCGGCGGCGGGGGTACGCGGCGGAGCCAGCGAGTCGTCGGCCTGGGTCTCCAGCTGGCGCAGCTGGCTCTCCAGGTACGACTTCAGGCGGGTGCGGTACTCGCGCTCGAAGCCGCGCAGGTCCTCGACCTTGCGCTCCAGCGTCGCGCGGGCCGACTCCAGCGAGCCCATCGCCACGCGGTGCTTCTCCTGCGCGTCCCGCTCCAGCGCGTCGGCCTTCGCCCGTGCGTCGCGCTCCAGACCCTCGGCGCGGCTGCGCGCCTCGCCGACGATCTTGTTGGCCTCGGAACGGGCCTCCGCGATCGCCTGGTCGGCGGTCTGCTGAGCCAGCGACAGGACACGGGCGGCGCTGTCGCCGCCGGGGCCCTGGCCGGGCTGCTGCATCTGCTGCATCGGCTGCTGCATCTGCTGCATGGGCTGCATCTGCTGCTGCATCTGCTGCGGGGCGTGACCCATGGGGCCACCCATCGTGCCGCCCATGGGACCGCCCATCGGGCCGCCCTGCATCGGGCCGGGGCCGTGCTGGCCCTGCGGACCGGGACCGTGCTGACCCTGCTGGGGGCCGTGGCCACTGGGACCGGCGGGCAGCTGCGGCGGACCCATCTGCGGGGGCTGCTGCTGGACCGGCGGACCCGATATGGCGGCGGGCACGGGAGCCCCGGGCCTCTCCTGCTGCTGCTCCGGGGGCTTGCGCATGGCCTGCTGCTGCTGGTTCTGCGCGGCGGCACGCGTCGCGGCGGCCAGCTTGGCGCGCAGGTCCTCGTTCTCGCGGAGCAGTCGCGTCAGCTCGGATTCGACCTCGTCGAGGAAGGCATCGACCTCGTCCTCGTCATAGCCTTCTCGGAGGCGGACGGTCGTGAACTGCTTGTTCCGCACGTCCTCGGGGGTCAGCGGCATCTCTTCTTCACCTCTACGTAGTCGTCGGCAGTCGGCAAGACCGTATCGTTCACACGCTGCTCGCAATGTTGCCCAAGAGGGTGAGCAGGATGTAGACGATGATCATCAGAACGAAGAAGGACAGGTCGAGTGCCACGCCCCCGAGACGCAGCGGCGGAATCAACCGCCGCAGGAGCTTGAGCGGTGGATCGGTGACAGTGTAGGTGGCCTCAAGAACGACCACCATCGGCTTGCCCGGCTGCCATGAACGCGCGAACTGGAAGACGTAGTCCATGACCAGCCGGAAGATCAGCACGATGAGGAAACACATCAGCGCGATGTAGACCACATCGAGTGCGACGCCCATGACCGCGCTTCCCTCTCCCCTGGCTCTCGTAAGCTCCGGCCTCTCGGCCGGGTTGTTCCCGTGTCGCGTTCTCAGCTCTGGTTGAAGAACCCGCCCTCTGCAATGCGGGCCTTGTCCTCCGCCGTGACATCGACGTTAGCAGGCGACAACAGGAACACCTTCTGCGTCACGCGCTCAATGCTGCCATGAAGTCCGAAGACGAGTCCCGCGGCAAAGTCGACAAGTCGCTTTGCATCCGTGTCGTCCATCTCCGTGAGGTTCATGATCACCGGAGTGCCCTCGCGGAAGTGTTCCCCGATGGTACGGGCCTCGTTGTAGGTCCGGGGGTGCAGCGTGGTGATGCGGTACGGCTCCCGCTCGGAGACGACCTTGGGCATGATCACGGGTGCGTTCTTCTCCAGGTTGGGGCGCTCAGGTGTGATGGATGCCACGGGTGCGATCCGGGCGGGTCGCACACTGTCCGCGGGGAGCTGAACTGGCTCGCGCGGTGCGGGGGGTTGCACCACTCGTACCGGTTCGTCCCGTTCGCGCTCCCGCTCCACCTGATGCGCGGGCTGATGCCTGCGCCGGTCCCGCTCGGGCTCCGGCTCGGGTTCGAATTCATCGTCGGGGTCGAACCCCGGACCGTCGTACCCATCGTCCTCCACGAGGCCGAGGTAGACCGCCATCTTGCGCATCGCGCCGGCCATGCTCCGAGTCCTCCGCTCTGTGGTGGATCGGCAATCGTCACCAAGTGCCAGCGATCCACGGTGGTCTGTCCCGTAATGAGCGGGAATGACCATATTTTCTGCTGTGGTCCGACCTGCTTCGCGACGTTACCCGAGCCGGGGTCGGACTCCGAGTACCGCAGTACCGACGCGCACATGTGTCGCTCCGGCCGCCACGGCGTCCTCAAGATCCGAACTCATCCCCGCGGAAACCATGTTCGCAGCCGGATGGTCCGCGCGCAGCCGGGATGAGATTTCCATCAGCCGCTCGAAAGCGGCTCGTTGCCGTCCCGCGTAGGGACCGGCGAGCGGCGCGACCGTCATCAGGCCGTCGAGCCGGAGCCCGGGTGCCGCCGCCACCGCGTCGGCCAGCGCTTCCACGCCGTCGGGCGCGACTCCGCCCCGGTCGCCGCGCTCGCCGTTCCCGGCGTCGAGGGCGACCTGGATCAGACAGCCGAGTTCGCTCTCCCGCTCTCCGGCCGCGGCCGTGGAGAGAGCGGAAACGAGCTTGATCCGGTCGATCGACTGCACCACATCGGCATAACGCGTCACCGAACGAACCTTGTTGGTCTGAAGTTGACCAACAAAGTGCCAAGTGAGCGACAGATCCGAGCAGTCCGCAGCCTTGGGGGCAGCGTCCTGGTCGCGGTTCTCTGCCACCTGACGCACACCGAGTCCGTGCAGGATCCGCACGTCGCTCGCGGGGTAGGTCTTGGTGACCACGATGAGGGTGACCTCGTCCCGCGACCGGCCGGCCGCGGCACAGGCGGAGGCGATACGTTCCTCCACCCGCTCCAGGTTGTCGGCGAGTTCCGTGCTGCGGTCGGTCATGCCGTGCCCTCGTCGTCCTGATCGCCCTGGCCGTCCTGACCGCCCTCATCGACATGCTCGTCCAGCCAGACGTATCCGGCGAGCCTTCCGGTGGTGCGGTCGCGGCGGTACGAGAAGTGGTCGTCCGACTCCCGCGTGCAGAACGGCGAACGCCGTACGTCACGCACGCCGAGGGCGTCGAGCTGGGAGTGGACTCCGGCGACGACGTCGACCGCCGGGGTGCCCCACCGGGTCTCGGCCCACGCGGCGGGGACGGTCCCGGCGACCTCGTCCCGCATCGCGGCCGGGACTTCGTAGCATCCGCCGCAGACCGCCGGCCCGGTGCGGGCGACGATCCGGGAGGCTTCGGCGCCGAGGGCGAGCATCGCCTCCACGGCGGCGGGGACGACTCCGGCGACGAGGCCGGGGCGGCCGGCGTGCGCCGCCGCGACGACCCCGGCGACCGGGTCGGCCATCAGGACCGGGACGCAGTCGGCGGTGAGCACCGCGAGCGGCAGCGCCCGACGGGCGGTCACCAGCGCGTCCAACGCGGGGATCTCGCGGCCCGGACCCCACGGCCCGTCGACCACGGCGACCTCGCGGCCGTGCACCTGGTTCATCCAGACGACCCGCTCCGGGTCGAGCCCGAGGGAGCCGGCCGCACGCGCCCTGTTCGCGACCACGGCGGCGGGGTCGTCTCCGACCGCGCCGCCGAGGTTCAGGGACGCGTACGGGGCGGCGCTCACTCCGCCCCACCGATCGGTGAAGGCGAAGTGAGCGCCGGCGCCGCCGGACGTGTCCACTGCGGGTCCTGCTGTCTCCGCGGTCCCCGCGAGGTGCGCGGGGACCACGTCGTGCCGGTCTATCACTTCAGGAAGTCCGGTACGTCCAGCTCTTCGGCCTGGGTGTCCTGGTAGGGACGGGCCGGCGGCACGTGCGGCGGGGAGACCGGCGGCAGCGAGATGTCGTTCGCGACCGGCGCGGCCTCGACCGGGGCCGGGGCTTCCTCGCGCGGCGGTACGGAACCGAGTCCGGCCGAGTGGCGGACGGGCTCGGGCCGGGACGGCGGAGCGGGCTCCTCGCGCTTGGCCGACGAGGCGCCGATCACGTTCTCGCGGCGGGCCGGCGGCTGGCCGCCGTCGAAGCCCGCGGCGATCACGGTGACCCGCACCTCGTCGCCCAGCGCGTCGTCGATGACCGCGCCGAAGATGATGTTCGCCTCCGGGTGCGCCGCCTCGCTCACCAGCTGGGCGGCCTCGTTGATCTCGAAGAGACCGAGGTCGCTGCCGCCGGAGATGGAGAGCAGCACGCCGCGGGCGCCGTCGATGGACGCCTCCAGGAGGGGCGAGGAGATCGCCATCTCGGCCGCCGCCACCGCGCGGTCGTCGCCGCGGGCCGAACCGATGCCCATGAGCGCCGAACCCGCCTCGGACATGACCGACTTGACGTCGGCGAAGTCGAGGTTGATGAGGCCGGGGGTGGTGATGAGGTCGGTGATGCCCTGGACACCCGAGAGCAGTACCTGGTCGGCCGACTTGAACGCGTCGAGCACGCTCACCTGGCGGTCCGAGATGGACAGCAGCCGGTCGTTGGGGATGACGATGAGGGTGTCGACCTCTTCGCGGAGTTCGGCGATGCCGTCCTCCGCCTGGTTCGCGCGCCGACGGCCCTCGAAGGTGAACGGGCGGGTGACCACACCGATCGTCAGGGCGCCCAGCGAGCGGGCGATGTTGGCCACGACGGGTGCGCCGCCGGTGCCGGTGCCGCCGCCCTCTCCTGCGGTGACGAAGACCATGTCGGCCCCCTTGAGGACCTCCTCGATCTCTTCACGGTGGTCCTCTGCCGCCTTGCGACCGACTGCCGGGTTGGCCCCGGCGCCGAGTCCCCGGGTGAGTTCACGGCCGACGTCGAGCTTGACGTCGGCGTCGCTCATCAACAGGGCTTGCGCGTCCGTGTTGATCGCGATGAACTCGACGCCCTTGAGACCGACCTCGATCATTCGGTTGATGGCATTGACACCACCGCCGCCGACACCGATGACCTTGATGACTGCGAGGTAGTTCTGCGGTGCTGCCACGTCGAAGGCCTCTCGCCTCGATTTACGTGTCGTCGCTCTGCGGTGGCCCGCCGCGACGACGGATGTCGATGGGGACGGTCCGAACGCCGACCCAAACCCTAACGCTGAAGTTTAGGGTTACCAGTGTGTCTGCTTCTTGGACTCTTCCGAACAGGACACTAAGTCGACAAGTGGCGCACGTTCAACGAACACGCCGAACCTCCCGTTTTTCTTTTCACCCTATGTGATCACCCGTAGCGATGACCAACCAGGGTGCTGGTCAGGCCAAATACTCGTCAACTGTCCAAAGACGCAGGAGCGGTGGGCGCACTCACGTCGAAGTGTCCCGCTTTGGGAGCGGCTTTCATCAGGGCGATGAGGACTTTCGCCTTCACCGCGCCCTGTTCACCACTGCCCCAAACCACTTCCCGTCCCCCCGTCAGCTCCAGCGAGATCGCATCGTACGAGGTCACCCGCACGACCTCGGTGTCCCGGGCGACGGCGGCGGGGAGGTCGCCGGCGACCCCCACCGCCTCCCGCAACAGACGGTCACCGCCGAAACGGCGCAGACTCGCGGAACGATCGGGTTTCAATTCCAGCAATGGAACACCCTTGGGTGCTTTGTCCACGATTGCGAACCGCACACCCTCGGAGTCCACTTCGGTGAACTTTGCGCCCTTTTTCACCAGGAGGACCGGCTTTCGCTCGGTCACCTCGATATCGATTCCGTGCGGCCAGGAACGCGTGACGTCCACGGTGTCGATACGGGGGAGCTTCTGCCGCAACCGCCGCTCCAGGGAATCGGTGTCCACACCGATCAACGGCGAGCCGACCGGAGCGGCCGCCGCCGCTTCCACCTCGGCCGGGGTGAGGACCTCGGTCCCGTCGACCCCGACCCGCTCCAGCCGGAGCCAGGAGGAGCCCCAGAGCGCCCACGCCAGGCCCCCGGCGAGCAGGGCGGCCCCGGCCGCGCCGAGGACCAGGTTCCTGCGGCGGGCGGACCCGCCCCTCCCGGGTCCGGCGTGCGGCGCGCGCGCCGGAGTGTCCGCCTGCTGCCCTGACCCGCGCTGGGCGGTCGTCGGTCCGGCCACGCTCGCTCCTTCGCCGGGCCCGGGGCGCACGCCCCGGGCCCGCCCCGCCTCACGCCTGGCGGCGTGCGGCAATCGCCTCGTACACCATGCCGACGAGCAGGTCGTCGGCGTCGCGGCGGCCGAACTCGGCCGCGGCGCGCGACATTTCATACAGTCGGTGCGGATCGGACAGCACCGGAAGGACGTTGGCCTGCACCCACTCGGGAGTGAGGGCCGCGTCGTCGATCAGCAGGCCGCCGCCGGCGTTGACCACCGGCTGGGCGTTGAGCCGCTGTTCGCCGTTGCCGATCGGCAGCGGGACGTACGCGGCGGGCAGCCCGACGGCGGAGAGTTCGGCCACGGTCATCGCGCCCGCACGGCAGAGCATCATGTCGGCCGCCGCGTACGCGAGGTCCATCCGGTCCACGTACGGTACCGGGATGTAGGGCGGCATACCGGGCATGTTGTCGATACGCGGCAATTCGTTCTTCGGGCCGACCACGTGCAGGATCTGGATGCCCGAGCGCTGGAGCAGCGGCGCGACCCGCTGCACCACCTCGTTGAGGTGGCGGGCGCCCTGCGAGCCGCCGGAGACCAGCAGGGTGGGCAGGTTGGGGTCGAGCCGGAAGGCGGCGCGCGCCTCCGGGCGGACCCGGGCCCGGTCCAGCGTGGCGATGGTGCGGCGCAGCGGGATGCCGATGTAGCGGGCGCCGCGCAGCTTGCTGTCGGGGGTGGAGACGGCGACGCCGTGGGCGTACCGGGAGCCGATCTTGTTGGCCAGGCCGGGGCGCGCGTTGGCCTCGTGGACGACGATCGGCACTCCGGCGCGCTTGGCGGCGAGGTAGCCGGGCAGCGCGACGTAACCGCCGAAGCCGACCACGCAGTCGGCCTTGGTGCGTTCCAGGATCTGCTCGGCGGCCTTGATGGTGCCACGCAGCCGGCCCGGGACGGTGATCAGCTCCGGTGTGGGCTTACGGGGCAGCGGTACGGCCGGGATGAGCGCCAGGTCGTACCCCCGCTCGGGTACGAGCCTGGTCTCCAGGCCGCGTTCCGTGCCGAGGGCGGTGATGCCCACGGTCGGGTCCTGCCTGCGCAGGGCGTCTGCGAGGGCAAGCGCGGGCTCGATGTGGCCGGCGGTCCCCCCGCCGGCGAGTACGACATGCACCGAAATTCACCGCTCTCCGGACGGACGCTTCTTGACGCGCCGTCTCATCGTCTTCCATCTCACCCCGGGCCTCCGCATGGCCAGGGCCGCTTGCGCACCGGGCTGCTCCCGCGCGAAGGCGATCATCAGCCCGATCGCGAACATGGTCGGCAGCAGGGCCGACCCCCCGTAGGAGAACAGCGGGAGCGGGACTCCGGCGATCGGCAGCAGGCCGAGCACCGCACCGATGTTGATCACAGCCTGCGCGGTGATCCAGGTCGTCACACCTCCCGCGGCGTACCTCACGAAGGGGTCCTCCGTGCGTCCGGCCACGCGGATACCCGCATAGCCTAGAGCCGCGAAGAGGGCGAGCACCGACAGAGTCCCCGCCAGCCCCAGTTCCTCGCCGGTGATGGCGAAGATGAAGTCGGTGTGGGGTTCGGGCAGTTGTCCCCATTTTTCCACGCTCGCACCGAGTCCCGATCCGAACCAGCCACCGGACGCTAGGGCGTAGATTCCGTGCGCGGCCTGCCAGCAGCCGCCCGCGGCGTCCGGCTCGCTGACTCCGACGCAGGCGAGCCGGGACATGCGGTTCGGGTTGGTCTTGATCAGCAGGACGGCGATGGCCCCGGCGAAGCCGAGCACCCCGACGAAGAGCCGGGTGGGCGCCCCGGCGAGCCAGAGCAGGCCGAAGAGGATCGCGGTGAGGATGATCGCGGTGCCCATGTCGCCGCCGAGCATGATCAGACCGAGCAGCATGAAGGCGACGGGGATCAGCGGGACCAGCATGTGCTTCCACTGGGTGAGCAGCCGCTTGTCCTGTTTGCGGGCGAGCAGGTCGGCACCCCACAGCACGAGGGCCAGCTTGCCGAACTCGCTGGGCTGGAGCTGGAACGGTCCGCCGATGTAGAGCCAGTTCCGGTTGCCGTTGACCGACATCCCTATGCCGGGGACCTGGACCAGGGCCATCAGGAAGACCGTGCCGAGCAGCATCGGGTAGGCGAGCCCGCGGTGGAGTTTGACCGGCATGCGGGCGGCCAGCAGCATCAGGCCGGCTCCGATGACGGCGGCCAGGAACTGCTTGCGGAAGAAGTAGGTGCTCGGCTTGGCGAGCTCCAGCGCCTTGATCATCGAGGCGCTGTAGACCATCACGAGGCCCAGCACGATGATCAGCAGGCTGGAGCCGAGGATGACGTAGTACGCCGTCAGGGGGCGGTCCCAGGCCCGCCGTGCCTGCTCGTAGGCGCGGCGCACCCCGCCGCCGCGCGGGCGGCCGGGGGTGGGGGCGGAGCGGGCCGGGGGGCGGGCGGGCCGGGGGCCGCGGCCGGTGCCCGCGGCGAGCCGTCCGCGCAGGGCCAGACCGGGATGGGTCGGTACCCCGTCCGGTGGACCGGACCGGGCCGGCAGGGCGGCCGGGGCGAACGGCCGGGTACGGAAGGCGCCGGTCCTCGTCGCGTGCGCTCGCGCGCGGACCCGTCCCCGGGCGTCGGGACCCTCATCGGCCGGCATAGTCGCTGTCCCCTCCGCTGATCGTGCCCGGGGCGGCGACGGCCCGGCGGCCCGGACCGGGCCGTACCCGTCCCCCCGGGTCACATTCTCTCCGGGGACGGTACGGCCCGGGGGCCGGGCCTGTCAGGCGCTGTCGTCGGCGAGTGCGCGGACCGCGTCCGCGAACGCCTCGCCCCGCTCGTTGTAGTTGACGAACATGTCCATCGAGGCGCAGGCCGGGGCCAGCAGCACGGTGTCGCCCGGGCGGGCGAGACGTGCGGCCTCGGCGACCGCCTCGGACATGGCCCCAGTGTCGGTCCGGTCCAGGTCGACCACGGGTACCTCGGGGGCGTGTCGCGTCAGGGCTTCGCGGATGAGGGCCCGGTCGCGGCCGATGAGGACCACGCCCCGCAGGCGCTTCGCGGCGCCGCTCACCAGTTCGTCGAAGGTCGCTCCCTTGGCGAGGCCGCCGGCGATCCAGACGATCGGCTCGTAGGCGGCGAGGGAGGCTTCGGTGGCGTGGGTGTTGGTGGCCTTGGAGTCGTCCACGTAACGGACGCCGTCGACGTCCGCGACGTGCTCGATGCGGTGCGGGTCCGGGCGGAAGGCGCGCAGTCCGTCGCGGACCGCGGCGGGCTTCACGCCGAAGGCGCGGGCCAGCGCGGCCGCCGCGAGGGCGTTGGCGATGTTGTGCGGGGCCGGCGGATCGACGTCGGCGACCTCGGCCAGCTCCTGGGCCTGCTTCTGCCGGTTGGTGACGAAGGCCCGGTCCACGAGGATGCCGTCGACAACGCCGAGCTGGGAGGGGCCGGGAGTGCCGAGGGTGAAGCCGATCGCCCGGCAGCCCTCCTCCACGTCGGCCTCGCGCACCAGTTCCTCGGTGGCGGGGTCGGCCGCGTTGTACACGCAGGCCACGGTGTTGCCCTCGTAGATCCGGCCCTTGTCGGCGGCGTACGCCTCCATGGAGCCGTGCCAGTCGAGGTGGTCCGGGGCCAGGTTGAGCACCGACGCGGAGTGGGCGCGCACCGAGGGCGCCCAGTGCAGCTGGTAGCTGGAGAGCTCGACGGCGAGGACGTCGTACGTCTCCTCGCCCAGTACGGCGTCCAGCAGGGAGACGCCGATGTTGCCGACGGCCGCGGTCCGCAGCCCGGCGGCCTCCAGGATGGAGGCGAGCATCCGTACGGTCGTGGTCTTGCCGTTGGTGCCGGTCACCGCGAGCCAGGGGGCGGGCTCGTCGCCCTTGATCCCCCGCAGCCGCCAGGCGAGTTCGACGTCGCCCCAGACGGGGACGCCGGCCGCCGCGGCCGCGAGGAAGAGCGGCTTGGCGGGCTTCCAGCCCGGGGCGGTGACGATCAGTTCGGTGGACTCGGGCAGGGTGTCGCCGTCGCCGAGGCGGACGGTGATCCCCTCCGCCTCCAGGCCGGCGGCCTGGGTGCGGGAGCGCTCGTCGTCGCCGTCGTTGACGACGGTCACCAGCGCCCCGAGTCCGTGCAGGGCCCGGGCGGCGGGAATCCCGCTGACCCCGAGTCCGGCGACCGTGACGTGCTTCCCCCGCCAGTCCGCCGCGTTGGTGGTGCTCACTTCTTGGCTGCCCATCCCGCGTAGAAGAGTCCGAGACCGACGATCACGCACATGCCCTGGATGATCCAGAACCGGACCACCACGAGGACCTCCGACCACCCCTTGAGTTCGAAGTGGTGCTGGAGCGGTGCCATCCGGAAGACCCGCTTGCCGGTCATCTTGAAGGAACCGACCTGGATGACCACGGACATGGTGATCATCACGAAGAGGCCGCCGAGGACCGCCATCAGGAACTCGGTGCGCGAGCAGATGGCGAGGCCCGCGAGGGCGCCGCCGAGCGCGAGCGAACCGGTGTCACCCATGAAGATCTTGGCCGGCGAGGTGTTCCACCAGAGGAAGCCGAAGCAGGAACCCATCAGCGCTGAGGCGACGACCGCCAGGTCGAGTGGGTCGCGTACCTCGAAACAGGCGCTGGGGTTGGTGAGTTCCATCGCGTTGGCGCACGACTCCTGGAACTGCCAGAGGCCGATGAAGGTGTACGCGCCGAAGACCATCACCGACGCGCCGGTGGCCAGGCCGTCCAGACCGTCCGTCAGGTTCACGCCGTTGGACATGGCGAGAATCATGAACAGGGCCCAGACGACGAACAGCACCGGTCCGATCGACCACCCGAAGTCCTCGACGAACGAGAGCCGGGTGGACGCCGGGGTGTTGCCGTGGATGTCGGCGAACTGGAGCGAGAGCACCGCGAAGGCGATGCCGACGATCAGCTGGCCGGCCATCTTCGCCTTGGCCCGCAGGCCGAGCGAACGCTGCTTGACGATCTTGATGTAGTCGTCCAGGAAGCCGACGAGCCCCATCCCCGCCATCAGGAAGAGCACGAGGACACCGGAGAACCGCATCTCCTCGCCGGTGATCACCTTCGCCAGGACGTACGCGATGATCGTCGCCAGGATGAAGGCGATGCCGCCCATGGTGGGCGTGCCCTTCTTGCTGCCGTGCGTGCGCGGGCCGTCGTCCCGGATGAACTGCCCGTATCCCTTGCGGGCCAGCAGCTTGATGAGCAGCGGGGTACCGACCAGGGTCAGGAAGAGCCCGATGGCCCCCGCGAAGAGGATCTGCCTCATCGGCCGGTGACCTCGCCCTCGGTCGAGTTCTCCAGCAGTGCCTGGGCAACCATCTCCAGGCCGACCGACCGGGACGCCTTCACCAGCACGACGTCTCCCGGGCGCAGTTCACTGCGCAACAGGTCGACGGCCGCCTGTGCGTCGGACACGTGCACCGACTCCTCACCCCACGAACCCTCGTTGTAAGCGCCCAGTTGCAGCCAGGAGGCTTCTCTTCCCCCGACCGCGACGAGCTTGCTGACGTTGAGCCGGACGGCAAGCCGTCCGACCGCGTCGTGCTCGGAGAGCGACTCGTCACCGAGCTCGGCCATCTGACCGAGCACCGCCCAGGTCCGCCGGCCCCTGCCCATGGCGGCCAGCGCACGGAGTGCGGCTCTCATGGATTCGGGGTTCGCGTTGTAGGCGTCGTTGACGACCGTCACACCGTCCGGACGCTCGGTGACCTCCATGCGCCAGCGGGAGAGGGTGCCCGCCTCGGAGAGCGCCTCGGCGATCTCGTGTACGGGCATGCCCAACTCATGGGCGACGGCGGCTGCGGCGAGCGCGTTCGACACGTGGTGCTCACCGTACAGGCGCATGGTCACCTCGCTGCACCCGGTGGGTGTGTGGAGGCTGAAAGCGGGGTGTCCGTCCGCTGTGAGACGGACGTTCTCTCCGCGTACGTCCGATTCGGGCGACTCTCCGAAGAGAACGACCCGCGCTTTCGTACGGGAGGACATGGCGCGCACGAGCGGATCGTCGGCGTTGAGGACGGCCACGCCGTCCTCGGGGAGCGACTCGACCATCTCGCCCTTGGCCTGGGCGATCTGCTCCCGGCCGCCGAACTCGCCGATGTGCGCGGTGCCGACGTTGAGGACGAGTCCGATCCGGGGCGGGACGAGTCCGGTGAGGTAGCGGATGTCGCCGATGTAGCGGGCGCCCATCTCCAGCACGAGGTGCTGGGTCTCCTCGGTGGCGCGGAGAGCCGTGACCGGCAGGCCGATCTCGTTGTTGAGGTTGCCCACCGGGTAGATGGTCGGCCCCATGCGCTCCATGAGCTGGGCGATGAGGTCCTTGGTGGAGGTCTTGCCCGCGGAACCGGTGAGGGCGACGACGGGCAGCCCGAGGCGATCGACGACGACGTGGCGGGCGAGGGCGCCGAGCGCCGCCACCACGTCGTCGACGACGATCGCGGGCACCCCGACGGGGCGGGTGGCCAGGACCGCGGCGGCTCCGGCCGCCACGGCGCCGGTGGCGTAGTCGTGGCCGTCGACCTGCTCACCGACGAAGGCGGCGAACAGGCTGCCCCGCTCCACCTTCCGGGAGTCGATGACGACCGGGCCGTCGACGACGACCGAGGTGTCCGGTATGTCGTGCGGCTGCCCGCCGACGATTTCGGCGATCTCGGCGAGGGAAAGGGCGATCACTTGGTCATCCCTGACTGTTGTTCTCGTGGTGGGCTTCGTGCTGCTGGGTGGGTTCGGCGTCGGGGCGCCCCAGGGACCGCGCGATGGCCGCGCGGAGGACCTGACGGTCGTCGAAGGGGCGTACCACCCCGTGGACGTCCTGGCCCTGCTCGTGGCCCTTGCCGGCGACGAGGACGGTGTCGCCGGGCCGCGCGCGGGCGACGGCCGCGGCGACGGCCGCGGCCCGGTCCGCGTCGACCAGGACGTCGCCGCGTTCGTGGACGGGCACCTCGGCGGCGCCCGCGAGCATCGCCGAGAGGATCCGCAGCGGGTCCTCGGAGCGGGGGTTGTCGGAGGTCAGTACGGCGGTGTCGGCGAGGCGGGCCGCGGCGGCGCCCATCGGGCCGCGCTTGGTGGTGTCGCGGTCGCCGCCGCAGCCGAGCACGACGTGCACCCGGCCCTGGGTGACCTTGCGCAGGGAGCGGAGCACCGATTCGACGGCGTCCGTCTTGTGCGCGTAGTCGACGACGGCGAGGTACGGCTGGCCCGCGTCGACGCGCTCCAGCCGGCCGGGGACGCCGGGGACGGCCGCGACGCCGTCGGCGGCGGTCTGCGGGTCGATCCCGGCGACGGCCAGCGTGACGATCGCGGCGAGGCTGTTGGCCACGTTGAACGGGCCGGGCAGCGGGGCCCGGGCGGAGATGCGCTCGCCGTCGGGGCCGACGACGGTGAAGGTGCTGTCCTGCGGCCCGACTTCGACGTCCTCGGCGCGCCAGTCGGCGTCGGGGTGGCCCTCGGCGGAGAAGGTGGTGACGGGGACGCCGGCCTCGGTGACGAGCCTGCGGCCGTAGCTGTCGTCGTAGTTGACGACCCCTCGCCTGCTGCGCTCCGGGGTGAAGAGCTGCGCCTTGGCCTGGAAGTAGTCCTCCATGCCGGAGTGGAACTCCATGTGCTCCGGGCTGAGGTTGTTGAAGACGGCGACGTCGAAGACGCAGCCGTCGACGCGGCCCAGCACCAGCGCGTGACTGGAGACCTCCATGGCGACCGACTCGACGCCGCGTTCGCGCATGACCGCGAAGAGGGCCTGGAGGTCGGTGGCTTCGGGGGTGGTGCGCTCGGACTTGATGCGCTCGTCGCCGATGCGGGTCTCGACCGTGCCGATGAGCCCGGTGGCGTGTCCGGCGCCGCGCAGCCCGCCTTCGACGAGGTAGGCGGTCGTGGTCTTGCCGGAGGTCCCGGTGATGCCGATCTGGAGCAGGTCGGTGCCGGGGCGGCCGTAGATCTCGGCGGCGAGGTCGCCCATGACGGCGCGCGGGTCCTCGGCGACCAGCACCGGGAGTCCGGTGGCGGCGGCCCGGTCGGCGCCCGCGGGGTCGGTGAGGACCGCGACGGCGCCCAGTCCGGCCGCCTGGGCCGCGAAGTCGGCGCCGTGCAGCCTGGCGCCAGGCAGAGCCGCGTACACGTCCTGGGGGCGGACGGCCCGGGAGTCGTGGGTGATGCCGGTGACCTCGACCGCCGCGGGCAGTTCGAGGCCGAGGCGGGCGGCCGGCTCGCCGAGGGAGGTCGGCCTGAGCCGTTCCGGTCGGGGCGCTCCCGGGTAGTTCACGGGCGCGTCCTTCGGGGTGATTCGGTACTGATCAGCGTGGGGCACGGCGGTGAGCGTACCGGGCTGACCCGGCCTCTCGCGAAGTGAGGGGCCGGGGTTGCGGAACTTCTCATTCCGGTTCCCCGGATCGGGGGTGATGGTTGTCACTGGTGCTCCCCTGGGAACGTACGAGGTCACGGCCGGGTCCGGTGCGCGGCGCGGCTCGCCCTTCGGTGCGCGCGGCCGGAACGTCTCCGTCCGCCCGGCGCGCGCCGCGGTCGTGCCGCGCCCTGTCCGGTCAGCCGCCCGGCTCGAAGGAGACCGGCAGTGCGGGCGCCTTGCTGCCGCTCGGTGGGGTCTGGAGGGTCTTGAGGGCGAACTCCATGACCTTCTTGTAGATCGGCCCGCAGATCTGGCCGCCGAAGTAGTTGCCCTTGGTGGGGTTCTGGATCGCGCAGTAGACGGTGATCTGCGGATCGTCGGCGGGTGCGAAGCCGGCGAAGGAGGCGGTGTAGCCGTCGTACACGCCACTGACCGGGTCCACCCGGTTGGCGGTACCGGTCTTGCCCGCCACCCGGTAGCCCGGGATGCGCGCCTTGGTGCCGGTGCCCTCCTCGTCGCTGACGACGGACTCCAGCATGGTGGAGACCTCCTTGGCGGTCTTCTCGCTGACCACCCGGGTCTCCTCGGGCTTGGTGGCGTCCGTGTAGCGGCCGTCGGGGCCCTTGGTGCCGCGGACGAGCGTGGGGGCGATCCGTACCCCGCCGTTGGCGATCGTCGAGTAGACCGAGGCCGCCTGGACGGCGTTGAGCGAGAGGCCCTGGCCGAAGGGGATCGTGTACTGCTGGGAGGTCGACCAGTCCTGGGGCTCGGCGAGGATGCCCGGCGACTCGCCGGGGTAGCCGAGGCCGGTGGGGCTGCCGATGCCGAACTTGTGGAGGTAGGAGTAGAGGACCTTGTTCGCCTCGGGCTGGGTCTTTCCGAGCTGACCCGTCGCCAGGATGGTGCCGATGTTGCTGGACTTGGCGAGGACGCCGTTGAGCGTGAGGTACCAGGTCTTGTGGTCGATGTCGTCCTTGAAGAGCCGGTCCCCGCGGTGCAGCCGGTTGGGCACGGTGACGTGCGTGAGGGGGGTGGCGGCGCCCTCCTCCAGCACGGCGGCCATGGACATGACCTTGGCGGTGGAGCCGGGCTCGTACACGTCCTGGAGCGCCGCGTTGCCCAGCGAGCCCGCGTCGACGGTGGAGAGGTCGTTCGGGTCGAAGCCCGGGGCGTTGGCCAGGGCCAGCAGCTCGCCGGTCCTGGTGTTCTGCACGACGACGTACCCGCCGTCCGCCTTGGACGCCTCGACCTGCTCGCTGATGGCCCGCTGGGCGGCCCACTGGATGTCCCGGTCGATGGTGAGCTCGACGTCCGTGCCCTCGACCGCCGGGATCTCCTTGGCACCGGCGGTCGGCACCCGGCGGCCGCCCGACTGGGCGTACCGGATCTTCCCGTCCTGGCCGGAGAGCTCCTCGTTCAGCTGGGACTCCAGGCCGCCGCCGCCCTTGCCGTCGGCGTTGACGAAGCCCAGTATCCCGGCGGCGAGGTCGCCGTTCGGATAGACGCGCTTGGTCGTCGGCTCCTGGAAGACGCCCGCCAGTACGCCGGTCGCGTCCCCGCCGTCCTCGGCCGCCTTGTCCGCGAGGACCGACTTCAGGTCCTTGATCTGCTTCCAGACCTGCGGGGTCTGCCGCCGGGCGAGCACGGTGTAGCGGCTCTCGGGCTTGGAGAGCTGCGCGGTGAGGGTGGCCGCGTCCTTGCCGAGGATGGGGGCGAGGAGGGCCGCCGCCTGCTCGGGGGCGTCCGGGATCTTGCTCTCGGCCGGGGTGAACATCTTGGGGTCGGCCGTGATGTCGTACGCGTCGACGCTGGTGGCCAGCGCGATGCCGTTGCGGTCGGTGATCTCGCCGCGTTCGGCGGCGACGGTGTACTCGAGGTAGCGGTTCTCCTTGGCCTTCGCCGAGTACGCGTGCGCGTCGACGGCCTGGACCTGGAGGAGCCGGGCCGTGAACACCAGCATGACGAGGGTCAGCCCGAGGCTGACCAGGCGCAGCCGGGGGCGCGGGTTGCCCAGGCGCAGGGAGCGCGGCGCGGGGCGGCCCGGCCTGCCGGACGAGGGGCGCCGGGCTTCGGGGCGGGCGGTGGGCCGGGGGCGTCCCGTACCGCCGGAGGCCCCCCGGGGGCGTGCGGGGCCGGGCACACGGCGGCGCGGCGGTTCCTTGGACGGCACTGCGTCACCTGCCGGGGCTCGTCGGGGTCGTGGTCGCCGCGATGGGCTCCGTCGGGTTCGCGGAGGCGGCCGGTGAGGAGGACGCGGCGGACGGTACGGGGGTGGGCGGGGCGCTCTCCGCGGGGCTCGCGGACTCCTCGGACCCTGCCGCCCCGGCGGCCTGGGGGTCCCCGGTCGCCCGGGGTTCCTCGTCGGGCGCGGGTTCGTCCGTCGCGGCCGGGGTGGGCGTGGGTTCCGGGTCGGGTTCGGCGGTGACCTCGGCGGGGACGCCCCGGACCGTGCCGTCCGGGTTGAGGAAGGCGGGGCTGCCGCCGGGGACCATGCCCAGCTCCCTGGCCCGCCGCTCCAGCGCGTCGGGCTGCGAGTAACCGTCCACGTCCCGCTGGAGCGCCTGCTCCTCGTCGGTGAGGTCGGTCGTCTGCTTGCGCAGTTCGCTGAGGCGGAACGAGCCCTCGTTGAGCGCGGAGTTCAGCAGCAGGAGGCTGATCAGCCCGCCGCCGAGGAGGACCACGACCAGCAGCATGAAGGGGGTGCGGGCCGCGTTGCTCGGCCCCGACGGCATCAGCCCGGCGAGGCGGGCGGCGCGTCCCTTCAGCGGCGCGGCCGGCCGGTTCACCGCGTCGTCTCCCGCACACCGGCGCGGTCGCCGGGCGTACGCCCCCGGGGCGCGGTCACCGCTCGTCCTCGCGGATGCGTTCGGCGCCGCGCAGCCGGGCCGGGGCGGCCCGCCGGTTCTCGGCGACCTCTTCCTCGGTGGGCAGCTCCGCGCCCCGGGTGAGGAGCTTGAGGCGGGGCTGGTAGCGCTCGGGCACCACGGGCAGTCCGGGCGGCGCGGTGTTCGCCGCACCCGCCGCGAACACCTGCTTGACCAGCCGGTCCTCCAGCGAGTGGTAGGAGAGCACGGCGATCCGGCCGCCGACGGCGAGGGAGGCGACCGCGGCGGGGATGGCGTTCTCCAGGACGGTGAGCTCGCCGTTCACCTCGATGCGCAGTGCCTGGAAGGTGCGCTTGGCCGGGTTGCCGCCGGTGCGCTTGGCGGCCTGCGGGAGGGAGTCGCGGATCAGCTCGACCAGCCGGGCGCTGTTGGTGAACGGTTCCTTCTCGCGCTCGCGCACGACGGCGGAGACGATCCGCTTGGCCTGCTTCTCCTCGCCGTACGCGCGCAGGATGCGGACCAGTTCGCCCGGCGGGTAGGTGTTGAGGACCTCCGCCGCGCCGATCCCGGTGGTCTGGTCCATGCGCATGTCGAGCGGCGCGTCCTGGGCGTACGCGAATCCCCGGTCGGCCTCGTCCAGCTGCATGGAGGAGACGCCGAGGTCGAAGAGGACGCCCTGGGCCTTGGGGATGCCGAGCCGGTCCAGCACCTCGGGCAGTTCGTCGTAGACCGCGTGCACCAGGGTGGCGCGGTCGCCGTACGGGGCGAGGCGCTCGCCGGAGAGCCGGAGCGCCTCCTTGTCCCGGTCGAGGGCGACGAGCCGTACCTCGGGGAAGGCGGTGAGCAGGGCCTCGCTGTGTCCGCCGAGGCCGAGGGTGCAGTCGACGACCACCGGTGGGTTGCCGCCCGCCCGCTCCAGAGCCGGGGCCAACAGGTCCAGGCATCGCTGGAGCATCACCGGGACGTGTCGGGTCTGGCTCAATGCGCCCTCTCAGGCTCAGGTCCGTGAGGCGGCACGTGCGGCCTGGTCCCCGCCCGCTCAGAAGGGGAGGCCTGCCGGCGCCGGGGAAGAGGCGCCGGCCTGCCATGAGCGGGAGAGGGCCGGGCCGCACGTTCGTCGCGCATCACGGGGACATCGGGAATGCGGAGAAATACGGGGTGGAGAGTTGTATGGAGTTGTACGGACTTCCGCGGTGCATTGCCGAAAATGCCGGGCACCGCTGAAACCCGCTGGGACCACCGGGGACCACGGGAGCCACCGGAGCCGCAGGAGTTGCGGAAGGGACCGGAACATGCGGCACGAACGCGTGGAACCGCGGAGCGTGACCGGCCTCGCGGCCGGTCGGTAACTTCGCGTCACTTTAGTCCACCCTGCCATTCGATCGATTCCGGATCAACGAACCTCCCAGCGCGTCGCCCCGCTCCGGTGGCCCCCGGTCCTCACCCGGACGGGCGAGCGCGGGCGAGTCCTGTGGGTTAGCTCACAACAAGCCTCGTTGACGTTCTTTGTCCTTTTCCCCGAGCCGCTCCGAGCAGGTGGGGCGGCTAACGTCGTAGTCATGTCGACTTCCGCGCAGTCTCCTTCCGCCGCCGCCCCCGCCACCCCGGACGCGCCCCGCCCGGGCGACACCGTCACGGACCACCTGGTGAAGGCGAACGCCCAGTACGCGAGCGCGTTCAAGGACCCGGGCATGGACGCCCGCCCGGTCCAGAAGGTGGCCGTGGTCGCCTGCATGGACGCGCGCATCGACCTGCACGCGGCGCTGGGCCTGGAGCTCGGCGACTGCCACACCATCCGCAACGCGGGCGGTGTGGTCACCGACGACGTGATCCGGTCGCTCACCATCAGCCAGCGGGCGCTCGGCACCCGCAGCGTCATACTCATCCACCACACCAACTGCGGTCTGGAATCGCTGACCGAGGGCTTCCGCCACGAGCTGGAGCTGGAGGTCGGCCAGCGGCCGGTGTGGGCGGTGGAGTCCTTCTCCGACGTCGACCAGGACGTGCGCCAGTCGATCCAGCGGGTCCGCACCTCGCCGTTCCTCCTGCACACGGACGACATCCGGGGCTTCGTCTTCGACGTCACGACCGGTCTGCTGCGCGAGATCTCCCCGGCCTCCTGACGCCGGGGGGCGCGCCGTCGACGTGCCGCCGTCCGGCCCGAGGCCGGCAGACGGCACCTTGACGACCCGCCCCCAGTCACTTGACGACCCGCCCCAGCCCCCGGCGACCCCGCGCTCCGCGCCGGGGTCGCCGTCCTCGTCACGGGGCCACCTCCGGACCCCCTTCCACCAGCCGCCTTCTCCGGCCCTCCGCACTTTTTTCCGACTCGTACCCGCATCCGAATATCGACAACACCCGACATATCGGCCCGGGTTGGCCGGAGGCGAGTGACACGAAGCGGTAACGGCAACAAGAATGCGGTGGGTGACGCACTCCGGGGCTTCCGGAGGGGCGTCCGCAATCGGGGTGGGCCAGGCCGTTCGGCGGCGCGGGCCCGTGCGTGAAGGGCCGAGGAGGACCGGGTGACCACCTATGACGAGCGAACGAACCTCACTGATCTGACCACCACGACGGAGCGGGTGCGCGGGTCGGTGGAGCGCGTGATCGAGGGCAAGCCCGAGGTCGTGCGGATCGCGCTGACCGTGCTGCTCGCCGAGGGTCACCTGCTGATCGAGGACGTGCCCGGAGTCGGCAAGACCATGCTGGCCAAGGCGCTGGCCCGGTCCATCGACTGCTCGGTGCGCCGCATCCAGTTCACCCCGGACCTGCTGCCCTCGGACATCACCGGGGTGTCCGTCTTCGACCAGCAGCGCAAGGACTTCGAGTTCAAGCCGGGCGCCATCTTCGCCCAGATCGTGATCGGCGACGAGATCAACCGCGCGTCGCCCAAGACGCAGTCCGCCCTCCTCGAATCGATGGAGGAGCGGCAGGTCACGACCGACGGGCAGACCTACGCGCTGCCCGACCCCTTCATGGTCGTCGCGACCCAGAACCCGGTCGAGATGGAGGGCACCTACCCGCTGCCGGAGGCCCAGCGCGACCGGTTCATGGCCCGGGTGTCCATGGGCTACCCCAGCCTCGACGCCGAGCTGCGGATGCTCGACGTGCACGGCGGGGTCCCGCCGCTGGACGACCTCCAGCCGGTGGCCCACGCCCAGGACATCGTGAAGCTGATCGACGCGGTCCGCTCGGTGTACGTGGCCGAGTCGGTGCGGCGGTACACCGTCGAGCTGGTCCAGGCCACCCGCAGCCACCCCGACCTGCGGCTCGGCGCCTCCCCCCGGGCCAGCCTCCATCTGCTGCGCGCGGCAAAGGCGTCGGCGGCCCTCGGCGGCCGGGACTACGCGCTGCCCGACGACGTCCAGGCGCTCGCCGTACCGGTACTCGCCCACCGTCTGCTGCCCACCGCCCAGGCCCAGCTGAACCGCCGCACGGCGGAGCAGGTGGTGGCGGAGATCCTGCAGCGCACGCCCGTACCCACCTCGCCGGACGACCGGTCCGCCGGCCGGCGCGTAGCCCCGTACCCGCAGGGCGGTCCGGCGTACGCGCCCGGCACGCGGCGGCCGTGATGGCGGACACGCACCGGGGTCCGGGCCCCCGTGGCGGGGTGGCCGGCGACGAAGCGGACGGCGGCAGAGGCACCCTGCGGGCGGCCCTGGGCGGGCTGACCACCCGGGGGCGCTCCTTCCTGGCCGCCGGGATCGCCGCCGCGATCTGCGCCTACGTCCTGGGCCAGGCCGATCTGCTCCGGGTCGGCCTGCTGCTCGCCGTGCTGCCACTCGTCTGCGTCGCCGCGCTCCACCGCACCCGTTACCGGGTCGTCGGCACGCGGTGGCTGTCGCCCTCGCGGGTGCCGGCGGGTTCGGAGGCGCGGGTGCACCTGCGGGTGGACAACGCCTCCCGGCTTCCCTCCGGGCTGCTGATGCTGCAGGACCGCGTTCCGTACGTGCTCGGCCCGAGGCCCCGTTTCGTGCTGGACCGGGTCGAGGCCGGCGGGCGGCGGGAGGTCTCCTACCGGGTCCGCTCGGACCTGCGGGGCCGGTACCCGCTGGGGCCGTTGCAGCTGCGGCTCGCCGACCCGTTCGGAATGTGCGAGCTGACCCGCTCCTTCAGCGCCCACGACACCCTGGTGGTGATCCCCCGCACCCAGGCCCTCCCCCCGCTCCGGCTCACCGGGGCGGCCTCCGGCTACGGCGACGGGCGTCAGCGGTCGCTCGCCCAGGCGGGCGAGGACGACGTGCTGCCGCGCGGTTACCGGCACGGCGACGACCTGCGCCGGGTCCACTGGCGCTCCACCGCCCGTTACGGCGAGCTGATGGTGCGCCGTGAGGAGCAGCCCCAGCGGGCGCGGGCCTCGGTGCTGCTGGACACCCGGCGGGAGGCCTTCCGTGGCTCCGGGCCGGAGTCGGCGTTCGAGTGGGCGGTGGCCGCGGCGGCCTCCGCGCTGGCGCACCTGGTGGAGCGGGGCTTCGCGGTGCGGCTGCTGACGGACGAGGGCGGTGCGATGCCCGGTGGCGGTGCGATGCCGGGTGGCGGCGGAAGCGGATTTTCCGGTTCGGCCGGATCTTTCGGTTCCTCCGGTTCCTCGGGTTCCTCCGGTTCGGAGCACGCGTCCGCCGAGGCGGCCGGGCTGATGATGGACACCCTCGCGGTCGTCGAGCACTCCGACGCCGGCGGCCTGGGCGGCGCGCACGAGGTGCTGCGCGGCGGCCACGAGGGCCTGCTGCTCGCCTTCCTGGGCGACCTCGACGAGGAGCAGGTGGCGGTCGCGGCGGCCATGCGGCGGCGCAGCGGTGCGGCCGTCGCGTTCGTGCTGGACGGCGAGGAGTGGGCGCCGGGCGCGGGTCCGGCGCCGGCGACCCCGTTCGCGGAGCGGCTGCGGCTGCTGCGCGAAGCGGGCTGGACAGCGGTTCCGGTGCCGCCCGGGGCGGACCTCGCCCAGGTGTGGCAGCGGGCCGGACAGCCCGGTGACACCCAGCCCGCCGGTGGCGGCGCTGCGACAGGTTTCTCCGGAGGATGGTCATGAGCGGTCCCGTCCGGCTCGCCCTGTGCGCCTACGCGGCGACGCTGCTGGCGGCGGGGGCGCTGCTGCCCCTGGTCGACCCCTGGACGTGGGTGTTCGAGGCCGCGCTGCTGCTCGCGGTGCAGAGCGCGGCGGGGGCGCTGGCGCGGCGGTTCGTGCCGGCGCGCCCGGTGGCCGTCGGGGTGCAGGTGCTGGTCGCGCTGGTACTGCTGACGGCCGCGTTCGCCGGCGACCGGGCGCTGCTCGGGGTGCTGCCCGGCCCGGGTGCCGTCCAGTGGCTGGGTGACCTGCTGACGGCGGGGGCGGACGACGTCGGCCGGTACGCGATCCCCGCGCCCATGACGGACGGCATCAAGCTGCTGCTGGTCGGCGGGGTCCTGCTGATCGGGCTGCTGGTCGACGTGCTGGCGGTGACCCTGCGGGCCGCCGCACCGGCCGGGCTCCCGCTGCTCGCGCTGTACTCGGTGGCGGCGGGGCTCTCCGACGGTGGGGCGAGCCGGCTGTGGTTCGTGCTGGCGGCCTCGGGCTATCTGCTGCTCCTGCTGGCCGAGGGCCGGGACCGTACCGCCCAGTGGGGGCGGCTCTTCGCCGGCCCGGCGCGCGGCGGCCCCGCGCCCGGGGCCCGGGTGAAGTCCCCGGTGCGGACCGGGCGCCGGATCGGGGCGCTGGCGCTGGGCGTCGCGCTGGTGGTCCCGGTCGCACTGCCGGCGCTCGGCGGCGGTCTGCTGGACGGCCTGGGCGCGGGCAACGGGCGGGGTGGCGGCGGGGGCACGATCTCGGCGGTGAACCCGCTGGTCTCCCTCCAGGACAACCTCAACCAGGCGGAGAACCGGGAGGTGCTGAGGTACCGCTCCGAGGACGGTGCCGCGCAGGGGTCCTATCTGCGCATCCTCTCGCTCGACCGGTTCACCGGGGCCGAGTGGCTGCCGTCCAAGCGGGCGCTGCGGGACGTACCGAACCGGCTTCCGCAGCCGGCGGGTCTCGGGCAGGACGTCGTCACCACCGAGGTCACCTCCCAGATCACCGCGTCCGACGACTACCGGCAGGACTACCTGCCGATGCCGTATCCGGCGACCAAGGTCCGTATCGACGGCCGCTGGCGGTACGAGCCCGAGGGGCGGACCCTCATCGGCGACGGCGGCCAGACGACGGGCGGAGCGCGGTACCAGGTCAGCAGCCTGGTGGTGGAGCCGACGGCGGCGCAGCTCGCGTCGGCCGGGCTGCCCCCGGCGGACCTGACCCTGGAGTACACCGAGGTGCCGGCGTCCCTGCCGGACGTGGTGGCGGAGACCGCCGCGCAGGTCACGCAGGGCTCGGCCAACCACTACGAGCAGGCCGTGGCGTTGCAGGACTGGTTCGCGCAGAACGGCGGTTTCACCTACGACACGTCGGTGAACTCGGGCACCGGGACGGCGGCGATCGGGCGGTTCCTCAAGAACCGGCGCGGCTTCTGCGTGCACTTCTCGTTCGCCATGGCGGCGATGGCCCGGACGCTGGGTATCCCGGCACGGGTCGCGGTGGGCTTCACTCCGGGGACGACGCAGGCGGACGGGTCGGTCTCGGTGGGGCTGCGGGACGCCCACGCCTGGCCGGAGCTGTACTTCCAGGGCGTGGGGTGGACGCGCTTCGAGCCGACCCCCACGCGGGGCTCGGTGCCCTCGTACACGGTGCCCCAGGCACCCACCGGGTCCACCGACACGTCGGCCGCTCCGACCGCTTCGGCCTCGGCGCAGCCCTCGGCCGCCCCGTCCGCCTCGGAGAGCTGCTCGGCGCTGGTGCGCAAGGAGGGTGCCTGCGGGCCCTCGGCGGCACCGGTCGCCGCGAACACGGCCGGGCCGGGGTTCCCGCTGGGCACGGTGGCCCTGGTGGCGCTCGGCGTGGTGCTGGTCGTGCTGCTCCCGCTGTCGCCGCTGCTGTGGCGGACCCGGCAGCGGCGTCGCCGGCTGTACGGGTCGGGCGGGCGGACTCCCGCGGACGCGGCGGCGAGAACGCTGGCGGTCTGGCGGGAGGTCACGGACACGGCCTGGGACCACGGGATCGTCCCGGACGAGGCGCTGACCCCGCGCCGGGCCGCCGAGCGCGTCGTGCGGCTGGGCGGGCTGGAGGGTGAGGCCGCTGCGGCCCTGCACCGGGTGGCGGGAGCCGTGGAGCAGGTGCTGTACGCGCCCCGGGCGCAGCAGCCCGCCCGGCTGTCCGAGGACGCGGTGCTGGTACGGGCGGGGCTGGCCGCCCGCGCGGGCCGGCCGGCGCGGCTCCGGGCCGCGCTCGCTCCCCGCTCGGCCGTCCGGGTGGTGTGGGCGGTCTCGGAACGCCGGACGGCGCTGGCGGGACGGTTCGCGGAGCGGATGGCGGCGGCCGGCCGCTCCCTCCGCCCGTCCCGGTCCCGGGGCTGAGGCCGGGGGCCCGGGGCTGGTCCCGGTGGTCCGGGCGGGCGGGCCGTGCACCCCTGCGGGGCACGGCCCGCCCGGCGTACCCCGTCGCCTCGCGACGGCCCCGGTTGCACATGACGGAGGGGCGGCCCCCGGGTGCACATGACGGAGGGGCGGGACGCGTCGTGCGCGTCCCGCCCCTCCGTCGTACGTTCTTACGGCGTATCGGCCCTACGTCGTACCGGCCCTACGTCGTACCGGCCCTACGTCGTACGACCCCGCCCGGCTGACCGGGCGGGGGAAGACTCACTGGCCCTGTTCGTCGCGGCGGCGCTGCCACCGTTGCTCGATGCGGTTCATCACGGACCGGCGCTGCCTGGGCCCGCGCCCGGCGGCCGGTGCGCCGCGCTGCGGCTGCTCCCCGGGCTTGGGCGCCCTGCGCCAGCCGGTGACCGCGAGAACGGCACAGCCGAGCATGACGAGGAAGCCGACCACGCTGATCCAGATCTGCTGGGCGACCATTCCGGACATCAGGAGCGCGATACCCACCAGAAATCCAGCGACCGCCTGGTAAACCCGTCGCCGGGTGTACGTACGCAGCCCGCTTCCCTCAAGCGCTGTCGCGAACTTGGGATCTTCGGCGTACAGCGCTCGCTCCATCTGCTCGAGCATGCGCTGCTCGTGCTCCGAGAGCGGCACGGAGTCCTCCTCGTCGTCGGCCGCGGGGGCGACCGGTAAGCGGCCCTTCCAGGATAGGCAGGGATTCGCCCCCGGGAAACCCGCGCCCACCAGCCAGCAGCCAGTCCGTACCGCCATGTCGGTTCGGCCCTTGAGGCGTTGATTCCCCGGTGGCCGATCCGTCATGCCGGATCCTGTCACCCGATCATACGGGGCCGGGGCCCGGATCGGGGGCCCGGAGCGGGAGGGGATGCACCGAGTGCGCCCGCCTTCGCGGTGCCGGTCGGCCGCTCCCCCGTCACCCGGTGTTCCCCGGCGGGCCGCCGTCAGGCCCGGCGCTCGCCCAGGACGTGCAACTGGGTGGCGACCGAGTGGAAGGCAGGCAGCTCGGCGGCGGCCGCCTCCAGCTTCAGCAGAGCCTCCATCGCGCCCGGTTCGGTGTCCACCAGCACACCGGGGACCAGGTCTGCGAAGACCCGCACACCGTGCACCGAGGCGACGTCGAGACCCGCGTCGCGGATCAGTCCGGAGAGCTGGTCGGCGGTGAACCTGTGGGGCACCGGGTCGGCGTCCCCCCAGCGGCCCGACGGGTCGGTGAGCGCCCGGCGGGCCTCCACGAAGTGACCGGCGAGGGCGCGGGCCAGCACGGCGCCGCCCGAGCCCGCGGTGAGCAGGCTGAGGGCGCCGGACGGGCGGAGCGCCCCGACCGCGTTCCGTACGCCTTCGGCCGGGTCGTCCACGTACTCCAGGACGCCGTGGCAGAGCGCCGCGTCGAAGGTGCCGCGCTCCACCACCTCGAACAGCCCGAGGATGTCGCCCTGGACCCCTCGGACCCGGTCGGCGACGCCCGCCTCGTCGGCCCGGCGCTCCAGCGCGAAGAGGGCGTCGGGGCTGGGGTCGACGACGGTGACGCGGTGGCCCAGCCGGGCGGCGGGCACGGCAAAGTTGCCGGTGCCGCCTCCGGTGTCCAGGACTTCCAGGCTGTCGCTGCCGGTCGCCTTCACCTGACGGTCGAGGGCGCCTTTGAGGACCTCCCAGACCACGGCGGTACGGAGGGAGGCGCGGGGGCGCGGCTGGTCCGACACGGCAGATGACTCCTCGGCACAATGCCGCTGCGGGCGGCGGAGCGTGAACGGTGCAGGTGGTGCGGGTGCGCTCCTACCCTATTGCCTCCCGCTTGCCACCTCCCCCTCCCGCTCCGCCGCCCCGCGCACCGTCCGCAGGGAGCGCCGTCACCCCGCGCCGGGGCGCCCCCTCCTCGGCTGCGGGAGAGCGGGGTGGAGCCTGAGCAGCCGCTCCACCAGCCGCAGGAACATCGCCACGTCGCGCAGCAGGTCGTCGGCGTCCCGGCGGCTCGCCGCGCCGGGGAGACCGGCCTCGGCACGGGCCCGGCGCCCGGCCCCGGAGGCGAAGAGTGCGCTCCACTCGGTGAGCTCCGGCGCTATCTCCGGGAGCACCTCCCACGCGCTGCGGATGCGCTCGCGGTGGCGCTTGGAGGTCTCGGGGCGGCCGCGGGCGGCGAGTACCGCGGCCGCGGCGCGCAGGGCGGCGAGATGCGCGGTGGCGTACCGCTCGTTGGGGACGTCGAGGACGGCGGCCTCGGTCAGGCCCGCGTGGGCCTTGGCGAGGAGATCGAGGGCGGCAGGCGGGGCCCCGGCGCGGCGCGACACGGGGTGGACGTCGTCGGGCGGACCGGTGGGTGAGGGGGCAGGGCTGCCTGCGCGGCGCCCCGGGGCGGCAGCTGCGGACGAGCTGGCCATGACGATCCTCCTGTCGTCTGTGACGGCTCGGTGGCCGTATGTGTCCATGGTGGCGGGTACCACTGACAATCCGGTTCAAGCCCCATTGACCTGGCCTTTTGCTTCCGGCGTGCATTCCGGCTACTTTTTTGCACTGACCAGTCAGTTCAAAAACACTGTCGGGCGGCCTAGAACGCCGGGCAGCGCGAAGAGAGGGAGCGATGGCGGACGAAGAACCGGCGGCCACGTCGCGCGGCGCGGCCGTGGAGGTACGGGGCCTCGGGTTGCGGGGCCCGCGCGGGTGGGCGTTCCGGGGTGTGGCGTTCGACGCCGCGCCCGGCACCCTCACCGCCCTGGCCGGCCCCTCGGGCTCGGGCCGCACCTCGCTGCTGCTGGCGCTCACCGGCCGGATGCGGACGGCGGAGGGCCGTGCGAGCACCGGCGGCTACCCACTCCCGGGCAGGCTCGCGGCAGTCCGCAGGATCACCGCGCTCGGACCGGTCCCCGGCGTCAGTGAGCTCGAAGGGGCCCTCACCGTCACCGAGCATCTGCGGGAGCGCGCCCTGCTCCGGAGCCGGTACACCGGTCCCGTCCGGGCGCTGCTCCGGCCGCGCCGGGAGCGCGCGGCGGTGGGCGAACGGATCACCGAGGTGGTGAAGGACGCCGGGCTCGACCTCACCGCCCTGCCGAAGGCCGGGCGGACCCAGGCCCGGGACCTGGGGCGGCTGGACGCCCTGCGGCTCTCCGTGGCCCTGGCCCTGCTGGACGAGCCCCGGCTGCTCGCGGTCGACGACACCGACCTGGGGCTCGACGCGGCGGACCGGGCGGCGGCCTGGGAGCTGCTGCGCACCGTCGCCGCCCGGGGCACGACCGTGCTCGCGGTGTGCGCCGAGGCCCCCGAGGGCGTCCCGGCCGTACGCACCGGCCCGGACACGGAACCCGGCACCGTTGACGAGAAGGAGGCCGGCGATGCGCGCGACGGGTCTGGCCAGGCTTGAGCTGAAGCGTTTCGGCAGGGGGAAGCTGCCGCGCGCCGCGCTCGCCGCACTCCTGCTGCTGCCCCTGCTGTACGGGGCCCTCTACCTCTGGTCCTTCTGGGACCCGTACGGGCATCTGGACCGGATTCCCGTCGCCCTGGTCGACGAGGACGAGGGGGCGGCGATCCCGGACGGAGGTGGCGAGGCGGAGGGGAACGGCAAGGCGCAGGGAAGCGGCAGGGCGGCGGCCGTGGACCGGCTCGCCGTCGGTGACGAGCTCACCGCCAAGCTCCTGGACTCCAAGACCTTCGCATGGCACCGGGTGGACGCCGCCGAGGCCCGGCGGGGCGTCGAGAACGGTACGTACTACCTCTCGCTCACCCTGCCCGCCGACCTCAGCCGGCGGGTCGCGTCGAGCGGCGGCGACTCCCCCGAGACCGGCGCGCTCCAGGTGCGCACCAACGACGCCAACAACTACATCGTCGGCCAGATCTCCAGGACGGTGTTCTCCGAGATCCGCGCGGCGGCTTCGGCCGAGGCCTCGCGCGGCTTCCTCGACCGGATCTTCATCGGCTTCTCGGACATCCACGACGCGACGGCGAAGGCCGCCGCCGGAGCGGACGACCTGCGGAGCGGCATCGCGACGGCCGAGCAGGGGTCGAAGGACCTCGCCGAGGGGCTCAAGGAGAGCAAGTCCGGCAGCGAGCGGCTCTCCGACGGCATCACCGCGCTCGACCGGGGCTCCGCCGACCTGCGGACCGGATCGCGGCAGGTGGCGGACGGCACCCAGCTCCTCGCCGACCAGGTCGACCGGATCGCGGACGGCCTGAGGCCGTTCCTGAAGGACGACGGCGAGTCCGTCGGCGACACCGCCCGGCTGGTCGCCGACGCCTCGCGGACCGTGCGGGAGAACCTCGGTGAACTGGTGAAGGCGGCGCCCGTCGCGGCCACCGCCGCGCACACCGCCGCCGACGACCTCACCGCCGTCCACGCGCAGCGGTGCGAGGAGGCGCCGCTGCCCGACCCGGCCGTCTGCGATCCGCTGGCGAAGGCGGTGACGGCGGCGGCCGGGGTCGCCGCCGTGGCCGACGACGTCAGCGCCCTGGTGAAGGACGAGGACGGCGATCTCGCCGTGCTGCGCACCCGGCTGACGGTCCTGCAGCAGCGGGCGGAGGATCTCGCGGAGCACGCGCCGACGCTCGACGACGACCTGGAGTCGGCCGTGGCGAAGGTCGACGCCCTCAACGCGGGCGCGCGGCAGGTCGCCGAGGGCGCCGGGACCCTGCACTCCGGGCTGTCCACGGCGAAGTCCGGGGCCACCGCGCTGGACACCGGTGTCGGCGAGCTGAAGACCGGCGCCCTGGGCCTGGACAGCGGGCTGCACCGGCTGAGCGACGGGGCCGCCACCCTGGCGGACGGGCTGAACGACGGCGTCGGCGAGATTCCGGACTACGACGAGGCCGACCGCGACGCCCGGACCGGGGTGATGGCCGACCCGGTCCGCCTCGCCTCCTCGTCGCTCCACGCCGCTCCGAACTACGGCACCGGCTTCGCCCCGTACTTCATCCCGCTCTCCCTCTGGGTGGGCGCGATGGTGGCGTACATGCTGATGCAGCCGCTGAACCGGCGCGCCCTCGCGGCCGGTGCCTCCGCCCGCCGGACCGCGTTCGCGGGCTGGCTGCCGGTGGCCGCGACCGGTCTGGTGCAGGTCGCCGCGCTGATGTCCGTACTCCACTGGGGGCTGGGCCTGGAGATGGCGCACCCGGTGGCCACGGTCGGCTTCCTCGCCCTGGTGACCTGCTGCTTCGCGGCGATCGTGCAGTGGCTGAACGCCCGCTTCGGCGCGGCGGGACGGATTCTGGTGCTGGCGCTGCTGATGCTCCAGCTGACCTCGGCCGGCGGTACCTACCCCGTGCGGACCAGCCCCGGCTTCTTCGAGGCGGTCCACCCCTGGCTGCCGATGAGCTGGGTCGTCGACGCGCTGCGCCGGCTGATCACCGGCGGCGGGTCCGGGCCCGTCTGGCAGGGCTGCGCGGTGCTGGCGGCCTTCACGGCCGGGGCCCTCGCGCTGACCGCCGTCGCCGCCCGGCGCAGGCAGGTGTGGACCCTGGAGCGGCTGCACCCGGAGCTGAGTCTGTGAGCGCGCTCGGGGCGAACGGGCTCGGAGCACCGGCGGACCTGTGAGAATCGACCTCATGGAAAGCAGTGGCACCACGCGCCGCCAGGCGACCCGGCAGAAGCTCTACGAGGCGGCCGTGACCCTCATCGCCGAGAAGGGCTTCTCGGCGACCACGGTGGACGAGATCGCCGAGCGGGCCGGTGTGGCCAAGGGCACGGTGTACTACAACTTCAAGAGCAAGACCGAGCTCTTCGAGGAGCTGCTGCGGCACGGCGTCGGCCTGCTGACGGCGGCGCTGCGGTCGGCGGCCGAGGAGACCGCAGCGCGCGGCGGGACCCGGGTTGCCGCGCTGGACGCGATGATCCGGGCCGGGCTGGCCTTCATCGACCGTTACCCGGCCTTCACCCAGCTGTACGTGGCCGAGCTCTGGCGCACCAACCGGGCCTGGCAGTCGACCCTCCTGGTGGTGCGCCAGGAGGCGGTCGCCGTGGTGGAGGACGAGCTGCGGGCGGGGGTGGAGAACGGCGAGCTGAGCTCGGAGATCGACATCCCGCTGACCGCCGCCGCACTGGTCGGGATGGTGCTGGTGGCGGCGCTGGACTGGCAGGCGTTCCAGCCCGAGCGCTCGCTCGACGAGGTCCACTCGGCGCTGTCGCTGCTGCTGCACGGCCGGGTCAGCGGGCGCTGACGGGCCGGTACCAGCACGGCGACCGGTACGGAGAAGACGCCGGTCCGGTGGAGTTCGATCCCCCTCGAACTCCACCGGACCGGCGTCCTGCGTACTGCCGGAGGAGCCGTCCCCCGTGGCCCCGGTCTCCCGTGGCCTGCGACTCCTCCGTCGTGCGCCCCCGTTGCGTCGGAGATACGGACCGTCCGCCGCCCCGTGCCGGCGATCCGGACACCGTGCCCCTTCCGTGCCCCCCACTCTTCCGTCCCAGCGGGTGGCGGCCCATCCGCGTGCCTACTCATCCGCGCCCCTAGGTACACGTACTCAGGCCTGTGTGCGAGAGCCCACCCGCCGCCGTCGCCGGCTGGCTACGATCGCCTCCGTGTCCGTACTCCCCTTGGTCTTCACCAGCGGCTGGGCGAGCGGGATCAACGCCTACGCGGTGGTCCTGCTCCTCGGCGTCTTCGGCGCGACCGGCCTCACCGACGAGGTCCCCGCGTCCCTCCAGCGCACCGACGTCCTCGTGGTGGCCGCGCTGCTCTTCCTCCTGGAGGCGGTGGCGGACAAGATCCCGTACCTGGACACCACCTGGGACGCGGTGCACACGGTGGTCAGGCCGGTATCGGGGGCGGTCGTCGCCGCGCTGCTCGCGGGCGACTCCGGTTCGCTGCCCGAGCTGGCGGCGGGCGCTGTCGGCGGTTCGACGGCGCTGGTGAGCCATCTGGTCAAGGCCGGTACGCGGATGGCGGTCAACTCCTCCCCCGAGCCGTTCTCCAACGTCGTGGTCAGCACGGCGGAGGACCTGGGCGTGGCCGGGATCATCACCTTCGCGATATTCCATCCGGTGGCGGCGGCCTCCGTCGCGGCGGTGCTGCTGGTGCTCGGGCTGCTGGCACTCTGCCTGCTCGCCTCCCGCATCCGCCGCTTCCTCCGCCGCCGGGCGCAGCGGCGCCAGGAGCGGGCGATGGCCGGGGCCGGCCGGCACTGGCCCTACGACTGACGGCCCGAGGCTGACGGGCGTCCGCCCCAAAAGGTGGGTCCGGCCCGCAGGGTGGGTCCGCCCCAAAGGGCAGGTCCGGCCCGCAGGGGGTGGGAGCCCTCCCGCCGGGGCTCGATAAAGTCACCGGCATGGCACGAATTGCGGTGATCGGCGCCGGGACGGGCGCCATGGCGGCGGCTGCCCGGCTCGCGGTGGCAGGCCACCGGGTGACGGTGTACGAGCGGTCGGACACGTACGGCGGCTCGCTGGGGCGGCACGAGCGGGACGGCTTCGTCTTCGACACCGGTCCGGCGCTGCTGCATCTGCCGGCCGTGCAGCGCGACCTCTTCGTCAAGACCGGCAAGGAGTCCCTGGAGCAGCGGGTGACGCTGAGCCAGGTCGATCCGGCGAGCCATCACGTCTTCGCGGACGGCACCCGGGTCTCGCTTCCCAACGCCTCCCGGGCCGGGGTGGTCGCCGCCTTGGACGGGGCGCTCGGCGGGGGTGCGGGGGCCCGGTGGGGCGCGTTCCTCGACCGGGCCCGGGACGCCTGGGACCGCTCGCGGCGGCCGCTGCTGGAGGAGCCGCTGCGGCCGGACTGGCAGGTGCTCGGCCGTGACCCGTACCCGGCCGTGCGGACCCGCCGGCTGCTGCGCGGCGCGCGGCGGGCCGCCACCCTGGCCGAGGTCGGCGCGTGGGAGCTGGCCGATCCCCGGCTGGCCGCCCTGCTGGACGGCTACGCCCTGGCGTACGGCCTCGACCCGCGCGAGGCCCCGGCGAGCGCCGCGCTGCTGCCGTACATGGAGGAGACCTTCGGCACCTGGTACGTGGCGGGCGGGATGCGGGCGCTGGCCGACGCGCTGTACGAGCGGTGCCTGGCGCGGCGGGTGGAGTTCGTGTTCGGGGCGGAGGTGGTCGGGGTCGTGGAGAAGGACGGCCGGGCGGCCGGGGTGGAGCTGGCGGACGGTACGCCGGCCGAGGCCGACCACGTGGTGCTGGGCGTACGCCCCGGCCCCGGGCTTGCGCCGGGGGCGTCGGCCGCGGGGGACGTACCGGTGCAGCCGCACCCCGGGGCGGGGCCGCTGCCGGGCCGGTTCACGGTGATGCTCTCGCTGCGCGGCGGCCGGGACGCCGGGGCCCCGCACCGGACGGTGGTGCACGCCCCGGACGGTGCGGCGGAGCAGGCGGCACTCTTCGGGGGGCGGCTCGCCGAGGTGCCCACGGTCACCGTGCTGCGGCCCGACGACCCGGCGACCCGGCCGGACGAGGACCACGAGGCGGTGACGCTGGTGGCCACGGTCGCCCCGCACGGCCCGGTGGTCTGGAACGACCCCGCCCTGCGCGAGCGGTACACCGCGACGGTGGTCGCCGCCGCCGAAAAGGCGGTACCGGGTCTGCGCGGGCGGGTCCTCGACACCGAGGTGCGCACCCCCGCCGAGACGGAGGCGCAGACGGGAGCGCCCGGCGGTTCGGTGCCGCCACCCGCGCTGGCGGGGGCGGCGGGGGCCCGGCTGCACGCGGCCAACCGCACCTGGCTGCCGGGGCTCTATCTGGCGGGCGGCTGGTCGCACCCCGGGGGCGGCCTGGCGCACGCGGGGATGTCGGGCGCCCTGGTCGCCGGGCTGATCGTGGAGGGCGACGGTTTCCAGGGCTCCCGGTGAGCCGGAGCCGCGAGCCGCGAGCTCCGAACCTTGAGCCGTGAGCACTGAGCCCTGACACGACGACAGCGGCGCGTCCCCTCCCGCGAGGGGGCGCGCCGCTGTCGTCGGCCTCAGTAGCGGTACTGCTCGTTCTGGCCGGGGTCGTGGCCGGTGCCGTTGCCGTATCCGTCGTCACCGGCCGGGTAGCCGCTGCCGTACGGAGCGGGCGTGCCCTGCGGGTACTGCTCGCCCTCGCGCTGCTGCGGCACCCAGACACCGCCCGGCGGGGTGTCGGCGGAGTACGGCTGGGCGGTGTACGGCTCGCTGTACTGCTGCTGGTTCGGGTAGCCGTCGTACCCGCTCGCCCCGGGGTCGTAGCCGGTGCTGTTGCCGTAGGCGTCGTAGGACGCGTACGACCCGGCGGCCGTGCCGCCCGTACCGATGTACGGGTCGGAGTACGCCGCATAGCTGTGCTGGTCGGTGCCGTAGGCGTACCCGCCGTCGTACGAGGGGTTCTGCGCGGGCTCGCCGTAGCCGCCGTACGGGTCGTGGGCGGCGAACTGGGGCTGGGCACCGGCCGGTTGCGGCTCCTGCTGGTACTGCTCCTGGTACTCCTGGTCGCCGCTCGGCTGGGCGTACGGGCTCGTGCTCGGGCTGTACACGCCGTACTGGCCGGTCTCCTCCGGCATGGGCTCCGGCTCGTACACGGCGGCCTGTTCGTCCCGCGCGGGCGCGGCCGGTTCCTCGTACTCCAGGTCGGAGACCTCGAGGACGGGCTCCTCCTTGGCGGGGCGCCGTTCGCCGCGGCGACGGCGGCTGGCCCCGGGGCTGCCCCCTATGGCCCACCCGGTGGAGAAGCCCCGCCGGAAGGAGAGCGTCACGTAGGTCTGGCCCACCGCGAAGGCGATCGCGCCCGCGACGATGACCAGCACGGACGGGATCAGGACGCCGAGCACCACGCAGAGGAATCCGGAGAAGGCGAGAAGCCTCCAGCGCAGCCGTGCCTTGTACTGCAGCAGCACCTCACCCAGCAGCCACAACGCCACCACGCCGAAAGCGATGTAGAGGACCGTCCAGCCCACGCCCGCCCCACCTTCTACGGCCGCCGCCGCCGGATCGGGGGCGGGTACGGCCGGTCACGACTGCTTGTGCAGTCCGAGATTTTCGTAGATTTCGAGCGTTGCCGTCGAGTTGTTGAGCGTGATGAAGTGAAGTCCGGGCACACCTTCGGACAGCAGCTTCGCGCAGAACTCCGTTGCGAACTCGATGCCAATGGAGCGTACAGCGGCCGGATCGTCCTTGACGGCGTGGATGCGTTCTTCGAGGGCCCGGGGCACGGCCGCGTTGCTCAGCTGGGGAAAGCGTTCGAGCTGCTTGACGCTGGTGACCGGCATGACCTCGGGAATGATGGGCGTATCGCAACCCGCGGCGACCACGCGGTCACGCATCCGGAGATAGTCGTCGGGTTCGAAGAACATCTGGGTGATGGCGTAGTCGGCACCGGCCCGGCATTTGTCCACGAAGTGGCGGGTGTCCGCTTCCCAGTCGGTCGACCTGGGGTGCATTTCGGGAAACGCGGCGACGCCCACGCAGAAATCGCCGGACTCCTTGATGAGCCGCACCAGGTCGGCGGCGTACCGGACGCCCTCCGGGTGCTCGACCCACTCGCCCATCGGGTCGCCCGGCGGGTCTCCGCGCACCGCGAGGATGTTCCTGATCCCGGCGTCGGCGTACTGGCCGATCATGTTGCGCAGCTCCGCGACGGAGTGGTTGACCGCGGTGAGGTGCGCGACGGGGGTGAGCGTGCTGTCGGCCGCGATCTGCTGGGTCGCCCGGACCGTGCCCGCCCGGGTGGATCCTCCGGCTCCGTACGTCACGGAGACGAAGCTGGGGCCCACGGCCTCGACCCGGCGCAGCGCGTTCCAGAGGTTCCGCTCGCCCTTCTCGGTCTTGGGTGCCCAGAACTCGAAGGAGTACGACGTCTTGCCGGACGCGAGCAGCTCACGCACGGTGCGTGCGCGGTCCGTCCGGGTGGAGGAGGTGCCAAGGGCCATACCGCGAGGTTAACCAGGGTGTGGCCGTCCCCCAACCAGAGCGGGACATATGTCCGTATTGCAGTGAATACTGTCCACGCCTCGGACAGCGCGCTCCCGCCCGGTGCTCCGGCCCCCGGCGCGGGTCCGCCGCACGGGTGACGACGGGCGGGTGTCGACGGGGCGGGGGGTCAGCGCTCGCGGACGCGCTTCGCCAGGGCGGCCGCAGCCCCGGCCGGGTCGTCGGCCTCGGTGATCGCGCGGACCACCACGACGCGCCGGGCGCCGGCGTCCAGCACCTCGTCGAGATTGCCCGCGTCGATGCCTCCGATGGCGAACCACGGGCGGGGGGTGTCCAGGGAGGCGGCGTACCGCACCAGGCCGAGGCCGGGGGCGTGGCGGCCGGGCTTGGTCGGGGTGGGCCAGCAGGGGCCGGTGCAGAAGTAGTCGACGCCGGGCTGCGCGGCGGCCGCGTCCACCTCCGACTCGGCGTGCGTGGAGCGGCCGATCAGCGGGGTGTCGCCGATGATCGCGCGGGCGGCGGGGACCGGCAGGTCGCCCTGGCCGAGGTGGAGCACGTCGGCGCCGACGGCGTGGGCGACGTCCGCGCGGTCGTTGACGGCGAGGAGCCTGCCGTGGCGTGCGCAGGCCTCCGCGAACACCTGGAGGTGCTCCAGCTCTTCGGCGGCCTCCATGCCCTTGTCCCGCAGCTGGACGATGTCGACTCCGGAGGAGAGCACGGCGTCGAGGAATTCGGGGAGGTCGCCCTGCCGCCTGCGGGCGTCCGTGCACAGGTAGAGACGGGCGTCGGCGAGCAGGTGGCGCGGCGTGGACATGAAGGAGTTCCCCCGTGGGTCACCGCGGGCGCGGGCCGTGGAGTGCACGGCCCGCGACCACGTGTGCGGTCGTCTCGGTCAGACGGCGAGCGCCTGGGCGCGGCGCTTCACCTCCGTCCCGCGATTCTCGCTCAGCGCCTGCGCGGGGGTTCCCGGCAGGGTCGGGTCGGGGGTGAAGAGCCAGTCCAGCATCTCTTCGTCGGAATAGCCGTCGTCCCTCAGGAGCGTCAGGGTCCCCGCGAGGCCCTTGACCACCTTGTCGCCGTCGATGAAGGCGGCAGGCACCTGGAGCGTCCGGTTCTCACCGCGGCGCACCGCGATCAGCTGGCCTTCCTTCACCAGCTGCCGCACGCGCGTCACCTGGACATCGAGGAGTTCCGCGATGTCGGGGAGGTGGAGCCAGGCAGGGACGAGAGCATCGATCTTTGCGTCAATCTCGGTCACGAGGACAAGCGTGCCATCTGGGACCGACAGCCGGAAGCCGGGCCGACCGTACGGACCACGTCAGGACGGCGTCCGCGCAGGTCGCGCGGGGGTCGGACGGGCCCGTGAGGGCGCGCGCGAGCGGCGCCCCGGGGTTCAGCGGACGGCGGACTTCAGGGGCACGGCGGGGTCGGCGGCCCGCTCGGGGTCGACGGCCCCGCCCGCGGCGATCACCTTGCGGCCCTGGGTCAGATCGCGCGGACGGCCGACCGCCAGCAGGGCGACCAGCGCGCCGTCGCGCAGCCAGAGCACGGTCCACTCCTCGTCGGCGGGGTCGCCGCGCCACAGCAGGGTGTCGGCGTCCGCGTGGTGCCCGGCGTACTGGACGAACCGGCCGAACTGCTCGGACCAGAAGTACGGCACCGGGTCGTACGGCTCCGGGGCACCGGATTCCACAGCCCCCGCGATGCCCGCCGCGACCGTGCGCGGCCCCTGGAGCGCGTTGTCCCAGTGGTGCACCAGGAGGCGTGCGCCGTAGCGCGCGGAGGGGTACGAGGCGCAGTCCCCGACGGCGTACACCCCGGGCGCCGAGGTGCGCAGCCAGGCGTCGGCGGTCACCGATCCGTCGGGGCCGAGCGCGAGGCCGGAGCCGGTGAGCCAGCCGGTGGCGGGGCGGGCGCCGATGCCGACGACCACCGCACCGGCCGGGAGCCTGCGGCCGTCGGAGAGGACCACGGCGCCGGGTTCGACGCGGTCGACCCGGGCGCCGGTGAGGAGCGTGGCGCCGCCGCCGGCGTACCAGCCGGCCATGGGGGCGGCGACCTCGGCGGGCAGCACCCCGGCGAGCGGACGGTCGGCGGCCTCCACGACGGTGACCGTGCAGCCGGCGGCGCGGGCGGCGGTGGCGAACTCGGCGCCGATCCAGCCGGCGCCGACCACGACGACGTCGTGGCGCTGGGCGAGGACGGGCCGCAGCCGGGCCGCGTCGTCCAGGGTGCGCAGCAGGTGGGTGCCGGGGACCCCGGCGGCGCCGGGCAGCGTCAGAGGTTCGGCGCCGGTGGCGACGACCAGCACGTCGTACGGCACCGGGCCGTCCGGGGTGTCCACCTCCCGGTCGGCGGGGCGCAGGCCGGTGACGGAGAGCCCGAGGCGCAGCCCGACGTCGAGCGCCTCGAAGTCGATGCCGAAGGCGGAGTGCTCGGCGGTGCCGAGGAGCACGGCCTTGGAGAGCGGCGGCCGGTCGTAGGGCTGGTGCGGCTCCGCGCCGATCAGGGTGATGGGCGCGGTGTACCCCTGGTCCCGCAGCGCGACGGCGGTCTGTACACCCGCCATGCCCGCTCCGACGACGACGACGCCGTGCTCCGGTGCCCGCTGCTCGCTCTGTTCGCTCACGCACCCACCCTAAGCACCTGACGCGCCCTCAGTCATCGGGGTGGGCGGGCCGCCCCGGCGACTGACTCGTACCGCGCGGACGGCGGGGTTTAGGGTGGCTGCGGAAAGACACTCGCGGGAGCCCGGACGCACCGGGCTGAGAGGGAGGCTGGCGGCCTCCGACCGTACGAACCTGATCCGGGTCATGCCGGCGAAGGGAGGGGCTGGACGCCCATGCGTGCATCACAGGAACCGTCCTCCGCCGCGGGCGGGGACACGGCGGGCGGGGGCACGAGCGGCGCCGACCGCCGGGGGCCCTCGTACGACGTGCTCGTCGTCGGGGGCGGCATCATCGGCCTGGTGACCGCCTGGCGGGCGGCGCAGGCGGGGCTGCGGACGGCCGTCGCCGATCCGGAACCGGGCGGCGGGGCCGCCCGGGTGGCCGCCGGGATGCTGGCCGCCGTCACCGAACTCCACTACGGCGAGCAGATGCTGCTCGGGCTCAACCTCGCCTCCGCCGCCCGCTATCCGGAGTTCGTGGCGGAGCTGGAGGCGGCGAGCGGCCGGGAGACAGGCTTCCGCGCCTGCGGCACCCTCGCGGTGGCGCTGGACTCCGACGACCGGGCGCACCTGCGCGAACTGCACGCCCTCCAGGAGCGGTCCGGCCTGGAGGCGCAGTGGCTGTCGGGGCGCGAGTGCCGGCGTCTTGAGCCGATGCTGGCGCCGGGCGTGCGGGGCGGGCTGCGGGTGGACGGCGACCACCAGGTCGACCCGCGCCGGCTGGCGACCGCCCTGCTGACGGCCTGCGAGCGGGCCGGGGTGGACTTCCACCGCAGCCCCTGCGAGCGTCTCGACGTCGCGCGCGGGCGGGCGTCCGGTGCGCTGCTCGCGGACGGCACGGCGGTCTCGGCCGGCCAAGTGGTGCTCGCCGCCGGAAGCCTCAGCGGCCGGCTCCCCGGACTGCCGGAGGGCGTCGCCCCGCCGGTGCGCCCGGTGAAGGGCCAGGTGCTGCGGCTGACCGTGCCGCGCGCGTACGCCCCCTTCCTCAGCCGGACCGTGCGCGCGGTGGTGCGGGGCCAGGACCTGTACCTCGTACCGCGCGAGAACGGCGAGCTGGTCGTCGGCGCGACGAGCGAGGAGATGGGCTGGGACACCACGGTGACGGCGGGCGGGGTGTACGAGCTGCTGCGCGACGCCCACGAGCTGGTGCCGGGCATCACCGAGCTGCCGCTCACCGAGACCCTGGCCGGGCTGCGTCCCGCCACCCCGGACAACGCGCCGGTGCTCGGCCCGACCGCGCTGCCGGGGCTGCTCGTCGCCACCGGCCACGGCCGCAACGGGGTGCTGCTCACCCCCGTCACCGGCGACGCCATGGCGCACGCGCTGACCACCGGCGAGCTGCCGGATGTGGCCCGCCCGTTCGCGCCGGGCCGCTTCACCGTCCCAGTCGTCCCCGCGCGCGAGGAGCAGTACGCATGAGTGACCCGACCGCCACCGTGAGCGTCTCCGTCAACGGCGACCCGCGCGACGTGTCCGCCGGCACCACCCTGGGCGCCCTGGTGGCGACCCTCACCCGGGCGCCCTCCGGGGTCGCCGCCGCCGTCAACGAGAGCGTGGTGCCGCGCTCGGCCTGGGACTCCACCGCTCTCGCCGGGGGCGACCGGGTCGAGGTCCTCACCGCGGTACAGGGAGGCTGACCATGTCCGACGACCTCTTCCAGCTGGCCGGGCGTACGTTCTCCTCCCGGCTGATCATGGGCACCGGCGGCGCCCCCAGCCTGGACGTGCTGGAGCGGGCGCTCGTCGCCTCCGGCACCGAGCTGACCACCGTCGCGATGCGCAGGCTCGACCCGACCGTGCAGGGTTCGGTCCTCTCCGTCCTGGAGCGCCTCTCCATCCAGGTGCTGCCCAACACCGCGGGCTGCTTCACCGTGGGCGAGGCGGTGCTGACCGCCCGGCTGGCCCGGGAGGCCCTCGGTACCGACTGGGTGAAGCTGGAGGTGGTGGCCGACGAGCGGACCCTGCTGCCGGACCCGGTCGAGCTGCTGGACGCGGCGGAGATCCTGGTCGACGACGGGTTCACCGTGCTGCCGTACACCAACGACGACCCGGTGCTCGCCCGGAAGCTGGAGGACGTGGGCTGCGCGGCGGTCATGCCGCTCGGCTCCCCCATCGGCTCCGGTCTCGGCATCCGCAACCCGCACAACTTCGAGCTGATCGTGGAGCGGGCCGGGGTCCCGGTGATCCTGGACGCCGGTGCGGGCACCGCCTCGGACGCGGCGCTGGCGATGGAGCTGGGGTGCGCGGCGGTGATGCTCGCCTCGGCGGTGACCCGGGCGCAGGAGCCGGAGCTGATGGCGTCGGCGATGCGCCACGCGGTGGACGGCGGCCGTCTCGCCCGCCGGGCGGGCCGCATCCCCCGCCGGCACTTCGCCGAGGCGTCCTCCCCGGTGGAGGGCCGGGCGGTGCTCGACCCGGAGCGCCCGGCGTTCTGACCGGCGGACGGTCCCGGGCGGCCGTGTTGTCACGGCTCGGCTGCGATACGGCCCCGGGCCCGCTCCGGGGCGTCCGGGGTGCCGGCGGCGGCTCGTAGACTCGTCGGGTGGACACGACCCTCCAGGACCCGCTGCTCGGACGGCTGCTCGACGGCCGCTACCGCGTCGACGCGCGTATCGCCGTGGGCGGGATGGCCACGGTCTACCGGGCCGTGGACATCCGGCTCGACCGGGTGCTCGCCCTCAAGGTGATGCATCCGGCGCTCGCGGCCGACGCCTCCTTCGTCGAGCGCTTCATCCGGGAGGCGAAGTCGGTGGCGCGCCTCGCGCACCCCAACGTGGTGTCCGTCTTCGACCAGGGCGCCGAGGGCGCGTACGTCTACCTCGCCATGGAGTACGTCGCGGGGTGCACGCTCCGCGAGGTGCTGCGGGACCGGGGGGCGCTCCAGCCGCGCGCCGCGCTCGACATCCTGGAGCCGGTGCTGGCGGCGCTGGGCGCGGCGCACCGGGCGGGGTTCGTGCACCGCGACATGAAGCCGGAGAACGTCCTGATAGGGGACGACGGCTGGGTGAAGGTCGCCGACTTCGGGCTGGTCCGCGCGGTCGGCACCGCCACCGACACCACCGGCTCCCTGCTGGGCACGGTCTCCTATCTCGCCCCGGAGCAGATCGAGCACGGCACCGCGGACACCCGCTCCGACGTGTACGCCTGCGGTGTCGTGCTGTACGAGATGCTGACCGGCGCCAAACCGCACACCGGCGAGAACGCGGCCCAGATCATCTACCAGCACCTCAACCAGGACGTGCCGCCGCCCTCCGCCGCCGTCCCCGGGCTCTCCCCGGCGCTGGACGCGCTGGTGGCGGGGGCCACCGCGCGCGACGCCCGGGCCCGCGCGCAGGACGCGGTGGTGCTGCTCTCCGAGACCCTGGAGGCCAGGGCCCTGCTGAGCGACGCGGAGCTGGACGCCGTACCGCCGCGGGCGCACGCCCCGGCCGGCGCCTCGGGCGTCTCCGGCGCGGAGGACCGTACGAGCGTGCTGCCGCGCGCCGTGGCCGAGGACCGGGGCGCCACCCACCGGACGAGCCGGCTGGAGATGCCCGCCGCCGCCACCGCCTCGGTAGCGCCCGGCCGGCCCCGGCGGTCGGCGCGGGCGGGAGGCTCCGGGGGCCGGCCGCGCCGCGGGGTCTGGGCCGCGGTCACCGCGCTGCTGGTGGTGCTGCTGATCGGGGGCGGTGTCTGGTACATCAACTCGGGCCAGTTCACCCAGGTCCCCTCGCTCCTCAACCAGACCCAGGCGACCGCGGAGAAGCGGCTCACGGCGGCCGGGCTCGACGTGAAGTCCGTCGACAGGGCGTACAGCGACACGGTCGACCGGGGCTCGGTGATCAGCAGCGACCCCGCGCCCGGCGACCGGGTCCGGGGCAACGAGTCGGTGAAGCTGGTCGTCTCGCGGGGGCCGGAGATCGTGGAGGTCCCCGACGTGGCGGGGACCTCGCTGGCCGACGCGCGCCGGTCCCTGAAGGAGGCCGGTCTGGCGCCGGGCATGGTGACCCGGGAGTTCAGCGAGGAGGTCGGGCGCGGTGAGGTGGTCCGTACGGACCCCGGGGCGGGCACCGGCCGCCACCCCGACTCCGCCGTGGCACTGGTCGTGAGCAAGGGCGCCCCGGTCGACGTGCCGGACGTCTCCGGGCTCTCCGTCGAGGACGCCACCGCCGCCCTGGAGGAGGAGGGGCTCAAGGCCGAGGCGAAGCCCGGCCGGGTCAACTCCCCGGAGGCGGCCGGCGACGTCGCCGAGCAGACCCCGGCCCCCGGCGCCGAGGCGGCCGAGGGGGACACCGTCCAGCTCACCGTCTCCAAGGGTCCCCGGATGATCGAGGTGCCGGACGTCACCGGCAAGGACGTCGACGAGGCGCGGGACCTCCTGGAGGACGCCGGGTTCGAGGTCAAGGTCGACCGGCCGTTCCTCTCCTTCAGCGACACGGTCGGGAGCCAGTCCGTCGACGGCGGCGGCCGGGCCGCGGAAGGATCGACCATCACCATCAGGACCAAGGGACTGTGAACATGCGCAACCCGGTGGGCGGACACGTCCCGGTGGCCGGCGGGCTGGTGAAGACCGGCCTCGGCTACGCCGACGAGCTGGCGGCCGAGACCGTCCAGGTCTTCGTCGCGAACCCGCGTGGCTGGGCCACTCCGGCGGGGAAGCCCGATCAGGACGAGCTGTTCCGCAAGGAGTGCGAGGCCCGGGACATGCCGGTGTACGTGCACGCCCCGTACCTGATCAACTTCGGCTCGCACACCGAGGCGACCGTGGAGAAGTCCGTGGAGTCGCTACGGCACTCGCTGCGCCGGGCGCGCGAGATCGGCGCGCTGGGCGTCGTCGTCCACACCGGTTCGGCGACGGGCGGCCGGCCGCGCGAGGAGGCGCTGGCGCAGGTGCGTGACCACATGCTCCCGCTGCTGGACGAGCTGACCCACGACGACGATCCCGATCTGCTGCTGGAGTCCACCGCCGGCCAGGGGTCCTCGCTCTGCTCGCGGACCTGGGACTTCGGACCGTACTTCGAGGCGCTGGACTCCCACCCCAGGCTGGGCGTCTGCCTGGACACCTGCCACATCTACGCGGCGGGCCACGACCTGGCCGGTCCGTCCGGGATGCGGCAGACCCTGGACCTGCTGGTGGAGACGGTCGGCGAGGGGCGGCTGAAGCTGATCCACGCCAACGACTCCAAGGACGTGGTCGGCGCCCACAAGGACCGGCACGAGAACATCGGCTCGGGCCACATCGGCGCGGAGCCGTTCCGGGAGCTGTTCGCACACCCGGCGACGGCCGGGGTGCCGCTGGTCATCGAGACACCGGGCGGGAAAGAGGGGCACGCGGCGGACGTGGCGCGGCTGAAGGAGCTGCGGGACTCCGTGGGTGGCTGAGGTCCCGGGCGGGCGGGCCCCTGCGGGCTCAGAGCTCCGGGCCGTCCCCGGGCTTCTCCTGGTAGGAGTAGCGCTGCTCGCTCCACGGGTCGCCGATGTTGTGGTAGCCGCGCTCCTCCCAGAACCCGCGGCGGTCGGCCGTCATGTACTCGATGCCGCGGACCCATTTCGGGCCCTTCCAGGCGTACAGGTGCGGGACGACCAGGCGCAGCGGGAAGCCGTGCTCGGCGGTGAGCAGGTCGCCGTCCTTGTGGGTGGCGAAGAGGGTGCGCTCCGAGGCGAAGTCGGCTAGTCGGAGGTTCGAGGAGAAGCCGTACTCGGCCCACACCATCACATGGGTGACGTCGTCGGCGGGCGGTGCGAGACCGAGGACCACGGAGGCGGGTACGCCGCCCCACTCGGAGCCCAGCATGGAGAACTTGGTCACGCAGTGCAGGTCGGCGACGACCGAGGAGAAGGGGAGTTCCGAGAACTCCTCGTGGTTCCAGCAGTGCTTCCCGCCGTCGGCGGTGGCTCCGAAGACCCGGAATTCCCAGCGCTCGGGGCGGAACTTGGGCACGGGCCCGTAGTGGGTCACCGGCCACCCGCGTTGCAGACGCTGGCCCGGCGGAAGCTCGGACTGCCCCGATACGCGGTATCCCTCGCTCTCCGGCTGACCCATGCCTCCATGGTGACAGACAGGCAAGGGTGCTGGTGACCAGGCGGGGACCAACCGGGCAATACCTACTAAGCATGTACTTACTGGACGGCCGGGGGGCGCGGTGCGAGGATGCGCCCAACTGTCCGGTACACCGGTTGGAAGGAGCCTCTGCAATGCAGGGCGACCCCGAGGTCATCGAGTTCCTGAACGAACAGCTGACGGCCGAACTGACTGCGATCAACCAGTACTTCCTGCACGCGAAGATGCAGGACAACTTCGGCTGGACGAAGCTCGCCACGTACACCCGGGCCGAGTCGTTCGACGAGATGAAGCACGCGGAGATCCTGACCGACCGGATCCTCTTCCTCGACGGCCTCCCGAACTACCAGCGCCTCTTCCACGTGCGCGTCGGCCAGACGGTGACGGAGATGTTCCAGGCCGACCGCCAGGTGGAGGTCGAGGCGATCGACCGCCTCAAGCGCGGTATCGAGGTCATGCGGGCGAAGGGCGACATCACCTCGGCCAACATCTTCGAGACGATCCTGGAGGACGAGGAGCACCACATCGACTACCTGGACACCCAGCTGGAGCTGGTGGAGAAACTCGGCGAGCCCCTCTACATCGCCCAGCAGATCGAGCAGCCGGAGGGCTGACCCACCGGTCGACGGCGGAAGGGCCTGCGGCCCCGGTCAGACGGCCCCGGTCAGGCGGCCCCGGTCAGGCGGCTTCGGTCAGACGGCCCCGGTCAGGCGGCTTCGGGAAACGCGGCGGCCGGTGGCTGCACGGAGGCGGCCGGCGGGTCGGCCGACGGACCCACCGAGGCGGCGAGCGGGTCGGCGCGGCGCTCCAGCAGTTCGCGGCGCGGGCACTCGCCCCGGCCCAGCAGCGCCTGGATACGGCGGACGCAGCCACCGCAGTCGGTGCCGGCCTTGCAGGCGGAGGCGATCTGCCGGGGGGTGCAGGCACCGGCCTCCGCATGCTGCTTCACCTGCTGTTCGGTGACGCCGAAGCAGGAGCAGACGTACATGCGGTTCACCTCCCGGGGAGCGTGCGGGCACCCCCCGACGCGGTGAGGCAAACCTAACCTTACCCATCGGAGCGGGTGGGCAAAAGCCCCGGAACGCCCGTGGGGCACGGATCACATGGATCCGTGCCCCACGGGCGCGTCGGCGCGGGCCCTTCGCGGACCTACCGGCTACCGGGCACCGGGCACCGGCCACCGGTCGCGGACTCACTGGTCGCGGTACATCTCCGCGACGAGGAAGGCCAGGTCGAGCGACTGGCTGCGGTTGAGCCGCGGGTCGCAGGCCGTCTCGTAGCGCTGGTGCAGGTCGTCCACGAGGATCTCGTGGCCGCCGCCGACGCACTCGGTGACGTCCTCGCCGGTGAGCTCGACGTGGATGCCGCCCGGGTGGGTGCCCAGGCCCTTGTGCACCTCGAAGAAGCCCTTGACCTCGTCCAGGACGTCGTCGAAGCGGCGCGTCTTGTGGCCGGAGGCGGCCTCGAAGGTGTTGCCGTGCATCGGGTCGGTGACCCAGGCGACGACCGCGCCGGAGGCGGTGACCTTCTCGACCAGCTCGGGGAGCTTGTCGCGGACCTTGTCGGCGCCCATGCGGACGACGAAGGTCAGCCGGCCGGGCTCGCGCTCCGGGTCCAGGCGGTCGATGTAGCTGAGCGCCTCGTCGACGGAGGTCGACGGACCGAGCTTGATGCCGATCGGGTTGCGGATCTTCGACGCGAACTCGATGTGCGCGCCGTCCATCTGGCGGGTGCGCTCACCGATCCAGACCATGTGACCGGAGGTGTCGTACAGCTCGCCGGTGCGCGAGTCGGTGCGGGTCAGCGCCGTCTCGTAGTCGAGCAGCAGCGCCTCGTGCGAGGAGTAGAACTCGACCGCCTTGAACTCGGCCGGGTCGGTACCGCAGGCCTTCATGAAGTTCATGGCGTTGTCGATCTCGCGGGCCAGCGCCTCGTAGCGCTGCCCCGAGGGGGACGACCGCACGAAGTCCTGGTTCCACGCGTGCACCTGGCGCAGGTCGGCGTAGCCACCGGTGGTGAAGGCGCGGACGAGGTTCAGCGTGGAAGCGGACGCGTGGTACATCTGCTTCAGCCGCTGGGGGTCCGGGACGCGGGCGGCCTCGGTGAAGGCGAAGCCGTTGACGGAGTCGCCGCGGTATGTCGGCAGGGTCACCCCGTCGCGGGTCTCGGTCGGCTTGGAGCGCGGCTTGGAGTACTGTCCGGCGATCCGGCCCACCTTGACGACCGGGACGGCCGCCGCGTAGGTCAGGACGGCGCTCATCTGGAGCAGCGTCTTCAGCTTGGCCCGGATGTGCTCGGCGGACACGGCGTCGAAGGCCTCTGCACAGTCGCCGCCCTGCAGCAGGAACGCCTCGCCCTTGGCGACGGCTCCCATGCGGGCGCGCAGCTGGTCGCACTCGCCCGCGAAGACGAGCGGCGGATACGACGCGAGGTCCGCGAGTACATCGCGCAGCGCCTCGGAGTCGGGGTACTCGGGCTGCTGCGCCGCGGGAAGGTCTCGCCAGGTGTTGCCACCGGCGACGGAGGTATTGGCGTTCACGGTCACGGGCACCAGCCTACGGGGTCACGGGCTGCGTCCAACCGGTCGCTCAGCAGTTGAGACGACGGCTCGCACGATCGCGCGCCGTGGCGCTAGGATCGCCGCATGTTCACGCACACGACCCAGAACTGGTGGTGGCCCGCTCGACGGCGGCCCGCTGACAGTTCGCGCTGAACATTTCGCGAAGGCCGCCCCGAGGGGCGGCCTTTTCTGCTTTCGCGGAGCGGTTCCTCCCCCTGGGAAACCCTTGGAAATCCCTTGGAAGGAACGCTCATGCCGCACCGCGCCGCCTCTCTCGTCGACCGCCTCCTCCGGGACGACGCCCCGCCCTTCGCCCTGCTGCGCCGCCGCACGCCCGGCCGCGACCACGACACCGTCGAGGTGCTGACCGGCGAGGTCCGGGAGGTGGCGCGCCTCGCCGACCTGCCGGTGGGCGAGCTGCCCTCGCTGGCCCTGGTGCCCTACCGGCAGATCGCCGAGCGGGGCTTCGACGTGACCGACGACGGGACGCCGCTCGCGGTGCTGGTCGCCGACGAGTCGTACGAGCTGCCGCTCGCCGAGGTGCTGGCGGCGCTGCCCCCGCACGAGGTACGGGTCACGGGCGGCGCGTTCGACGTGCCGGACGAGGAGTACGCGGGGATCGTCCGGCGGGTGATCGAGGACGAGATCGGGCAGGGCGAGGGCGCGAACTTCGTGATCCGGCGCACGTTCCGGGGCGAGATCCCCGGCTACGGCCGGGCGGACGCGCTGGCGCTCTTCCGCAGACTGCTGGAGGGCGAGCGCGGCGCGTACTGGACGTTCGTGGTGCACACCGGCGGCCCGCGGGGCCGGACCCTGGTCGGCGCCAGCCCGGAGGTCCACGTCCGGATGTCCGGCGGCACGGTGGTGATGAACCCGATCAGCGGGACGTACCGCTACCCGGAACAGGGGCCGACCGTCGAGAGCCTGCTGGGCTTCCTCGCCGACCGCAAGGAGACCGAGGAGCTCTCCATGGTGGTCGACGAGGAACTGAAGATGATGTGCACGGTCGGCGACATGGGCGGGGTGGTGGTCGGGCCCCGGCTGAAGGAGATGGCCCATCTCGCCCACACCGAGTACGAGCTGCGCGGGAAGTCGACGCTGGACGTGCGGGAGGTGCTGAGGGAGACCATGTTCGCGGCGACCGTCACCGGCTCCCCGGTGCAGAACGCGTGCCGCGTGATCCGGCGGTACGAGCCCGCCGGGCGCGGCTACTACAGCGGCGCGCTGGCGCTGCTGCGCCGGGACGCGAACGGCGCCCAGACCCTCGACTCGCCGATCCTGATCCGTACGGCCGACATCGCCGCCGACGGCGGGCTCGCGGTGGCGGTGGGCGCCACCCTCGTGCGCCACTCGGACCCGGACGGCGAGGTCGCCGAGACCCACGCCAAGGCGGCGGGGGTGCTGGCCGCCCTCGGGGTGCGGCCGGGCCGGCGGCCGCAGGAGCGGACCGGGCCGCAGCTGGCCACCGACCCCCGGGTGCAGTCGGCGCTGGACGACCGGCGGGGCGGGCTGGCGCCGTTCTGGCTGCGGATGCAGGAGCCGACGCGGGCGATGTCGGGCCACGCGCTGGTGGTGGACGGCGAGGACACCTTCACCTCGATGCTGGCGCATCTGCTGCGCGCCTCGGGGCTCGACGTGTCGGTCCTCCGCTTCGACGCCCCGGAGCTGCGGGAGACCGTCCGGGCGCACCGGGGGCCGGTGGTGCTGGGCCCCGGGCCGGGCAACCCGGGCGACCCCGCCGACGCCAAGATGGTGCTGCTGCGCTCGGTCGCGGCGGAGCTGGTGCGCGACCACCGGGACGGGCTGCTGGGTGTGTGCCTGGGCCATGAGCTGATCGCGGCGGAGCTGGGCCTGGAGGTGGTGCGCAAGGCGGTGCCCCATCAGGGGGCGCAGACGCGGATCGAGCTGTTCGGCCGGCCGGAGACGGTGGGGTTCTACAACAGCTTCGCGGCGCGGTGCGACGACGCCGCCACCGCCGAGCTGGGCGCGCACGGCATCGAGGTGAGCCGGGACGAGGCCACCGGCGAGCTGTACGCGCTGCGCGGCGACGGGTTCGCCTCGGTGCAGTTCCACCCGGAGTCGGTGCTGACGCTGCGGGGCGCGGCGATCGTCACCGAACTGCTGGCGGGGCTGCCGGTACGCGGCTGAACGCGCGGTACGCGGCCGACCGCGCGGTTCGCGGGCGACCGCGCGGGAGCCGGTGCCTCGGGCGAGGTTCCGGCTCCCGCGCCGCGCTCACTTCTCCGGGTCCGCCGGCACCAGGACGTTGTCGCTGCGGCGTCCGGCGAGGTAGTCGTCGACGTTGGCGGCGGTGGCGTCGATGATCTGGCCGACCGCGTCCTCGGTGTAGTACGCCTGGTGGGAGGTGACCAGGACGTTCGGGAAGGTCAGCAGGCGGGCGAGGGTGTCGTCGTCGATGCCCTCCAGCGACTTGTCCAGGAAGAAGAGCCCGGCCTCCTCCTCGTACACGTCGAGGCCGACGCCGAGGAAGTGGCCCGAGCGGAGTTCGGTGACCAGGGCGCGGGTGTCGACCAGGCCGCCCCGGCTGGAGTTGACGAGGATCACGTCGCGCTTCATCAGCGCCATGGCCCGCTGGTCGATGAGGTGGTGGGTGGCGGGCAGCAGGGGGACGTGCAGGCTGATGAGGTCGGACTCGGCGAAGAGCTGGTCCTTCTCGACGTACCGCATGCCCAGCTCCACGCAGGCGGGGTTCTCGGCGACGTCCCAGCCGAGCAGGTTCATGCCGAATCCGTGGGCGATCCGGGTGAACGCCTCACCGATCTTGCCGGTGCCGATCACCCCGGCCGTGCGGCCGTGCATGTCGCGGCCGAGGAGTCCGGCGAGCCGGAAGTCGAAGTCGCGGGTACGCGTCGAGGCGCGGATGACCTTGCGGTTCACGGCCATCCCCAGGGTCCACGCGAACTCGGCGACGGAGTACGGCGAGTAGTACGAGACCCTGGCGACGCGCAGCCCGAGGGAGCCGGCGACCTCCAGGTCGATGTTGTTGAAGCCGGTGGACCGCTGGGCGATCATCCGGGTGCCGCCGGCCGCCAGGGTCCGGAGCACCTGGGCGCCGAGGTCCGCGTTGACGCTGGTGGAGATGGTCTCGTACCCCGCCGCGAGGGCCGCGGTGTCCGGGGTGAGGAACACCTCCAGGCAGCGGACCTCGTGCTTCCCGGCGAACGCCTTCTCGATCAGGGGCTTCTCGTCGGCCTGCACACCGAATGCCAGGATTTCCACGGTGTCTCCCGTTGGAGCTGCGGTACGGCACATGACCCGGTCACCGCGAATATACGGCCGGGTGACCGGGTGCGCCGCTCGGCGGGCGGCCGGGGCGCGACCCGCCCGCGGCCGGTCCGCCGGACTCCGCTCACACGTCGTCGAGGCCCCGCTCGATGGCGTACCTGACCAGCTCCACCCGGTTGTGCAGCTGGAGCTTGCCGAGGGTGTTCTGGACGTGGTTCTGGACCGTGCGGTGCGAGATCACCAGACGCTCGGCGATCTGCTTGTACGACAGTCCCTTGGCGACCAGCCGGAGCACCTCGGTCTCGCGCTCGGTCAGGCGCGGCGCCTTCGGGTCGTCGGGGGCGGCCGGGGCCGGGTCGGAGGCGAGCCTGCGGTACTCGCCGAGCACGAGTCCGGCCAGCCCCGGGGTGAAGACCGGGTCGCCGACCGCGGTCGAGCGGACCGCCTCGATCAGCTCCCGGGTGCTGGCGGACTTCAGTAGATAGCCGGTGGCCCCGGACTTCACCGCCTCCAGCACGTCGGCGTGCTCCCCGCTGGCGGAGAGCACCAGTACCCGCAGGCCGGGGTGGTGCGCCACGAGCTCCTTGCAGACCTGGACCCCGGGCAGGCCCGGCAGGTTCAGGTCGAGGACGAGGACGTCGGGCCGGACCGCCTGGGCGCGGCGGACGGCCCCCGGGCCGTCACCGGCGGTCGCGACGACGTCGAAGCCGGACTCGGCCAGGTCGCGGGCGACGGCGTCGCGCCACATCGGGTGGTCGTCCACCACCATGACCTTGATGACCGTGCCGTCGGCGCGGGTCTGCGGCGGGGGCCCGGGGGCGCCCGCCTCGCCCGGTGCCGGTGCGCCCGGTGCCGCCGGTGCGCCCGTTCTGTCCGGTGTGCCCGGTGCTGTGGGTGTACTCATCGGATCGATCCTGCCTTCCCCCGTGGGACCTTCGGAACCTTCAACTCGACTTCGGTGCCCTGACCCGGCACCGAGATCACCTCGGCCGTGCCGCCCAGGTCGCGCAGCCGCCCGCGGATGGAGAGGGCCACGCCGAGCCGGCCCTCTCCCTCGGCCTCGGCCAGCCGCCCCTCCGGGATGCCCGGTCCGTCGTCCCGGACCGTGACGACCACCTCGTCGGGCTCGTCCTCGACCAGGATCCACGCCTGCGCGTCCTGCCCGGCGTGGGCCCGCACGTTGTCCAGGGCGGCGCCGGTGGCGGCGGCCAGCTCCCGCGCCGCGTCGGGCGGCATCAGGACCGGGGCGCCGGGCTCCGCGAGGCTGACCCGGGAGCCCGCGTGCGGGGCGAGCAGGGTCCGCAGATCGATGTCGGGTGCGTCGGCGGCCGACTCCTCCGCCGTGACGGTACGGACGACGGCGCCTTGCGCGGTGTCCTCGGAGACCCGGGTGGTGGGCACCAGGCCGCTGGAGACGAGGGTACGCAGGGCGATCTCCTGCTCCCCGGCCATCCGGCCCAGCTCGGCGGCCTCTCCGCCGAGCGCGGTGCCCCGGCGCTGGACCATGGCGAGGACCTGGAGCACGCTGTCGTGGATGTCCCGGGCCAGCCGCTCCCGCTCGCGGGTCGCGGCCTCGATCTCCAGGGCGCGGGCGAGGGTGCGTTCACTGGCGCGGGCGACCTCGACGACGTACCCGATCGCTATCGAGGCGACCCAGACCAGCAGGACGTTGTGGAGGGTGTCCCGGCTGGGCTCGGCGCGCTCGACGATGTTGGCGGCGGCGACGAGCGTGGACGCGAAGGCGGCCCACCGCCAGCCGCCCTTCAGCGCGAAGGCCAGCACCGCCCCGGCGGTCCAGATCGACGGCAGGGTCGACCCGTCGAGGTGGTGGGCATCGAGATCGGCGACCGGGGTGAGCAGGATGCCGGTGAGCGCCACCACCAGATCCACGCCGAGGAACGGCCGTGTGCAACTGGCCGCGTTGGCGACCCGGGGCAGGGTGAGCAGTGTCCACACCGCCATCACGGCGAGGAACCCGAAGGCCACCGCGGGCCGTTCGAAATCCGCACGCCCTATGACGGCCAGCGCCAGGGCGTAGACCGTCGTCAACACCCGGTATCCGGTGAGCGCGCGCCACAGCGGCTGCTCGACCGACATCCGTACGACCCGCTCGCGCCCGGCCATCTCCCCCACCCCCGCGGTCCGCGCCTCCGTCGGCCGGACCCTTCTCTCTCCACCGCTGCCGCGGACACCCGCCGCCGCGAACACCCGTCACCGCGGACACCCGTCACCGCCGACAGCCGCCGCCACGAACCCGACGCCACCGGCACCCGTCCCTGCCGGCGTCCGCCGCCGCGAACACCCGCCGCCGCGCGCCGCCTTCGACGGCCGTCCCAGCGACGCCCGCTACCGCGCGGGCGGTTCCGGCGTCGAGCGCTTCTCGTCCCGCGCCGCCTGCTTCTGCTCCAGCGCTGTCTGCTTCTGTTCCTGGGCCGCCTGCTTCTGTTCCTGTGCGGCCGCTTTGGCCTCGTCGGCGATCCGGCGCTTGGCGGCCGTCGCGTACACGTCCACGTATTCCTGGCCGGAGAGCCTCATGATTTCGTACATGACCTCGTCCGTCAGCGAACGCAGGATGAACCGGTCGCCCTGCATGCCCTGGTAGCGGGAGAAGTCCAGTGGCTTGCCGATCCGGATGCCGGGCCGCAGCAGTTTGGGGATCACCTGGCCGGGCGGCTGGATCTTCTCCGTGTCGATCATCGCGACCGGGATGACGGGCGCGCCGGTGGCCAGCGCCACCCGGGCGAGGCCGCCGGGCTTGCCCCGGTAGAGGCGGCCGTCCGGCGAGCGGGTGCCCTCGGGGTAGATGCCGAAGAGCCCGCCGCCCTCGACCACCTTGATGCCGGCGCGGATCGCGGCCTCACCGGCGCCCCTGGCCCCGGAGCGGTCGACGGGCAGCTGGCCGACGCCCTTGAAGAAGGCCGCGGTGAGCTTGCCCTTCACTCCGGGCGCGGTGAAGTACTCGGCCTTGGCGATGAAGGTGACCTTGCGGTCCAGGACGGCCGGCAGGAAGAAGGAGTCGGAGAAGGACAGATGGTTGCTCGCGAGGATCGCCGGACCGGTGAGGGGGATGTTCTCCAGGCCCTCGACCCACGGCCTGAAGGCGAGCTTCAGCGATCCCCCGAGGGAGAAGTGCATCGCGCCGTAGATCAACTCGGGTGCCTCCTGTGTCCTGTGCCACGACCTTACCCGCGCGCGGGCCGCCGTCGCCGCACGGTGCGCGGGCTGCCCCGTGCCTGTGGCGCGACGGCCCTGGTCGGTGTCGGCCCGGTCGCGTACGGTGAAGTCATTCTTCTCGCGGGTGCCCCGTACGCCCCCTCGCAAGCCCTCACGCACTCCCCCGCCCGAACCCAGCCTCACGAACAGGAGTCACCGGTGCCGGTCCTCCCTGGAGCCGAGCCGTTCCGCCACGAGGGCGGAGAGGTCGGCGTCCTCCTCTGTCATGGCTTCACCGGATCGCCCCAGTCGCTGCGCCCGTGGGCCGACTACCTCGCAGCGCGCGGGTACACCGTGTCGCTGCCGCTGCTGCCGGGGCACGGCACGCGGTGGGAGGACATGGCGGTCACCGGCTGGCAGGACTGGTACGCCGAGGTGGACCGGGAGTTGCGGGTGCTGCGCGAGAGGTGCGCGCGGGTCTTCGTCTTCGGCCTCTCCATGGGCGGGGCGCTGGCGCTGCGGCTGGCCGCGCGGCACGGCGACGCGGTCGGCGGGCTGGTGCTGGTCAACCCGGCGAACAAGGTGCACGGCCTGTCCGCGTACGCCCTGCCGGTCGCCCGCCACCTCGTCCGTACGACGAAGGGGCTGGCCGGGGACATCGCGCTGGAGGGTGCGCGCGAGGTGGGTTACGACCGGGTCCCGCTGCACTCCGCCCACTCGCTGCGGCGGTTCCTGCGGATCGTCGACGCCGAACTCCCGCAGGTGACGCAGCCGTTGCTGCTGCTGCACAGCTCGCAGGACCACGTGGTGCCGCCCGCCGACACGGCCCGCATCCTCGGCAGGGTGTCCTCGCGGGACGTCGAGGAGGTGCTGCTGGAACAGAGTTACCACGTCGCGACGTTGGACCATGACGCGGAGCGGATCTTCGACGAGAGCCACCGGTTCCTCGCCCGTCTCGCGTCCGCAGTCGCGGAGAAGGGGGGTACGTCCGGTGGCTGAGCAGGACGCGGACCGCACGGGCAGTGACGAGGAGCGCGAACCGCCCCAGGCGGAGGGACAGACGGCCGCGCCCGGGAGTACGGACGAGGGGCGCCCCGCCGACGCGCCCCTGGACGAGGTGCGCCCGCTGGACGAGGAGGCCGCCTGGGCCGCGATCGTCGCGGGGTACGGCGAGGAGCCGCCGGACCCGCCGGGCGCCAAGCCCTTCAAGCCGGTGGAGGACCTCGCCCTGCCGGACCAGGACCTGATCAACGTGCTGGACGACGAGGACCGGCCCGAGGCCCCGGCGGACAAGGGCAACGGCAAGAGCGGCCTGGGCAGTTCGGTGGTCTTCGCCCCCGGCGTCGGCGGTCCCCGCGACCATGTGCTGCCGGACGGGGATTCCGACGAGGACGACGGCCCCGAGGGGCACTTCGTGCCGCCGGAGCCGCCGCCGCTCCCGGAGGCGGACGCCACCTCGAAGTTCGCCTGGCTCGGGGTGGTCGGCGGTCCGGTGCTGATGCTCCTCGCGGTGCTGCTGGGCTGGGAGATGACCTGGTGGCTGACGACCGTCTGCATCGGCGGTTTCCTCGGCGGCTGCGCGACGCTGGTGGCGCGGATGCCGCACGACGACGACGAGGACCTGGGCGACCCGGGGCACGGCGCCGTCGTCTGAGCCGTCAGGCCCGGTCGCCCGCGCGGGCGGCGGCGGGCACCCGGAGGGCGGCCAGGACCGGCAGATGGTCCGTGGCCGCCCGCAGATCGGCGTCGCCGATGCCGGGGAGCCCGGCCGGGACACCGCAGCCGAGGATCTCGACGCCGTCCGTGGTGAGGACGGCGTCGATGCGGCGGACCGGCCCGTCGGCCGGGAAGGTGTGCTCCCCGCCCCAGGGCCGTACCGCCCAGCCGTCGTGGAGCCGCCCGGCGATCAGCCGGAACGCGTCCCCGGCCGGTACGTCGTTGAGGTCGCCGCCCACCACCGCGTGCCCGACGCCCATCGCCTCCACCCGCTCCAGCAGCGCCCGGGCCTGGGCGAGGCGTTCGTCCGGCCGCAGGCTCAGATGGCAGCTGACCACGCCCAGCCGGGTCCCGGCGATCTTGACCACCGCCGTGGCGAAGCCCCTGCGGTGCAGCCCGGGGGTGCGCGGCAGCAGGACGTCCTCGGTGCGTTCGACGGTGGCGCGCAGGGAGCAGAGCAGCAGGGGGCCGGCGGCGGTGGCGCCACCGGAGAGGACGACCAGGTCGGTCGCGGCGGCGAGCCGGGCGGCGGCCTTGCGCCAGCGGAAGAAGCGCGGCGCCTCCTGGACGAACACCAGGTCGGGGGCGCAGGCGCGGATGACGCGGGCCAGGGCGGCGGGGTCGTCGCGCATCGAGCGGATGTTGTAGCTGAGGACCCGGACGACGGCCGAACCGTCGTCCTCGGTACGGGAGTCGGGCAGCGGCGTCAGAACCATGCGGGCCACCATACGACGGACGCCCGCCGTGCCCCTGGGGGCGCGGCGGGCGTCCGTTCGGATCGCGCGTGGTGCGGTGGGTGCGGCGGTCAGCCCTGGCGGGCCAGGTCGGCCGCGCCGACCAGTCCGGCCTTGCCTCCGAGCTGGGCGGCGAGGACCTGGGCGTGCGGACGCCACTCGCCGCCGATCAGCCAGCGGCGGAACGACTTGCGGATCGGGTCCAGGACCAGTTCGCCCTCGTCGGAGACGCCGCCGCCGACGATGAAGGCGGACGGGTCGAAGAGGGAGGCCAGGTCGGCCAGGCCGGCGCCGGCCCAGCGGGCCAGCTCGCGGAACGAGTCGATGGCCACCGCGTCGCCCTGGCGGGCGGCCTCGCTGATGTGCTTGCCCTCGATGCCCTCGACCGTGCCGTCGCCGAGCGAGAGCAGGACGGCGGCGTTCTCCGGGGTCGCGTTGGCGCGCTGCTTGGCGTACCGCACCAGGGCGCGGCCGGAGGCGTACTGCTCCCAGCAGCCCTGGCTGCCGCAGCCGCAGAGCAGGCCGTCCGGGACGACCCGGATGTGGCCGAACTCGGCCGCTACGCCGAAGCGTCCGCGCCGCAGCTTGTTGCCGATGATGATGCCGCCACCGAGGCCGGTGCCGAGCGTGATGCAGATGACGTCGTCGTGGCCCTTGCCCGCGCCGAAGCGGTACTCGCCCCAGGCCGCCGCGTTCGCGTCGTTCTCGACGACGACGGGGAGGCCGACACGCTGTTCGACCTCGTCCTTGAGCGGCTCGTGGCGCCAGTCGATGTTCGGTGCGAAGAGCACGGTCGCGCGCTTGTCGTCGACGTATCCCGCCGCGCCGATGCCGACCGCTTCGATGGTGTGGCCCTCGCGCGCACCGTCCACGGCCGAGCAGATGGCGTCGACGATGCCCGAGGCCGTCGGCGGGGTCGGTACTTTGAACATCGAGAGGATCTGGCCCTCTTCGTCGACCACTCCAGCCGCGATCTTCGTGCCGCCGATATCGACGCCGATGGTGAGTCCCATGAATCCCTCAGTTCCGGTCGAGCCCCGCTGGGTCAACCGTACCCGAGAAGGCGGGCGGAATTTCCGGCCAGGGCTCAGTCCAGGTCGATGTGTTCGCTCGCCGACGGCCCGTCCGAGGGCCGGTCGCGGGGGTCGGAGGGGTCGTCGGCGGCCCGGTCGGGTGTGTCGGCGGGGTGGCCGGCTCCGCCGGAGGCGCCCTCGGTGGTCCGCGTCCAGCGGCCCTCCTGGCCCTCGACGGCGGAACGGTACGCGGCCAGCAGCTCGTTGCCCGCGGCGGCGAGGTGGTCGAAGATCTCCGGATTGCGTTCGATGACCGGTTCGACCGCCGACTTGGCCTGCTGGATGACCTGCTGCACCGCGCCCTGGGCGGCGGTGCCGAGCAGCGGCGAGGAGAACGCGCCGAGCTTCCCGGCCACCGCGTCGACCAGCTTGCGCAGCTCCTCGGCGGCGGAGGCGGGCGGCGGCCCGTAGGTGGCGCGGCGGCGGGCCTTCTCGGCGTTCAGGTCCTCGGCGCAGGCGTCGGCCCACGCGTCGCCGTCGGCGGGACGGTCGGTGGCTTCACTCATGGCGGACTCCTGCGACGCGGATGACGTACTACCGACGGTACCCGAACGGAGGTCTTCCGTTCAGGGCCAGCGCGACCGCCCGGGCGCTCGGCCGGAGACGGTGCCGGCCGTCAGGGCATGCGCGGCCGCCCGGCCGCAGAGGGCGGGAGGGCGGGGACCGTCAGGGCGTGCGCGGCCAGAGCGACGGGTCCGGGGTGAACCGGACGCGCAGCACGCCGTCGCGGAGGGCCGCCCCGGAGACCGTGCAGCGGCGGAGCGCGGACTCCAGGTGCACGCTGCGGCGGAACGGGCCGACGGCGAGGAGGATCTCGTCCCCCCGGCGGACGAGCCGCAGGCCGGACTTGACCGCTCCGGGCAGCGGCAGGCACCAGACGAAGCCCTCCGGACCGTCGGGGCCGTCGTGCGGTGCCCGCTCGGTCCACCAGGGGTCGTCGGCGCGGCCGGCCGGGCGGTCGTCGGGGGCGGGAATCCCGAGCAGGTCCAGGTCCTCGGGGGTGCGGGGGTCGTGGCCGAGGTGGGGTGCCTCGTGCAGCTCCTCGCGCGGCGGCTCGTGCGACGTCGCGCCGCCAGAGGCTCCCTCGGGCCGGGGCGCCCGGTCCTCGTACCAGCGGGCGAGGGTCTTCTCCTGCTGGGCGGCGAGGCCGGCGAACCAGGGGTCGGCGGAGTGGCGCGGCAGCACCCGGTTGGCGACCAGCAGGTCGGTGCGCAGGCCGTGCAGCGCGAACCCGGTGCGGGCGGCGCGCAGGGCGTCCTCGGCGGCGGGTCCGGGCTCGGCGACCAGCCGGAGGGTGGTGGAGCGGTCCTCGATCAGCGCCTCGACCTCGGCGAGCTCGGCGTCCTTGCGGGCGGCGGCCGCGTACAGCCACTGCGCGGGCATCGGGACCCCGGCGAGCTGGGCGAGCACCGGGCGCAGCGCGCGGGCGGCCTGCCGTTCCTGAGGCAGCAGCCGGCGCAGGTAGCGGCGGAGCCGGCCGGGGAGGGCGAGCAGGGCGAGGGCCTCGGTCAGGGGAGGCAGGGCGACCACGAGGGTGTCGTAACCGGCCCCGGCCCAGTCGCCGGAGGCGGCCCGGTGCAGGGTGTGCAGGAGGGCGAGTTCGGCGCTGCCGGGGAGTTCGGTGAGCTCCTCGGCGTCCATGCGGCCGGCGCCGAGGAGGTCGAAGACGGCGGAGGCGCGTTCCTGGAGGGCGAGGAGTTCGGTACGGAAGTGGGCGGCCGAGTCGGTGCGCGCGTGGTCCAGGAGGTCGTCGGCCGCGACCGGCCCGGGGTCGTCCGGGAAGCCGAGGCCACTGGGCATGTGGTCGCGGGTGACCAGCAGGGTGCGGCGGCCGGCCCGGGCCGAGGCCCGCGCGGTGGCCGCCGCGACGGTGGTGGTGCCGGCGCCGCCGGGCCCGGTGACCAGGACCGTGCGCACCGGGTCAGCCCTGCGGGGCGGACTCGACGCGCTTCTTCAGACCGGCGAGCGCGCGGTCGATGATGACCTTCTCCGCCTTGCGCTTGATCATGCCGAGGAGCGGGATCTTGACGTCGACGGCGAGGCGGTAGGTGACCTCGGTGCGCTCGCCTCCGGCGAGGGGCGCCAGCGCGTAGGTGCCGTCGAGGGACCGCAGCATCTGGGACTTGACGAGGCTCCAGCTGACCTCGTCGTCGCCCTTCCAGGTGTAGGCGAGGACGTGGTCGTCCTTGATGGCCCCGGCGTCGAGGACGAGGCGGACCTGCTCGGCGCGGCCCCGGTCGTCGGTGGCCAGCACCTCGGCCTCCTTCACCTCGCCGGTCCACTCCGGGTAGCGGGCGAAGTCGGCGATCACGCTCATCACGTCGGCCGGTGCCGCCTCGATCGTGATGCTAGAGCTGGTGTGTTCAGCCATCGCCGTGGCCCTCCATGCGCTGTGCCGGTCCGTTCTCGGCAGGAGCCTGCCGGGTGCAGGCTATCGCGTGTGCGCGAGGGGGCGTCCGGCGGCTCTCACCGCCCGGCAGGTCCCACCGCCCGGCCGCTCTCCCAGCCCGGGGGCTCCCGCCTTCCGGCAGGTCCCACCGCCCGGCGGCTCTCACCACTGGAGCGCCCACGGCCGGCCGGTGGAGGCGAAGTGGCCGACGTTGACGCACTCGGTCGCGCCGATCCGCATCCGGCGGGCCAGCGGCTGGTGGACGTGGCCGAAGAGGGCGTACCGGGGGCGGGTGCGGCGGATGGCGTCCAGCAGGGCACGGCTGCCGCGTTCGAAGCGGCGGGCGACGGTGTCGTAGACGAGTTCCGGCACCTCGGGCGGGATGTGGGTGCAGAGGACGTCGACCTCGCCGACCGCCTCCACCTTGGCGGCGTACTCCTCGTCGCTGATCTCGAACGGGGTGTTCATCGGGGTCTTCAGCCCGCCGCCGACGAATCCGAAGACGCGGCCGCCGATCTCGACGCGCTGGCCGTCCAGGACGGTGGTGCCGGGTCCGGCGTACTCGGGCCAGAGGGTGGGGACGTCCACGTTGCCGTAGGTGGCGTACGTCGGGGTCGGCATGGCCGCGAACATCTCGGCGTACTGCTTGCGGACCGCGCCGAGGATGGCGGCGTTGCGGTCCATGCCGGCCCAGAGCTCGCGGCCGAAGTCGCGGGCCTCCTCGTAGCGGCGGGCGGTGCGCAGGGCCACGATGCGGTCGGCGTTCTCCACGCCGAAGAGGTCGGGGAAGATGCCGCGCGAGTGGTCGGCGTAGTCGAGGAAGAGCACCAGGTCGCCGAGGCAGATCAGGGCGTCGGCGCCGTCGCCCGCGCGGGCCAGCGCCTCGGTGTTGCCGTGTACGTCGCTCACCACATGGACGCGGGTGGTGGAGCGAGCGGCCACCGGGGTGCCCGTCGCTCCCTTTTCTCCTGCACGCATGAGCTCACCCTAGTCAGCCCCCTGTGGCCTGAACAGGGCGTCGGACCTGCGGTTACTTCCGAGTCCGGAGACGGGTGGTCTAGGGTTCCCGGAACGACGGCCTCTGTATGTGATGCATAAGACATCTGTCCTGCTCCTCTATCCGGAAGCACTACCGGTGGGTAACGTCCGGGCAGTCCAGTCGTGCTCACCCCACTGAGCACCTGCCAATCGTGGACCGCTTCCGGTGCGTCACACAGAGCCGTGGCACCGGAGCCCGATGAGGAGCAGCAGTCTTGCGCGAGTTCAGCCTTCCGGCCCTGTACGAGGTCCCCACGGACGGCAACCTGACCGATCTCATCCGCCGCAACGCCGCTCAGCATCCCGCCACCGCGGTGATGAGCCGCAAGGTGGCCGGTGCGTGGACGGATGTCACCGCGACCCAGTTCCTGGCCGAGGTCAGATCCGCCGCCAAGGGCCTCGTCGCGGCCGGAGTGCAGCCGGGCGACCGGGTCGCCCTGATGTCGCGCACCCGCTTCGAGTGGGTCCTCCTCGACTTCGCCATCTGGACCGCGGGCGCGGTGACCGTACCGGTGTACGAGACCAGCTCGCCCGAGCAGATCCAGTGGATCCTCGGTGACTCCGGCGCGGTCGCGGTGATCGTGGAGAGCGACGCGCACGCCGCCTCGGTCGCCTCGGTCCGGGCGCGGCTGCCGGAGCTCAAGCAGGTCTGGCAGATCGACCGCGGCGCGGTGGAGGAGCTGAACGCCGCCGGCGCGGAGGTCTCCGAGGAGACCGTGGACGCGACGACGACCACCGCGAAGGCCGACGACCCGGCCACCATCGTCTACACCTCCGGGACCACCGGCCGCCCCAAGGGCTGTGTGCTCACCCACCGCAGCTTCTTCGCGGAGTGCGGCAACGTCGTGGAGCGGCTGAAGCCCCTCTTCCGTACCGGCGAGTGCTCGGTGCTGCTCTTCCTGCCCGCCGCGCACGTCTTCGGCCGGCTGGTGGAGGTGGCGGCCGTGATGGCGCCGATCAAGCTCGGCTGCGTACCGGACATCAAGAACCTCACGGACGAGCTGGCCGCGTTCCGGCCGACGCTGATCCTCGGGGTGCCGCGCGTCTTCGAGAAGGTCTACAACGCGGCCCGCGCCAAGGCGCAGGGCGACGGCAAGGGCCGGATCTTCGACCGCGCCGCCTCGACGGCCATCGCCTACAGCCAGGCGCTGAGCACCCCGAAGGGCGCCTCCCTCGGCCTGCGGCTGAAGCACAGGCTCTTCGACAAGCTCGTCTACGGCAAACTCCGCGCGGTCCTCGGCGGGCGCGGCGAGTACGCGATCTCCGGCGGCGCCCCGCTCGGCGAGCGCCTCGGCCACTTCTACCGGGGCATCGGCTTCACCGTCCTGGAGGGCTACGGCCTCACCGAGAGCTGCGCGGCCACCGCCTTCAACCCGTGGGACCGGCCGAAGATCGGTACGGTCGGCCAGCCGCTGCCCGGCTCCGTGGTGCGGATCGCCGACGACGGCGAGGTGCTGCTCCACGGCGAGCACCTGTTCGCGGGGTACTGGGGGAACGAGGCGGCGACCGCCGAGGCGCTGGCGGACGGCTGGTTCCACACCGGTGACATCGGCACGCTGGACGAGGACGGCTACCTCGCGATCACCGGCCGCAAGAAGGAGATCATCGTGACGGCGGGCGGCAAGAACGTCGCCCCCGCCGTGATCGAGGACCGTATCCGCGCCCACGCCCTGGTGGCCGAGTGCATGGTGGTGGGCGACGGGCGGCCGTTCGTCGGCGCGCTGCTCACCCTGGACGAGGAGTTCCTCGGCCGCTGGGCCGAGGAGCACGGCAGGCCCGCCGGCTCGACGGCCCGCTCGCTGCGCGAGGACGCCGAGCTGCTGGCGGAGATCCAGCGGGCGGTGGACGACGGGAACGCGGCGGTCTCCAAGGCGGAGTCGGTGCGCAAGTTCCGTGTCCTGGAAGCCCAGTTCACCGAGGAGGCGGGGCACATCACGCCCTCGCTGAAGCTGAAGCGGAACGTCGTCGCGAAGGACTTCGCCCACGAGATCGAGTCGATCTACGGCGGCTGATCCGGACGGTACGACGAAGCGGGGCCCGCACACGCGTGCGGGCCCCGCTTCGTCGTAGCGCGGAGGCTCGTCGTGGACCGGAAGTCAGAGCAGCGTGCGGAGCTTCTCGGCGAGCAGGTCCCAGCGCCACTTCTCCTCGACCCACTCCCGCCCCCGCTCCCCCATGCGGCGGCGCAGCTCCGCGTCGCCGAGCAGGGTGACGATCCGGTCGGCCGTGTCCTCGGCGTCGCCGCCGCGCACCACCCAGCCGGTCTCGCCGTCCAGGACCGCGTCGGGCGCCCCGCCGGAGTCGCCGGCCACCACCGGCAGCCCGGTCGCCGAGGCTTCCAGGTAGACGATGCCGAGGCCCTCCACGTCGAGGCCGCCGCGCCGGGTCCGGCAGGGCATGGCGAAGACGTCGCCGGCGCCGTAGTGCGCGGGGAGCTCCGCCCAGGGCACCGGGCCGGTGAAGCGGACGGAGCGGCTCACCCCGGTCTCGGCCGCGAGCTTCTCCAGGTCCTTGGCGTACGGGCCGCCGCCGACGATCAGGAGCACGGTGTCGGGGTGGCGGGCCAGGATCGCGGGCATGGCGAGGATCAGCGTGTCCTGGCCCTTGCGCGGCACCAGCCGGGAGACGCAGACGACGACGGGCCGGTCGGTGAGCCCCAGCCGGGCCCTGACCCGGTCGCCGCCGGACGCCGGGTGGAAGGTCTTCTCGTCGACGCCGGGCGGGAGTTGCACCATGCGTCCGGCCGCCTCGGGGGTGAGCGCGGCGGCGATCCGGGACCGGGTGTACTCACCGAGGTACGTGATCGTGTCGGTGCCCTCCCCGATGCGGCGCAGCAGTTGCCGGGAGGCGGGGAGCTGGGCCCAGCCGGCCTCGTGTCCGTGGGTGGTGGCGACGAGCCGGCGGGCCCCGGCCCGGCGCAGCGCGGGGGCCATCAGGCCGAGCGGGGCGGCGGCGCCGAACCAGACGGAGGTGCAGCCGTGTTCCCGCAGCAGCCCCGCCGCGCGCCGGGTGACCCGGGGGGTGGGCAGCAGCATCGTCGTGCGGTCGCGGACGACGGTGAAGGGCTGGTCGGCGTCGAAGTCGGCGGTGGCCCGTACCCCCTCCTCGCTCCGCTTCCAGGTGGAGGCGTAGACGACGAGCTGTCCGGGGTCCAGCCGCAGCGCCATGTTGTGCAGGAAGGCCTGGATGCCACCGGGGCGGGGCGGGAAGTCGTTGGTCACGATCAAGGTCTTGTCCATCGCCGCCGACAGTAACGGACCCGCCCCGCGCGGCAGACCTCCCCGTGTCATGTCAGGCCCGGCGACCCGCCGGCGTCCTGTCGTGGACCGGCCCCCGGCCACCGGCCGCGCCTCGGTCCCGCGCGCAGCGGGGCCCGGCATCATGGCTGACCGGACGTACGGCACGAGGAGCGGAAGAGCCATGACGGGACGGGCCGGCACCTGCGGGGTCCTCGCGGTCTGGACGCTGACCAGGGCGGCGCTGCTGCTCTGTGTGCTGAAGGCGGTGACGGTCCCGGGTCCCGACGTCACCGTGGACGTCTCGGTGATCTACCACGGCTGGTACGAGGTGCTGCGCACCGGCGCCTTCCCCTCGGGGGACGTGACCTGGCAGTACCCTCCGGCGGCGGCGCTGCCGGTCCTGGCCCCCGCGCTGCTGCCGTTCCTGGCGTATCCGACGGCGTTCTACGTGCTCGTGCTGGTCTGCGACGCGCTGGTGCTGGGGCTGCTGCTGCGGGCGGGCTCCCGGCCCGGTGCGCGGCGCACGGGCGCCTGGGTCTGGGTGGCGGGCGTACCGCTGCTGGGCCCGACCGTCTACGCCCGGTACGACCTGATGGTGACGGCCCTCGCGGTGGCGGGGCTGCTGGCCGGGGTGCGCCGGCCGGGGGTGCTGGGGGCGGTCGCGGCGTTCGGGGCGCTGCTGAAGGTGTGGCCGGTGCTGGTGCTGGTGGGGACGGCCCCCGGGCGGGCGACCCGCCGCGCGTGGTCGGCGGCGGTGGTGGTGGCCGGGGTGCTGGCGGCGGGGTTCTGGCTGGTGATGCCGGGGGCGTTCGCGTTCCTCGGGTACCAGCGGGACCGGGGCACCGAGATCGAGTCGCTGGGCGGGGTGGCGCTCCATCTGGCGCGGTGGTCGGGCTGGCCGGGGTGGATCGAGCTGCACTACGGCTCGATGGAGTTCCTCGGCCCCCGGGTGGAGCTGGTGTCGGGGCTGGCGCTGGGGCTGAGCGCGGCGGCGTTCGGCTGGCTGCTGGTGTGGCGGCTGCGGGCGCGTACCTTCGCGGCGCACACGGCGGCGGACGCGGCGTTCACGGCGGTGCTGCTGTTCACGACGACGAGCCGGGTGATCAGCCCGCAGTACCTGGTGTGGCTGGTCGGTCTGGCGGCGGTCTGCCTGGTCTTCCGGGGCAGCCGGTCGGGCCTGCCCGCGTGCCTGGTCCTGGTGGCCTGCCCGGTGACCTTCCTGGAGTTCCCGCTGGGCTTCGGGCACGTGGTGGCGAGCGACGGCACGGGCGTGGCGCTGCTCCTCGTACGGAACGGCCTGCTGGTCGCGGCGACGGTGGTCGCGGCGGCGGGGCTGTGGCGCGGGACGCGGCCGGTGGCCGCCCCGGACGTCTCTCCGGCTAGTACGGGCACGGAGGCGGCAACCGCCGCGTACTCCGGGCCCGGTACGGCGGGGGCCGAAGCGGTGGCGCCGGTGGCTCAGCCGAGCCGCTCGGTGAGGTAGTTCCGCCAGCGGGTGGTGAACTCCCGCTCGCCGATGCCGAGGACCTTCTCCATCGCGGTCTCCACCGCCCCCTCGCGCCCGTCGTGCGCCCCCACCGCCCGGTACAGGTCGGTGAGCGCGTCCTCGCCCCACTCCTCGGCGACGAGCTCACAGGCGAGCCAGCCGCCCTCGTACGCCCGCGCCAGCGCGTCCGGGTCCCGGTCGAAGGCGAAGTCGTCGTCGGCGGGGAGCGCGGCGGGCAGGTCGCGGGCGCGGACGGCGGTGGCGAGTTCGGGCGCGATCTCGTCTGCCGTGCGGTCCTCCTGCCGGTACGCGGCCCAGTCGGCGAACCCCTCGGAGAGCCAGAGCGGGGTGGCGGCGGTCGTGGAGGTCCGGGTCGCCACGTGCGTGGTCTCGTGGGTGAGGACGACCCGGCGGCCGAAGGTACCGAGGCCGGCGTACGCCTCCGGGTTGACGACGACCCGGTCGGCGAGGCCCGGCCGCCCGTTCCCGCTGGAGACCGCGCCGGTGGTGACGGCCGCTATCCCCCGGTAGCTCCCGGCCGGCGAGCCGAGGAGCTCCGCCATGGCCCCCGTGGAGGCGGGCACGAGGTAGACCACCCGCGCCGCCCAGGAGTCCGGCCAGGCGGCGGAGGCCGCCGGGACCGCGTGGTCGGCGGTCTCCGCGATCTCGCGCAGTTCCTTCGCCGGGCGGCCGACGCCGAGGACGAGGCTGTGGGTGCCGTGCACCGCGATGACCGGGCCCTGGTCCCAGAGCGGCACGGCCGCGTCTTTCGCGGGCCGGTCGGCCGTGAGGTGCCAGGACCCGCCGGAGCCGTCCCGGGCGAGCTCCAGGGTGCGGCGGGCGGTCGCGGGGGCGGTGTCGAAGCCCGCGACGCGGTAGTCCAGCTCGACGTCGGCGGTGACCCGGTCGGCGCCCCGGTCGGTCAGCGATTTCACCGTGTACGTCCATGACCGCAGCGGTACCTGCGCCAGGTCGGCCAGTGAGGTGCGCTGGGCGGTGCGCAGCGCGGCGGCGTCCGGGTCGACCACGGCCAGGTACGCGGCGGTGTCGTGGTGCAGCACGGCGGCGGCCCGCCGGTCGAGGAGCGTGGTGATCTCCCCGGCGGTGGCGGAGTCCGCCGAGCGGTCGGGGGCGGCGCACCCCCCGGCGGCCAGCACCCCGGCGAGGAGCAGCGCGACGAGCGGGGCGCCCGCCGCACGCCGGGCGCGGGCCCGGGTGCGGGGGCGGTTCCGCCGCGCGTCGGTCCGGGGTGCCGCCGGGGCGTGTGGTGAAAGTCCCGCCTGTCCGTCGGCGTCCGGCACGCACGCTCGCCACGTTGTCGGGGTCGCCCCGATACATCCGGTGTCGGGGCGGCCCTCCGCCGTGCGATCGCACGCACCGGACGCCGCCCGACCCGCCCTCCGGGCGGACGGCGCCACTTTCACGACACGCCCTGGTTCTGCCATTCAGCCGATCGTACGGTCAGACCCGGGTGACCGAGGAGACGGGCATCATGCCGACGGGGTCGTAGCGGACCGCGGCGCCGGGGTACGGGGCGTGGATGACCTGGCCGTTCCCGGCGTACATGGCGATGTGGCTGGCGTCCGCCCGGTAGGCGACGAGGTCGCCGGGGAGCGCCTGGGAGAGCGGCACCATGTGGCCCGCGTACCGCTGGGCCTGGGAGGTGCGCGGCAGGCTGACGCCCGCGCGGGCGTAGGCCCACTGCATGAGCCCGGAGCAGTCGAAGCCGCTGGGGCCGTTGGCTCCCCAGACGTACGGGCGGCCGAGCGCCTGCTGGGCGGCGGCCAGGGCGGCGAGGGCCCTCGCCGAGCCGGGGAGGCCGGCGGCGGCCTCCCGGAGGGCGGACAGGTCTCCGGTGCCGCCGGGGTCCGAGGGACGGCCGGAGCGGGACGCGCGGGCGTCGTCGTAGGCGGCGCGCTGCCCGGGCGGAAGGGCGGCCAGCAGCCGGCGGGCCTCGGCGAGCTTGGACTCGACGGTGCGCTTGTGGCGGGCCACGGTGGCGCGGCTGCGCTCGAGGTCCCGCAGGTCGTCCGCGGCCTCGGCGCGGATCTGGTCGAGCTTCTGGCGGGTGCGGCGGAGCTTGTCGAGCGCGAGCGCCTGGCGGGCGCCGAGCCGGTCGAGGGTGGCGGCCCGGTCGAGGAAGGTGTCCGGGTCCGAGGAGAAGAGCAGGGCCAGGGCGGGATCGAGGGCCCCCTCGCGGTACTGCGCCCCGGCGATGGCGCCGAGGCCCCCGCGCATCTGGTTGAGGGCGGCCCGGGTGCGGGCGGCGGCCTCCTGGGCCCTGGCGACCTCGTCGCGGAGCCGGCCGGTCTCCTCGCCGGCCCGGTTGAACCCTTCGGTGGCCCGCTCCGCCTCGCGGTACAGCTGGTCGACGCGGGCCCGGGTGGCGTCGCGGTCGTGCGGGGCCGCCGCGCTCGCCGGGGCCCCGGTGAGGCCGGCGGCGGCGCTCGCCGCGGCCGCCGTGAGGACCGTGGCGCGCACGCCCCGGTTGAGGCCGGACTGGGTGGGACGGCGATGGGACACCACGGGAGCCGCACTCCTTCCGCTGCGCGCGTACGCACGCGGCCCCCTGCCACCCGGGACGGGTGGGACGACGGACGGGAGCCGCACAGCAGACAGACAGTAATCGTCCGGTTACACGACGGCCAAGGACCGGCCGGGGGGCGCGAGGGGCGAAACGGCTCCGCCCCGGCGGTGACCTGGGTCTCCGTCGGGGCGGGGCGTCGTGCGGGGGCGAACCGATTCGCCCGTTCGGGCGTCGGACACCGGGCGTCGGGTACCGAGAGCCGGCTACAAGGCGTCAGGTATCGGGCGTCAGATGCGGACGCCGACCTGGAAGCTGCCGATGGTGTTCATCGACTCGTAGCGGACGTACGCGCCGGGGTGCGGGGCGTGCAGCACCGTGTTGTCGCCCGCGTAGAGGGCCACGTGCTCGGTGTTGTTGAAGAACACCAGATCGCCCGGCTTCAGCTGGCTGCGGCCGATCCGGGTGCCCTGGTTGATCTGGGTGTACGTGGTGCGGGTGATCGCGACACCTGCCTGCGCGTAGGCCCACTGCGTGAGGCCCGAGCAGTCGAACGAGCTGGGGCCCGTGCCGCCGGAGACGTACGGCTTGCCGATCTGCGTCGCGGCGTTGGCGAGGGCGGCGGCGCCGAGGGCGGAGGCGGGGGCTTCGTTGCCCAGGTCGACGCGGGTACCCGCGGACCGGCTGGCGCGCGCGTCCTCGTCGGCCATCTTCTGGCGCTCGGCGGCGGTGAGGGTGTTCAGCAGCGTCTGCGCGTCGGACAGTTTCTTCTGGAACTTCTTCTTGTTCGCACCGAGGGCGTCGCGGACCTCGGAGAGCTCGGAGAGCTTCGCCTGGGCCTCCTTGCGCTCCTGGGCGAGGGTGCGCTGCTTGGCCTGGATCTTCTCCAGCGACTCGGCCTGCTTGGCCGTGAGGCTGTCCAGGGCCGAGGCCTGGTCGAGGAAGGTGTCCGGGTCCGAGGAGAAGAAGAGCTGCACGGAGGGGTCGATGCCGCCGGAGCGGTACTGCGCGGTGGCGAGCGAACCGAGTTCGCCGCGGAGGCTGTTGAGGTCGGCCTGCTCGCGGGCGACCTTGTCCTGGAGGGCGTCGACCTCCTTCTTCAGCTTCTCCTGCTGCTCCTTGGCCCCGTTGTACTTCTCGGTGGCGGCCTCGGCCTCGCTGTAGAGCTTGTCGACCTTCGCCTTGACCTCGGTCTTGGTCGGCTTGGGGTCGGCGTGCGCGGCCTGGGCGGAGAGGGCCACGGCGGCTGCTGCGGTCGCGGTGAGCACGGTCACACGGGTGCGGCTCGGCTGCTTGGGTCGACGGTGGGACGCCACGAAGGCGAGCTCCTTCTTCCTCAGAGCCGCCTACCAGGACGGAGGGCAGAACACCCGGTACGACCCGGCTCCGCGCACATCACGGACTCGGCGGTTCCTTCGCCGCCACCCCGAATGAGTGATCAACCGTGCGAAGGTTCGAGCCCTGACCCTAGTGACCTAGTTGTGATCAGTTCAAATCCTCCCTGGAAAAGATTCGTCACACCCGGCACTTCCGTGCCGCCGACGCACGGCGCGTAGCCAGAAATTGACGATACGTTTCCCCGAAAGCGGCACGGCGCTCGTACTGCAACGTATCGCCCTAAACGCGCGAAAGCCGCTTCAGGAGCAAGGCGGACGCGACGGGCCGGGCACCGGCCTTGGCCACCCCGTCCGCCACCTCCCGGTCGGTGGAGACCACCACGACGGGCCGCCCCGGCGGTTCGGCACGGGCGAGTTGGCGGATCAGCTCGTCGGCGGTCACCCCCGCCTTGCTGAAGAGCACCCGCACCCCGCGCGGCGGCGCGAGCAGCACCGGCACGGCCAGCTCCGCCCCGTCGAACACACAGGTCATCTCGGCGCCCGTCTGCGCGGCGAGCATCGACAGCCCGCCCAGCAGCCTCAACCGCTGCTTCTCCAACGGCATCTGGGGATAGCCGGTCTTCGTGACGTTGTAGCCGTCGATGATCAGGTGCGCCTGCGGCAGCGCCAGCAGCTGGTCGAGGAGTGCCGGATCGGTCTCCGAAAGCGCCCTCGCGGCAATGTCCTTGGGCGACATCCGGCCCGGCTCGACCGCTTCCACCCCGTCCGCGGGACGGGAGGTCGACGGCGGCAGCGCGAGCTCGCGGCGCAGCCCCGCGGCGGCGTCGAGCACGGTGTCCAGCAGCAGCCGCAGCCGCATGTCCTCGACCGAGCGGCCCTCTCGGGCGGCCCTGCGGCTCGTCTCCACGGCCGTCTCGGCCTCCGCCAGGCGGGTCTTGAGCCGGCGGGTCTCGCTCTCCGCCTGGGAGACCTGCGCCGCCGCCTCGGCGCGTACCGCGTCCGCCTCGGCGGCGGCCCGGCGCAGCGCGGCCTCGCTGCGCTTGACCTCGCTGAGGGCGCTGCGCAGCTTGCGGTGGAGCGACTCGGACTCCTTGCGGGCGGCGTCCAGTTCGGCGCGGAGCCGCTCGGTGTCGGCCTTGGTCTGGCCGCGCGCGTGCGCCAGTTCCTCGCGCAGGCGTTCCGTCTCGCGCCGGCTCTCGTCGTCGGCGCGCTCCGCGGTGGCCCGCTGGACCTCCTCGCCGGCGGCCTGCACCAGCTTGACCCAGCCGACCGGGCGCAGCACGTACGCGGCGGCGGCGACGTCCACCGGATCGGCGGCGGCGGGCGGCGCACCGGCCTCCAGGGCGCGGGCCAGCTCCGGCTGGGCCGCCGCGATCCGTTCGCCGATGCGCCCGCGGAAGCGCGCGTCGCCCTCCAGCGCGGCGGCCATGGCGTTCCCGGCGAACTTCGCGCGCCGGGTCGGGGTGAAGCGGGCGTACTGCCGCAGCTGCGCGGGCAGTTCGCCGACCGTCAGACCCCCGAAGGCGTCCGAGACCAGCGCGACGACCCGCCGCCGCACTCCCTCGGGCAGCGGGCGGTCGAGCGCCTCGACGGCGCCGTCGGCCCCATCGGCCGGATCAGCGCCGTTGGTCGGCTGCTCCACCATCCGTCACCCCATCATGTCCGTGGTGCGACTCCGTCAGGAGTCGGCACCTGGCCTGTCCACCAGTTCGATCTGGTCCACCGCGCTGCACCATCGGCAGCGCACCGATTCGATCGTCTCACTGACGACCTCCCGCTCCTCGACACTGGCGTCACCGGCCAGGTCGAGGTGGACGTACTCCACCACCTTCGACGACCGCGTCACGTCGAAACGCGTGAGGTTCCCGCAGAGCGTGCAGCGCCAGCGGGTCGCGTCGGTCGGCTGGGGAACCGTCGTCATCGTGCCGTCCTCTTTCGTCGTCGGGCCTCGTGCCGTCCCGGACGAGGCCCGTCCTGTCCTGCCTCAAGGATCTCGCGGTGCGCCGTCGAACTGCGGGTGTCCTGGGGCAACCCTACGGCCTCGCGCCCGGCCGACGGCACGGCGAGGCGGCCCGTTCCGTTCCGTCCCGGTACGTCATGCTCCGTACATGATCGAACAGCGTGACGCGGGCCCGCTGGGCGCGGTACGGAGACTCCGCCTCCCGGCGGCGGCGGGCGGAGCCCCCGTCACGTACGGCCTCATGGCCGTGTGCTGCCTGGTCTTCCTCGCCGGCCCGGTCTCCGGGTTCGGCCCCTCCTACGGCACCGCCGACGCGGCCCTCGCCGCCCAGGCGGGCTACTTCGAGCGCTGGGGGGTGATCCCCGCCGACCTGTGGGACGGCTCCGCGCACGCGTGGCTCACCCCGTTCACCGCGCTCTTCGTGCACGGCGGCTGGCTCCACCTGCTGGGCAACATGCTCTTCCTGCACGTGTTCGGCGCCATGGCCGAGGAGCGGATGGGCCACCTCGGCTTCGCCCTCTTCTACACGGGCTGCGGCTATCTGACCCTGGTGGTCTACGCGGCGGCGTACGCGGACTCCGCACAGACGCTGGTCGGCGCCTCGGGGGCGATCTCGGCGGTGCTCGGGGCGTTCCTCCGCCTCTTCCCCCGGGCGCGGGTCACCAGCATCTTCCCGTTCCTCCTCTTCCTGCCGCTCCGCTTCCCCGCCTGGATCGTGCTCCTCTTCTGGTTCGCCCTCCAGTGGCTTGCGGCCCGCAGTGCGGGGAGCGGTCCGGGCGTGGCCTATCTGGCCCACGTGGCAGGGTTCGCCGCCGGATTCGTCCTGGCCAGGGGGGTCCACCGGCGTGGGGCTAGAGTGAAGACACCAGCCACGGCCACCGAGGGAGAAAGCCAGCCGTGATCACCGCGATCGTGCTCATCAAAACCAGCGTCGACCGGATTCCGGAGATCGCCGAGTCCATCGCGGCGCTGGACAGCGTCAGCGAGGTCTTCTCGGTCACCGGTACGTACGACCTGATCGCCATGGTCAGGGTGGCCCGCCACGACGACCTGGCCGAGGTCATCCCCGGCCGGATCAGCAAGATCCCCGGCGTGGAGGCCACCGACACGCACGTGGCCTTCCGTACGTACTCCCAGCACGACCTGGAAGCCGCCTTCGCCATCGGCCTCGACGCGTAACCACCGCTCGCGACGCGGTCCCCGGCAGCACTTCGGCCGGGTACGGGCAACCGCCCGTACCCGGCCGAAGTGCTGTCCGGCCGCCGCCGTCAGAGCTGCGCGGCGCCCCGGTCCGGAACGCAACGGCCGCCCTCGGTGCGGTACTTCCACTGCGCGCCCTCGCTCACCAGCTCGCTGACGGCGCGGACGAAGCGGTCCACGTGCTCGTCCGGCGTACCGGCGCCGAAGCTGACGCGGATGGCGTTCAGGGAGCGCTCGCCCGGCTCGGCCTCCGGCGCGCCGCACTCGCCCGGGTCCTGCGGGTCGCTGCCGAGCAGGGTGCGGACCAGCGGGTGGGCGCAGAACAGGCCGTCGCGGACGCCGATGCCGTACTCGGCGGAGAGCGCGGCGGCGAAGTGGGAGCTGTTCCAGCCCTCCACCACGAAGGAGATGACGCCGACGCGCGGGGCGTCGTCGCCGAAGAGCGAGAGCACCTTGACCTGAGGCACCTCGGCGAGGCCCGCGCGGACCCGGGCGACCAGCCGCTGCTCGCGGGCGACCAGCTTGTCGAAGCCGGCCTCGGTGAGGGCCTTGCAGGCGGAGGCGATGGAGTAGACGCCGATGACGTTGGGCGAACCGGCCTCGTGGCGGGCGGCGGTGGTGTGCCACTCCACGTCCACGCCGCCGTCGGTGCGCCGGGCGACCTTCTTCGAGGCGCCGCCGCCGGCCAGGTAGGGCTCGGAGTCCTGGAGCCAGTCGGCGCGGCCGGCGAGGACGCCGGAGCCGAAGGGGGCGTAGAGCTTGTGGCCGGAGAAGGCGACCCAGTCGACGTCGAGTTCGGCGATGTCCACCGGGTGGTGCGGGGCGAGCTGGGCGGCGTCCAGCACGATGCGGGCGCCGTGCGCGTGGGCGGCGGCGGCCAGTTCCTTGACCGGCCACAGCTCGCCGGTGACGTTGGAGGCACCGGTGACGCAGACGAGGGCCGGACCGTAGGGGTCGCGGTCGGCGAGCGCGCGCTCCAGGGACTCGACGGCCTGCTGCGGGGTGCGCGGCGCGTTGAGGTAGGTGACCTTGGCGTCGCGCCAGGGCAGCAGCGAGGCGTGGTGCTCGGTCTCGTACACGAACACCTCGCAGTCGGCCGGGATCACGGCCGCCAGCAGGTTGAGGGAGTCGGTGGTCGAGCGGGTGAAGATCACCTGGTCGCCGGGCCGGCAGCCGAGGAACTCCGCGACGGTGGCGCGGCTGTTCTCGAAGAGGTCGGTGGAGAGCTGCGAGAGGTAGCCGGCGCCGCGGTGCACGCTGCCGTAGTACGGCGCGTAGGCGGCGACGTCGTCCCAGACCCGCTGGAGCGCCGGGGCGCTGGCCGCGTAGTCGAGGGCCGCGTAGGTGACTTCGCCCCCGGTGACGAGCGGGACGGTGACGTCCTTGCCGAGGACCGGCAGCGGGGCACAGTCCGCGTCGGCGGAGGCAGCGGCGGCGGACTCGGAGGCGTTGAGGGCAGCAGAGGACACGGACATGACGAACTCCCGTAATACGCAGGCGAATTCACCGCGCCGGCGGGTACGCGGCAGCGCGGTGCAAAAGGTGAAAGGGGTGCGGAGAAGGGCGTTGCGCCCTATCGCATTCGCGTGCTCACAAGAGGCTCCCTAGGGACCAGGACCCCGGGGGCTGGCATTCGAGATGCCGAGGGGCCCGCGCTTGCCGCAGACCTCGCTGCCTACGGCCTGGTCTTCACCCGGGGCACCCCGCCACGGACGGAGGGTTGCCGGACAGCGGGCCGGGGCCGTAGTCGCTGTCACTCATGACCTGCCAGCATCTTGCCATACGCGTCCACGAACGCAAGGGCGCAGTCCGCGATACGGACTGCGCCCCTTCGTGCACGTACGGACCGAAACGCCCGGGCGTCACGGAACCGCTCGGGCGTCACAGAAGTGCTCAGGCGTTGCTGGCCGCCACCCAGCGCTCCAGCGCGCGGTGCGCGGCCCCGGAGTCGATGGACTCGGCGGCGGCGGCGATCTTGGCGCCGATCTGCTCGGTGAGCGTGCCCTCCCCCGGGTCCAGCGCCACCAGCGCCGCCGCGGAGTTCAGCAGCACCGCCTCGCGCACGGCCCCCTTCTCGCCGTCCAGCACCCGGCGGGCGACGTCCGCGTTGTACGAGGGGTCGGCGCCGCGCAGCGCCTCGACCGGTACCAGCTCCAAGCCCACGTGGCGCGGATCGAAGGCCTCCTCGCGCACTTCGCCGTCCCGGACCACCCAGACCCGGGAGGTCGCGGTGGTGGTCAGCTCGTCGAGACCGTCGTCGCCGCGGAAGACGAGCGCGGAGTTGCCGCGCTCGGCGAGGACGCCGGCCACGATGGGCGCCATCCTGAGGTCGGCGACCCCGACGGCCTGGGCGCGGACGTGGGCCGGGTTGGTGAGCGGGCCGAGGATGTTGAAGGTGGTCTGGGTGCCCAGCTCCTTGCGGGCCTTGGCCGCGTACCGCAGGGCCGGGTGGAACTTCACCGCGAAGCAGAAGGTGATGCCCGCCTCGGCGGCCACCTCGGCGACCCGCTGCGGGGTCAGCTCCAGGTTGACGCCGAGCTTCTCCAGGACGTCGGAGGCGCCGCTGGCCGAGGAGGCGGACCGGTTGCCGTGCTTGACGACCTTGGCTCCCGTACCGGCGATCACGATCGCGGACATCGTGGAGATGTTGACCGTCTTCGCGAGGTCGCCGCCGGTGCCGACGATGTCGACCGAGGGCCCGGGCACCTCGATGGTGCGGGCGTGCGCGTACATCGCGCGGACCAGGCCGCTCACCTCGGCGACCGTCTCGCCCTTGGCGCGCAGCGCGATGGCGAAGCCCGCGATCTGCGCGTCGGTGGCGTCCCCGCTCATGATCCGGTCCATGGCCCAGGCGGTGTCGTCCGCGCCGAGGTCCTGGCCGCGCAGCAGGGGCGTCAGTACGCCGGACCAGGAACGGTCCGCCGCGCTGTCGCCGCCGTTCGGGGTCACAACGTTCATGGTCCGCTCCAAGAATTCCACAGCCGGAAAGGGGGGTGTCCGTCCACCCTATCGGGGCCCGGGAACGGCGAAGAGCCCCGTCCGGCGAATGGACGGGGCTCCTCGCTGTGGCGATCAGTTCAGGCGATCAGTGGTGACCGTGGCCGCTGGTGATCTCCTTGTACTCCTCGACGGTGGGCTTGGCGATCTGGTTGTGCTCGCCGTAGTAGCCCTTGCTGAGCTTGGCGCGCAGCTTCGTGAGGGCCGAGACCTTGCGCTCGACACCGTTCTCGTCGACCGTGGGGCCGATCTCGAGCGGCGTGTACTGGTCGTGCGCGGTGAGGGTGTGCAGCTGGCCCGGGCTGAGCGGCTCGTGGACCTCCACGAACTCACCGTGCGGCAGGCGCTTGATGAGCCCGGACTCGCGGCCGTGCAGCACCTTCTCCTTGTCGCGGCGCTGGAGGCCGAGGCAGATCCGCTTGGTCGCGATGAACACGAGCACCGGGACCACGAAGAATCCGACCCGCACGAACCACGTGATGGCGTTGATCGACAGGTGGAAGTGCGTGGCCCACAGGTCGTTGCCGCCACCGACGAGCAGGACGAAGTACCAGCTGATCCAGGCGACACCGAACGCGGTGCGCGTCGGCGCGTTGCGCGGCCGGTCCAGGATGTGGTGCTCGCGCTTGTCGCCGGTGACCCAGGACTCGATGAACGGGTACACCGCGATCGCGGCCAGCACCAGCGGGAAGATGACCAGCGGGATGAAGACGCCCAGGACGAGCGTGTGACCCCAGAGGTTGATCTCCCAGCCGGGCATGACACGGATCAGGCCTTCGGAGAAGCCCATGTACCAGTCGGGCTGCGCACCGGTGGACACCTGGTCCGGCCGGTACGGGCCGATGGCCCAGATCGGGTTGATCGAGGCGACCGCGGCGACGACCGAGATGACACCGAAGACCAGGAAGAAGAACCCTCCGGCCTTGGCCATGTAGACCGGCAGCAGCGGCATGCCCACGACGTTCTTGTTCGTACGGCCGGGGCCCGCGAACTGCGTGTGCTTGTGGTAGAAGACCAGGATCAGGTGGCCGACCAGCAGGCCCATCATGATGCCCGGGAGCAGCAGGATGTGGATCGAGTAGAACCGGGCCACGAAGTCGCCGCCGGGGAAGTTCCCGCCGAACAGGAAGTACGCGAGGTACGTGCCGACGATCGGCACGGACAGGATCGCGCCCTGCATGAAGCGGACACCCGTACCGGAGAGCAGGTCGTCCGGGAGCGAGTAACCGGTGAAGCCGGTGAACATGCCCAGGACGAACAACAGGAACCCGAAGAGCCAGTTGATCTCACGCGGCTTGCGGAACGCGCCCGTGAAGAACACGCGCATCATGTGCACGAACATGCCGGCCAGGAAGATCAGTGCGGCCCAGTGGTGGATCTGCCGCACGAGCAGACCACCGCGGACGTCGAAGCTGATGTTCAGCGTCGACGAGTAGGCCTCGGACATCCGGATGCCCTGCATGGGCTCGTACGGGCCGTTGTACACGACCTCGTTCATGCTCGGGTGGAAGAACAGCGTCAGGTACACACCCGTGAGGATGATGATGATGAAGCTGTAGAGGCAGACCTCGCCCAGCATGAAGGACCAGTGGTCCGGGAAGATCTTGCGCATGTTGGCCTTGGCCAGGCCGTAGATGCCCAGCCGGCCGTCCGCCCAGTCGGCGACCCGCTCACCTGCGGGTGCCTTGCGCGTGGTTTCCGTCGTAGTACTCATCCGCGCTCCCAGAAGGCAGGACCGACGGGCTCTTCGAAGTCACCGAGAGCTTCGAGGTCGCCCTCGCTGCTCACGCCGATCCGCAGCTGCGGAAGCGCGTGCCCGGCCGGACCGAAGATGACGCGGGCGCCGTCGGAGAGGTCGAAGGTGGACTGGTGGCACGGGCAGAGCACGTGGTGCGTCTGCTGCTCGTACAGGCTGATCGGGCAGCCGACGTGGGTGCAGATCTTGGAGAAGGCGACGATGCCCTCGTGCGCCCACTCGCGCTCGCGCTTGTCCTTGATGTCGTCCGGCTCGATGCGGATGATCATCAGGGCGGCCTTGGCGATCTGCGACTGGAAGTCCTCGGCGTCCTCCTCCAGGCCCTCGGGCATGGCGAAGGTCAGCGAGCCGACCACGATGTCCTCGGGTCGCAGAGGCTCCATCGTGTTCATGTTGATGAGCTTCTTGCCGTTGGCCCACAGGGTCGAGCGGAGCTTCTTCTCCGGCAGCGGACCCAGGTCGCGCAGCAGCATCACGCCGGAGAGCGGCACCAGGGCCAGCGCGCCGAACATCGTGGTGCGGATCAGCTTGCGCCGGCCGATCACGGACTCCTCGGCACCGGCCTTGAAGTCGGCGAGGACCTGCGCCTTGACCTCGGGCGTGGCCTCGATCGCGTGACGCTCGGCGGGGACCTCGACGTCGGACATCAGGGTGCGCGCCCAGTGGACGGCACCCGCACCGATGGCGAAGAGCGCCACGCCCAGGGTGAGACCCAGGGAGAAGTTCAGCGCGCTCACATGGCCGAACGGCCAGATGTAGACGATCTTGTCGACCGGGAAGATGACGTAGGAGGCGATGAACGCCACCGTCGCCAGCATGGACAGGATGAACAGGTACGCGACGACTCGCTCGGAGCGGTTCGCGGCACGTTCGTCGATGTCCTGGATGCGCGGCTTGTGGGCCGGCAGCCCCGGGTCGGCGAACGGGTCGCCCGTACCCACTACCGCGCCGTGCGCGGCGTCCTGCTCGGTGAGCAGGCTCTTCTCTGGATTCTCTTCTTGGCTACTCATGACTTCTTGGCCTTAGCGGTGTGGGCCGCGACCCAGACGGCGACGGCGATCAGGAGGCCCAGACCGAAGATCCATGCGAACAGGCCTTCGCTGACCGGACCGAGGCCACCGAGCGACAGGCCGCCCGGGCTCTCGCTGTTGTCACCGTTCACGGTCTTGATGTACGCGATGATGTCCTGCTTCTGCTGCTCGGGCATCGTCGTGTCGGGGAAGGAGGGCATGTTCTGCGGGCCGGTCTGCATGGCCTCGTAGATGTGCTTGGGGCTCGTGCCTTCCAGGCTCGGGGCGTACTTGCCGTCGGTCAGCGCGCCGCCCGCACCCGTGAAGTTGTGACACTGGGCGCAGTTGGTGCGGAACAGGTCACCGCCCTTGGCGATGTCCGCGCCGTCGGGGCTGACCTGCTTCGCGGTCGGCGTGATCGGACCGGCGCCGAGCGACGAGATGTACGCCGCGAGCTGGTCGATCTCGCCCTGCGAGTAGATGACCTTCTTCGCCGGGATCTGGGCACCCGGCTGCTGCGCGGGCATGCGGCCGGTGCCGACCTGGAAGTCGACGGCTGCGGAGCCGACGCCGACCAGCGAAGGCCCGTCGGAGGTGCCCTGACCACTGGTTCCGTGGCAGCTGGCGCAGCCGACGGTGTAGATCTTCTTGCCCTCCTCAATGGGGAGGGACTGGACGGATTCGTCTGCCTGCGCCTTGCCCGCAGGCGCAAACGCGGCGTACAGCCCCCCGGTAGCCGCCAGCGCGAGGAGTAGTACGACGACGGCCGCCAGTGGATGGCGTCGTCGTGCGGAGAGCTTTTTCACGGATTACCCCGGTGTCAGGATCTTCTGCGTCGATGATGGGTGGGTGCGAGCGCCCGGTTACTTGATCATGTAGATCGTCGCGAAGAGGCCGATCCACACGACATCGACGAAGTGCCAGTAGTAGGACACGACGATGGCTGCGGTCGCCTGTTCGTGGGTGAACCTCTTGGCTGCGTATGTTCTGCCGAGAACCAGCAGGAAGGCGATGAGACCGCCTGTCACGTGCATGCCGTGGAAGCCGGTGGTCAGGTAGAACACCGAGCCGTACGGGTCCGAGGACAGGGAGAGCCCGTCCGTCTTGACCAGCTCGGTGTACTCCACGACCTGGCCGCCGATGAAGATCGCACCCATGACGAACGTGATGGTGAACCACGTCCGGAGCTTCTTCACGTCGCCCCGCTCCGCGGCGAAGACGCCGAGCTGGCAGGTGAGAGAGGAAAGCACCAGGATCGTGGTGTTCGTCGCGGAGAACGGGAAGTTCAGATGGTCGGCCATCTCCTTCCAGTGATCCGGTCCCATCACCGATCGCAGGGTGAAGTACATCGCGAAGAGGGCCGCGAAGAACATCAGCTCGGAACTCAGCCAGATGATGGTTCCGACGCTGGTGAGGTTCGGCCGATTGACCGACGGGTGCGCGTGCCCGGTTTCTACTGTCGTTGCTGTCGCCACGACCGACATTATGTCGGTCGCTTATCCCGCCCTCACTCCCGGGGGTGCCGTTCGGTGTGTCAGAGGGGTGTGTCCTCCCCGAACGGCCCAGCGAATCGACGTCATTAGCGGTGCTGACGGGCTGTCGGCGGGAGTACGATCCGCGCATCGGTTCATGCCCCGAGAGCCCCGACGACACAGCTGTCACGGAGGAACAATGCAGGCGACCGCCACGGTCCTGGTCTACAGCGACGACGCCAACGTCCGCGAGCAGGTGAAGCTCGCCACCGGGCGACGGCCCGCGGCCGACGTCCCCGAGGTGCGGTTCCTGGAGTGCGCGACGCTGCCCGCCGTGCTCTCCGCGCTGGACGCCGGCGGTGTCGACGTCTGCGTGCTGGACGGCGAGACGGCGCCGGTGGGCGGCATGGGCGTGTGCCGGCAGATCAAGGACGAGGTCTTCCACTGCCCGCCGGTGCTGCTGCTGATCGGGCGCCCCCAGGACGCCTGGCTGGCCACCTGGAGCCGCGCGGACGCCGCGGTGACCCTTCCGGTGGACCCGGTCGAGTTCGCGGACGCCCTGGCTGCCCTGGTGCGCGGGCGGCTCCAGGTGGCGGCCAAGGCCTCCTGAGGCCGCCCGCACACCAGGGCCGCACGGTCGTACCGAGAGGCGGCGCACCCCCCGGCGTCAGACCTGGGGGCGCAGTCGCGCCGCCAGAGCCGATGTCCGGGGGTGCGCTGCGGCCCCGGGCGTGGCGTTCGTCAGGGCGCTGCCCTTCTGCCAGGCCTCCCAGGAGACGTTCCAGTCCCCGAACCCGTTGTCGAAGGGGGTCATGGTCTCCCCCTCGCTGCCGACGACCTTGACGACGTCGCCCTCGCGCACGGTGTCGAAGAACCATTCGGCGTTCTCCGTGCTCATCCCGGTGCAGCCGTGGCTGACGTTGGCGCTGCCCTGGGACCCGACGGACCACGGCGCGGCGTGCACGTACTCGCCGCTCCACGTCACCCGGGTGGCCCAGTAGACGGGCAGGTCGTACGACTCCGAGGAGCCCTCCGCGATGCCGACGGTCTCCCCGCGCATCCGGACGAACGCCTCCTTGCCGAGCACGACCTTGACGCCGTTGCGGGTGGAGAAGCCGGGCTTTCCGGTGGTGACCGGAATGGTGTTGATCACTTCTCCGTTGCGGAGCACGGTCATCTCGTGCTCGGAGGCGTCGGTGATGGCCTCGATCCGGTCGCCGATGCTCAGGCGCAGCGGCTTGACCTCGGCGCCGTAGAGGGCGTTGGTCACCTTGATGCCCTTGAAGTTGCTGCTCGCTTCGACGGCCGCGCCGGCGGGCCAGTAGGCCTGGGGCCGGTAGTGCAGGATCTTGTCGTCCACCCAGTACCAGGAGCCGGTCACGGCGGGCGTGGAGCGGACCTTGAGGGCGCGCTCGACGGTGGCCCTGGCGGCCTTGTCGGTGACCGGAGCGCTGAGTTCCGCCGTGATGGGCTGTCCGACCCCGTACGTGCCCGCCTGCGGGCCGAAGGAGACGCTCAGGAGCTTCTTCGGGGAGGTGGTCTCGAAGGTGAGGGAACGGCGGCCGGGGGCGCCGTCCTCGTCCTCGGTGGTGACCCTCACCTCGTACCGCGCGCCGGCGGCGAGCGGGGCGGTGGAGTGCCAGCGTTTCCCGTCGGCGGCGAGTTCGCCGGCCAGACGGCGGCCGGTGCTGTCCGCGGCCGTCACATCGGTGATGCGTCCTTCGTCACCCTTGACGGTGACTTCCAGGGGCTTGTCGGGATCGGCCTTCCCGTTCGGGGCATGGCCGTTGAAGGAGACCTGGTCGGCCGCGTCGAACGGCTTGGCCGAGAGCGGGTGACCATCGGGCTCTCCACAGGCGGTCGCACCGGCGACCAGGGTCACGACCAGCAGGGAGCAACTCACTACGGAGCGGGTGCGCGGCGTGTCGTTCATGAACCCACGCTAAGAAGATTCATCCGATCCAGCGCGTTCTATGACTGCAAACGAGGGGCCCGGACCGCTCTTGCCGAGCAGTTCGGGCCCCTCGCGAGGTGTTACTGGTAATGCGGTGTCACCCGGTGGGTGTCACGGGGCGGGTGTCACTGGGTGCGGTTCTCACCGCGGTAGTACTCGAACACCCAGCCGAAGAGACCGATGGCGAGCATCGGCGCCGAGAAGTACGCCAGCCACCAGCCGAAGGCGATGCTCATGAAGAGCAGCGCGCCGCCGATCGCCAGGGAGAGCGGCTGCCAGCTGTGCGGGGAGAAGAACCCCACGTCGCCGGCCTCGTCGGCCACGTCGGCTTCCTTGTTGTCCTGGGCCATCTGGTCGACCCTGTTGGCCGTGAAGGCCAGGTAGAAGCCGATCATGATGGACAGCCCGAAGGCCAGGACGAGGGCGGTGGTACCGACCGGCTCCTTCGACCACACGCCGTACGTGATGGCCATGATCAGGATGAAGACGCTCAGCCAGATGAACAGCTTGCCCTGGATCTTCACTTGCCTGCCTCCTTACCACCGGCGAGAACCTTGTCCTCGGAGTGGTGACCGAGCTGCTCCAGCGCGGCGATCTCCGGGTGGTGCAGGTCGAACGCCGGGGATTCGGAACGGATCCGCGGCAGGGTGATGAAGTTGTGGCGCGGGGGCGGGCACGAGGTGGCCCACTCCAGCGAACGGCCGTAGCCCCACGGGTCGTCGACCTCGATCTTCTTGCCGTACTTGGCGGTCTTCCACACGTTGTAGAAGAACGGCAGGATCGACAGGCCGAGGAGGAACGAGGAGATCGTGGAGATCGTGTTCAGCGCGGTGAAGCCGTCGGCCGCGAGGTAGTCCGCGTAGCGACGCGGCATGCCCTCGGCACCGAGCCAGTGCTGCACCAGGAACGTGCCGTGGAAGCCCACGAACAGCGTCCAGAACGTGATCTTGCCGAGCCGCTCGTCCAGCATCTTGCCGGTGAACTTCGGCCACCAGAAGTGGAATCCGGCGAACATCGCGAACACCACGGTGCCGAAGACGACGTAGTGGAAGTGCGCGACGACGAAGTACGAGTCCGAGACGTGGAAGTCCAGCGGCGGCGAGGCCAGCAGGACACCGGTCAGACCACCGAAGAGGAAGGTGATCAGGAAGCCGACCGACCAGAGCATCGGCGTCTCGAAGGACAACGAGCCCTTCCACATCGTGCCGATCCAGTTGAAGAACTTCACACCGGTCGGTACCGCGATGAGGAACGTCATGAAGGAGAAGAACGGCAGGAGCACGCCGCCCGTCACGTACATGTGGTGCGCCCACACCGTCACGGAGAGACCCGCGATGGCGATGGTGGCCGCGATCAGACCGATGTAGCCGAAGATCGGCTTGCGGCTGAATACCGGGATCACTTCGGAAATGATTCCGAAGAATGGTAGCGCGATGATGTACACCTCTGGGTGTCCGAAGAACCAGAAGAGGTGTTGCCAGAGCAATGCGCCGCCATTGGCCGCGTCGAATACGTGGGCCCCGAATTTTCGGTCCGCTTCCAACGCGAAGAGCGCGGCGGCGAGGACCGGGAAGGCCAGCAGGACCAGAACGGCCGTCAGCAGGACGTTCCACACGAAGATCGGCATCCGGAACATCGTCATGCCGGGCGCGCGCATGCAGATGATCGTGGTGATGAAGTTGACCGCGCCGAGGATCGTGCCGAAGCCGGAGAAGGCCAGACCCATGATCCACATGTCGGCACCGACACCCGGCGAGCGGACCGCGTCCGACAGCGGGGAGTAGGCGAACCAACCGAAGTCGGCGGCGCCCTGCGGGGTGAGGAAGCCTCCCACCGCGATGAGCGAGCCGAAGAGGTACAGCCAGTACGCGAACATGTTCAGCCGCGGGAACGCCACGTCGGGCGCACCGATCTGCAGCGGCATGATCCAGTTGGTGAAACCGGCGAACAGCGGCGTCGCGAACATCAGCAGCATGATCGTGCCGTGCATCGTGAACGCCTGGTTGAACTGCTCGTTCGACATGATCTGCGTACCCGGACGGGCCAGCTCGGCGCGCATGAAGAGCGCCATCAGGCCACCGATGCAGAAGAACGCGAACGAAGTGACCAGGTACATCGTGCCGATCGTCTTGTGGTCAGTGGTGGTCAGCCACTTGATGACGACGTTTCCCGGCTGCTTGCGCCGTACCGGCAGTTCGTCCTCGTACGAGTCGTCTGCCGCCGCGGCACCCTGGGGTTCGTTGAGGATGCTCACAGTTTGTTGGTCTCCGCATTCCTGGCGGGGTCAGTCTGCTCGATGCCTGACGGCACGTAGCCGGTCTGCCCCTTCTCCGCCAGCTCCTTGAGGTGCTGCTGGTAACGCTCGGGAGAGACAACCTTGACGTTGAAGAGCATCCGGGAGTGGTCGGCGCCGCAGAGCTCCGCACACTTGCCCAAGAAGGTGCCCTCCTTGTTCGGCGTGACCTCGAACGCGTTGGTGTGGCCCGGGATGACGTCCTGCTTCATGAGGAACGGCACCACCCAGAAGGAGTGGATGACGTCACGTGAAGTGAGGATGAAGCGGACCTTCTCGCCCTTCGGCAGCCACAGGGTCGGACCCGGGTTGCCGGTCTGGGGGTTGCGCGTGCCCGGGATTCCCGCGTCGTAGACGCCGCCGGCGCCCTTCGGGAAGTCCGCGATGAAGCGGTCGGGGATCGAGGAGAGCTCCTCGGGCGTCTTGGTGGTGGCCGGCGAGCCGTCCACGTCCTCGACGTAGTTGAACGCCCAGCTCCACTGGTAGCCGACCACGTTGATGTTGTGGACGGGCTTCGTGGAGAGGGTGAGGAGCTTCGATTCATCGCGCGCGGTGAAGTAGAAGAGCACCGAGACGATGATCAGGGGGACCACTGTGTACAGCGCCTCGATGGGCATGTTGTACCTGGTCTGCGGAGGAACCTCGACCTTGGTCCGGCTACGCCGGTGGAAGAAGGCACTCCAGAGGATCAGCCCCCAGACAAGGACACCCGTGGCGAGCGCTGCCGCCCACGAGCCCTGCCAGAGGGAGAGGATCCGAGGGGCCTCTTCCGTTACCGGGGTAGGCATACCAAGGCGAGGGAAATCCTGCCAGTTGTACGAACAACCGGAGGCCGTCGCCAGGACCAGGCCCGCAGTCAGCACCTGCGGCAGCTTCCGCCGCATCGGGCGCCGCGACGAGCGGTCGGAGCCGTTGGGACTCACGTAGCGCCTTCCCGAGAGTCTCGCCCGCTACGGTCGGCGCGCCCGTATGTCTCTGGTCGGTCGCCGCCCTGTCGCGGGCAGGGGTTTGGATGTTTATGCGGACCAAACCCTACTGGACGCTATTTGGGGTCGCGCGGGGAGGGTGCCCAACGCGCCGTCCGACACCCCGAAGGGGTGGAATCCCGGCTTCCGGGCGTCATCTGACGTTCCTTCTCCTGCTTCGCGGGCGGCCGCGGCCGGTGGCGGCCGGCCCCCGGGCTAGCGTGGCGGGGTGCCCTACTTCGACGCCGCCTCCTCCGCGCCCCTGCATCCCGTGGCCCGTCAGGCCCTGATGGCCTCCCTGGACGAGGGCTGGGCCGATCCCGCCCGGCTCTACCGGGAGGGACGGCGGGCCCGGATGCTGCTGGACGCCGCCCGCGAGGCGGCGGCGGAAGCGGTCGGCTGCCGTCCCGACGAGCTCGTTTTCACCCCATCGGGGACGGCCGCGGTGCACGCGGGAATTGCCGGAGCTCTTTCGGGCCGTCGGCGTGTCGGCCGTCATCTGGTCGCCTCGGCGGTCGAACACTCGTCGGTATTGCATGCCGCGGCCGCACACGAGGCGGCCGGCGGGTCCTTCGCCGAGGTGCCGGTGGAACGGACCGGAGCGGTGGATTCCGCCGTGTTCGGCGCCTCCCTGCGCGCGGACACCGCGCTCGCCTGCCTCCAGTCCGCCAACCACGAGGTGGGCACCGAGCAGCCGGTGGCGTCCGTCGCCGCACACTGCCGGGAGGCGGGGGTCCCGCTGCTGGTGGACGCGGCGCAGTCGCTGGGGTGGGGGCCGGTCGCGGACGGCTGGTCGCTGCTGACGGCGAGCGCCCACAAGTGGGGCGGCCCGGCGGGCGTCGGGCTGCTGGCGGTGCGCAAGGGAGTCAGGTTCGCGCCCCTGGGCCCGGCCGACGAGCGGGAGTCGGGGCGGTCGGCCGGCTTCGAGAACCTGCCGGCGATCGTGGCCGCCGCCGCCTCGCTGCGCGCGGTGCGCGCCGAGGCGGACGCGGAGGCGGCGCGGCTGCGGGCTCTGGTCGACCTGGTCCGCGCGCGGGTGGCGGCCGGGGTGCCGGACGTGGAGGTGGTGGGCGATCCGGAGCGGCGCCTGCCGCACGTCGTCACCTTCTCCTGCCTCTACGTCGACGGAGAGACCCTGTTGCACGAGCTGGACCGGGCCGGTTTCTCCGTATCGTCCGGTTCGTCCTGCACCAGCAGCACGCTGACGCCCAGCCATGTGCTCAAGGCGATGGGGGTGCTCTCGGAGGGGAACGTCCGGGTGTCGCTGCCGGCGGGCACCGCCGCATCGGACGTGGAGCGGTTCCTCGACGTACTGCCCGGGGTGGTCGCCGGGGTACGGGAGCGCCTCGGGGTCCCGGTGTCCGACCGTGTCTCCGGGGGCGCCGGGGCCGTCGGGGGTGCCGGGGCCGTCGGGGGTGCCGGGGCCGTCCGGGGTGCCGTCGCGCCGGCCGCGTCGCTGGTGGTGGACGCGCTGGGCCGGCGCTGCCCGATCCCGGTGATCGAGCTCGCCAAGGTGATCGGGGACGTCCCGGTGGGCGGCACGGTGACGGTGCTCGCCGACGACGAGGCGGCCCGGCTGGACATCCCGGCCTGGTGCGAGATGCGGGAGCAGGAGTACGTGGGCGAGCGGCCCGCGGAGCGCGGCGCGGCGTACGTGGTCCGCCGGCTGGGCTGAGGGTCTCCCCGTACGGTCCGGGTCCGGCCGGACCGTACGAGGAGCCCGCGGCGGATCAGGCGAGGTGCGCGCGGACCTCGTCGGCGGCCTCGTGGCCGTACGCCTTGGCGAAGCGGTCCATGAAGCGGGAGCGGCGCAGGGTGTACTCCTGGGTGCCGACCGTCTCGATGACCAGGGTGGCGAGCATGCAGCCGACCTGGGCGGCGCGCTCCAGGCCGACGCCCCAGGCGAGGCCGGAGAGGAAGCCGGCGCGGAAGGCGTCGCCGACGCCGGTCGGGTCGGCCTTCGTCTCCTCGTCGGGGCAGCCGACCTCGATGACCGGCTCGCCCACGCGCTCGATGCGCACGCCGCGGGCGCCGAGGGTGGTGATCCGGTGGCCGACCTTGGCCAGGATCTCCTCGTCGGTCCAGCCGGTCTTGGACTCGATGAGCCCCTTCTCGTACTCGTTGGAGAAGAGGTACGTGGCGCCCTCCAGCAGTATCCGGATCTCTTCGCCGTTCATCCGGGCGATCTGCTGGGAGAAGTCCGCGGCGAAGGGGATGCCCCGGCTGCGGCACTCCTCGGTGTGGCGGAGCATCGCCTCCGGGTCGTCGGCGCCGATGGAGACGAGGTCGAGGCCGCCGAGGCGCTCGGCGACGCTCTGCAGCTCGATCAGCCGGGCCTCGCTCATGGCGCCCGTGTAGAAGGAGCCGATCTGGTTGTGGTCGGCGTCCGTGGTGCAGACGAAGCGCGCGGTGTGCAGCACTTCGGAGATGCGGACCGATCCGGTGTCCACGCCGTGCCGGTCGAGCCAGGCGCGGTACTCGTCGAAGTCGGATCCGGCGGCGCCCACCAGGACGGGGGAGGTACCGAGCTGCCCCATGCCGAAGCAGATGTTGGCGGCGACCCCTCCCCGGCGCACGTCCAGGGCGTCGACCAGGAAGGAGAGCGAAACCGTGTGCAGCTGGTCGGCGACGAGCTGGTCGGCGAAGCGGCCGGGGAAGGTCATCAGATGGTCGGTGGCGATGGAGCCGGTGACTGCGATACGCACGGGAGGCTGCTCCTGCGGGGGGCGGGGGGACGCGTGGGCGTTCCGGGACGGCGTGACACCTCACGCTACCCGTTTCCGCTCCAAGCACCGATGGGTTGAAACTACCCGATAGTAGGTCTTTCTACCCAGGGCCAGAGGTGCGTACGGTGCTGATATGCCCACACACAGCGTTGTGTCCGAGACCGAGACGAGCCTGGCCGATCTGAGGGGTGACTGCGTGCGGATGGCTCCGCACTGGGTCGTTCCGCCGAAGACTGCCACGCCGCCCGTCGCGCCGTCCCTGATTCACGGAGTCACGGTGCCGCCCGCCTCCGCGCGGCTGATCGAGGCGACGGAGGAGTACGGGGGCTGACGACCCCGCCCAGGGGGCCCACGACCGCGCTCCGGGGCCCCGCGAGCCCGGCCCGGCCGGAACGGCGGCTTCGCGGGTCCCGGGCCGGAACGGCGGCTTCGCGGGTCCCGGGCCCGAACGGCCGGCTTCACGGGCCCCGGGCCCGAACTCCCCCTCCCGGGGAGGCGCTTGAGCCTCCGGGAGGGAACCGATCGCTGCTCCGCAACGTCACATTCCCGTCCCCCACCCGGGGACGGGGCGGGAGCATCCGCCCCCGGAAGCGACGGCGAAGGAGCTCTCCGGTGAGCATCGAGCGATCCGACGACGAAGCACCCGCCCCCCGGCGGCCCACGGCCCTGATCGGCGCGGTGGTGGCCGCGGTGGTGCTGGCCGGGGGCGGCGGAGCCTGGTGGGCGGCCACGGCGGACGACGGCGGACGCGGGACGGAGAAGACCGCAGCCTCGACGCCCGCGTCCCCGACCTCGACCCCGGCCCCGGCCCCCCTGGGCATCTCCCCGCCGGTCGATCCTTCGGTACCGGGCTTCGCCCCCGGCGAGCCCGCCCCCACGGGCGTGGTCTACCGCGCCACCGGCGACCTGCCGCAGGGCCCGGCGACGGCGCCGGTGCGCCGGACCGCCGCCACCGTGCCCCTCGCCGAGGTGACCCGCCTGGCCCGGGCGTTCGGCGTCCCGGGCACCCCGACGGCGCAGGACGGCTACTGGCGCCTGGGTGCGGGCGGTTCGAAGCCGTACCTGGAGGTCTCCCAGGAGGCGCCGGGGACCTGGAAGTACCTGCGCGGCACCGGCGGCCTCTCCCCCTGCCCCTCGGGCGCGGTGTGCGCCGGCGGCACCTCGGACCGGAACCCGGTGAGCCTCCAGGCGGCGAGGGAGGCGGCCCGGCCGGTGCTCGACGCCCTGGGCCTGGACGACGCCGCGCTCGGCGACGGCGGACTGCTGGGCGAGCAGCGGGTGGTCCGCGCCGATCCGGTGGTGGACGGACTGCCCACCCGCGGCTGGTCCACCGACGTCCAGGTGGGGCCGGACTCCGCGGTGACCGGCGCTTCGGGCCGGCTGCTGCTGCCGACGGCCCGGGACGGCGATGCCGCCTACCCGGTGGTGGACGCGGCTGCGGCCCTGGCGACGCTGAACGCCGCGCAGGCGTCCACGGCCTCCCCGGCCTGCGCGACGGCCGAGCCCCTGGAGAACGCGGAAGGCGGCCCGAAGACGGCGGGCCCGGAGTGTGTACCGTCCTCGGGGCGCATCGCGCCGCCGACGACGATGACGGTGGAGAAGGCGGTGTTCGGGCTCTCTGCGCAGCTCGTGGACGAGCGGCCGGCCCTCGTGCCGTCCTGGCTCTTCACCGTGCGACCGGAGGCGGGCGGCCCGGTCTCCACGGTCGCCCAGGTCGCCGTCGCCCCCGCCTACCTGGAGGCGCCGTCGGCTTCGCGGCCGGCCCGCGGCGTGACACCGCTCTCGTACACCGAGCGCGGGCGGACGCTGGAGGTGACGTTCTGGGGCGGCGTGTGCGGCACCTACTCGGCGAGCGCCGAGGAGGACCGTACGGAGGTCAGGGTCACGATCACCGAGCCCCGGCCGAAGCCGGGGACGGCCTGCGTGGCGGTCGCGGAGCGGGTGACCGTGCCGGTGGCCCTGGACGCTCCGCTCGCCGGGCGGACCGTCCTGGAGACGGCGTCGGGCAGGCCGGTCCCCCGCGGGTGAAGCGGCCTGGACCACGAACGCACGAAGGCGGCCCCGGAATCGCTTCCGGGGCCGCCTTCGTCGTACGTCTTCGTTCCGCGGCCGGTCCGTGGACCGGGCGCCTTCAGAAAACCGGTGAGGGTTTAGCTGAAGGAGTCGCCGCAGGCGCAGGAGCCGGTGGCGTTGGGGTTGTCGATCGTGAAGCCCTGCTTCTCGATGGTGTCGACGAAGTCGATCGAGGCACCGCCGAGGTACGGGGCGCTCATGCGGTCGGTGACGACCTTGACTCCGTCGAAGTCCTTCACGACGTCGCCGTCGAGCGAGCGCTCGTCGAAGAAGAGCTGGTAACGCAGGCCGGAGCAGCCGCCGGGCTGTACGGCGACGCGCAGGGCGAGGTCGTCGCGGCCCTCCTGGTCCAGCAGGCCCTTGACCTTGGCTGCGGCGGCGTCGGACAGGAGGATGCCGTCGCTCACGGTGGTGGTCTCGTCCGATACGGACATCTGCTTCTCTCCCGGGTTGTACGGACTGCTTGCCGACGGTGCAACCGTCGCGCGCGCGGATTCATTCCGCGCCCGCGTCCGTCTGTTCTTTTTCATGCTCGCACACGGCGCGCGCGAGGGTATGCGTCACATCGACGGTAACGACGTCGTCAAACTGACGCGATCCGGCTATCATAGATAACGTCAAATAGACGAAAAGACTCCCGGCGCCGGCCCTCGGCCTCACCGAATGCCTCCGCCGCGCTCATCAATGACAAGAAAGGGTGCGTGACGTGACCACGGCCCACCCCCCTGTGGAACTCGATGTTCAGCCGTCGCCCCTGGCCCTGCTCCTGCTCGGCCGTGAGGCCGACCCGAGGAGCGAGCGCGGTGTGGAGTGCCCCGGCGACCTTCCCTCCCCGTCCGACCCGGACCTGGTGGAGCGCGCCCGCGCCGCCAAGGAGAAGCTCGGGGACAAGGTGTTCGTCCTCGGCCACCACTACCAGCGCGACGAGGTCATCCAGTTCGCGGACGTCACCGGCGACTCCTTCAAGCTGGCCCGTGACGCCGCCGCCCGCCCGGAGGCCGAGTACATCGTCTTCTGCGGTGTGCACTTCATGGCCGAGTCCGCGGACATCCTGACCGGTGACGACCAGAAGGTCGTGCTGCCCGACCTGGCGGCGGGCTGCTCGATGGCCGACATGGCCACCGCCGAGCAGGTCGCCGAGTGCTGGGACGTGCTGACCGAGGCCGGCGTGGCCGACCGGGTCGTCCCCGTCTCGTACATGAACTCCTCCGCCGACATCAAGGCGTTCACCGGCCGCCACGGCGGCACCATCTGCACCTCCTCCAACGCCGAGCGGGCGCTGGAGTGGGCCTTCGAGCAGGGCGACAAGGTCCTCTTCCTCCCCGACCAGCACCTGGGCCGCAACACCGCCGTCCGGGACATGGGGATGTCGCTGGAGGACTGCGTCCTCTACAACCCGCACAAGCCGAACGGCGGCCTGACGGCGCAGCAGCTGCGCGACGCGAAGATGATCCTGTGGCGCGGGCACTGCTCGGTGCACGGGCGCTTCTCGGTGGAGTCGGTGGAGGACGTCCGCGCGCGCATTCCCGGCGTCAACGTCCTGGTGCACCCGGAGTGCAAGCACGAGGTCGTCGCGGCGGCCGACCAGGTCGGCTCGACGGAGTACATCATCAAGGCGCTGGAAGCGGCCCCGGCCGGCTCCAAGTGGGCCATCGGTACGGAGCTGAACCTGGTGCGCCGTCTGGCGAATCGTTTCGCTGCCGAGGACAAGGAGATCGTCTTCCTCGACAAGACGGTCTGCTTCTGCTCCACGATGAACCGGATCGACCTGCCCCACCTGGTCTGGACGCTGGAGTCGCTGGCCGAGGGCAAGCTGGTCAACCGGATCGAGGTCGACCCGGAGACCGAGAAGTACGCCAAGCTGGCGCTGGAGCGGATGCTCGCGCTGCCGTAGGGCTCGCACGCCGTGTACGGCGAAGGGCCCGGTGCACGGCGAAGGGCCCGGCGTACGGAGAGGGCCCGGCCCCCGCACTCCCGTGAGGAGAGTGCGGGGGCCGGGCCCTTTTCGGTTGCGTGGCGGGGTCAGACGCCGGAGTGGGCCGCCTCGCGGGAGCCGTCCGTACCGGAGTCCGTGCCCGTACCGGAGCCGGAGTCGCCCTGCGCGGGGACCTCGCCCTTCGCCGCGCGCTTGGCCGCCCTCCTCTTGGCCCGGCGCTCCTTGCGCAGCTCCACCATGGCGTACAGCGTCGGCACCAGCAGGAGCGTCAGCAGGGTGGAGGTGATGAGTCCGCCGATCACGACGACGGCCAGCGGCTGGGAGATGAGCCCGCCCTCGCCGGTGATGCCGAGCGCCATCGGCAGCAGCGCGAAGATCGTCGCCAGCGCGGTCATCAGGATCGGGCGGAGCCGGTGACGGCCGCCCTCGACGACCGCCTCGACGACGCCCATGCCCTGGGACCGGTACTGGTTGATCAGGTCGATCAGCACGATCGCGTTGGTGACCACGATGCCGATGAGCATCAGCATGCCGATCATCGCCGGGACGCCCATCGGGGTGCCGGTGACGAGCAGCAGACCGATCGCGCCGGTGGCCGCGAAGGGGATGGAGACCAGCAGGATCAGCGGCTGGATCAGCGAACGGAAGGTCGCCACCAGCAGCATGAAGACGATCGCGACGGCCGCCAGCATGGCGAGGAAGAGCTTCGTGTACGCGTCGCTCTGGTCCGCGCTGACGCCGCCGATGGTGGCGGTGGCACCCTCGGGGAGGTCCAGCGCGTCGAGCTTCTTCGTCAGCTCCTGGGTCACCCCGCCGGTGTCCTCGTCGGTGGGGCGCGCCGTGATGGTGGCGGAGCGCTGGCCGTCGATCCGGGTCATGGAGACCGGGCCGGGGACCAGTTCGACGTCCGCGATCTGACCGAGCCGGACGGCGCCGACCTTCAGGTCCTTGAGCTGGTCCATGGTGGTGGCCGGGGTCGCGGACTTCACGACGATGTCGCGCTCGCTGTCGTCGAGCAGGGCCTTGCCCGACTTCGTACCGCCGACCGCGCCGGTGACGAGCGCGCCGAGCGTGGTCTGGTCGAAGCCGGCCGCGGCCGCCTTGTCGTTGGCGCGGACCGAGATGCGCTGGACGCTCTGCGCGAGGTCGCTCTGGACGTCGGTGACGCCGTCCAGCTTCTCCACCTCGGCGCGCACCTTCTCGGACGCCTTCTCCAGCACGTCCCGGTCGGCGGCCTTGACCACGACGCTCAGGTCCTGGCTGCCGAAGCCGCCGCCCGCCGCGATGCTGGTCTGGCCGATGCCGTCCAGCTTCGCGAGGCCGTCCTCGATCCGCTTCTGGGCCGCGTCGTAGTCGCCGGCGTTCTTCAGAGTGATCTGGTACGAGGCCTGGTTGGCGCCCGTGCTGCCGCCGAAGGCGGCCAGGAAGCCGGAGGAGCCGACGGTGACCTGGTAGTCCTTCACGCTCTTGTCGGACGCGATGACCTGTTCGACCTTGCGGGCGGCCTCGTCGGCCGCGCCCAGACTGGTGCCCGGAGGCAGCTCCTGGGTGAGGGAGAGGACTTCCTGCTCGCCCTGGTCGAAGAGGGTCGTCTTCAGGAGCGGGGCCATGCCGAACGTGCCGAGCAGGATCACCAGCGCGATCACCACGCTGGTGACGCGGCGGCGGGTCGCGAAGCCCAGGACCGGGACGTAGAGCCGCTGGAGCCGGCTCGCCGCCTCCTTCTCCTCGGCCTTGCGGCGGGCCTCGTCCGGGTTCTCGTCGGTGCCCTTGGGGGCGCGCAGGAACCAGAAGGACAGCACGGGCACCACGGTCAGCGAGACTAGCAGGGAGGCCAGCAGCGCCGCCGTGACGGTGAGCGAGAACGAGCCGAAGAGCTGGCCGACCATGCCGCCGACGAGGCCGATCGGCAGGAAGACGGCGACGGTGGTGAGCGTCGAGGCGGTGACCGCTCCGGCGACCTCCTTGACGGCGGCGATGATCGCCGGCTGGCGCTCCTCGCCGTAGCCGAGGTGCCGCTTGATGTTCTCCAGGACGACGATCGAGTCGTCGACGACCCGGCCGATCGCGATGGTCAGCGCCCCGAGGGTGAGCATGTTGAGCGACAGGTCGCGGGTCCACAGCACGATGAGCGCGAGAACCACGGAGAGCGGGATGGAGACCGCGGTGACGAGCGTCGAGCGGATCGACGCCAGGAAGATCAGGATCACCACGACGGCGAAGACCAGGCCGAGCGCACCCTCGGTGGTGAGGCCGGAGATCGCCTTGGAGACGGCCGGGCCCTGGTCGGTGACGACCGTCAGCTCCGCGCCGTCACCCAGGTCCTTGCGCAGGTCGGAAAGCTTCTTGTCGACCGCGTCGGAGATGGCGACGGCGCTGCCGTCCTTGTCCATCGTCGCCATCACGGCGAGGCTGGGCTTGCCGTTGGTGCGGGTGATGGAGACCGGCGCGGCCTCCTCCTGCTTCACCGTGGCGACGTCGCCGAGGCGGACCGGCTTGCCGGGCTTGGCGGCGGCCCCGGGAGCGCCGGTGGCGGCACCGGGGACGATCCGGACGTCCTCGATCTGCTGGAGCGAGGTGAACCCGCTGCCGACCTGGATGGTGCGGCTCTTGCCGGACTCGGCGAAGGAGCCGGCCGCCATGGTGCCGCCGGCCGCCTGGAGCGCCTGGGAGACGGAGGACGCCGAGAGACCGGCCGCCGCGAGCTTCCTGTCGTCGGGGACGACGGAGACCTGCACGTCCTGGACACCGCTGATCGCGACCTGGCCGACGCCCTCGATGTCCTCCAGCGCGGGCACGACGGTGTGGTCCAGCTGGTCGGCGAGCGCCTGCTGGTCCTTGTCCGAGGTGACGGCGAGGACCACGGTCGGGATGTCGTCGGTGGAACCGGCGACGACCTGCGGGTCGACGCCCTCGGGGAGCTGGTTGCGCGCCCGGTTCACGGCCTGCTGGATGTCGGCGACGAGCTGCTTGGTGCCCTCGTCCCCGAAGTCGAAGCTGGCCATGACGATGGCGTTGCCCTCGCTGGCGGTCGAGGTGACGCTCTCGATGCCGTCGACGGCCTTGATGGAGTTCTCGAGCGGTTCGACGACCTGCTTCTCGACCACATCGGGGGACGCCCCCTGATAGGGCGCCAGGACCGACACCATCGGCAGCTCGATGGTCGGCAGCAGCTGCTGCTTGAGCTGGGGGATCGCTATCGCCCCGAAGACGAGCGCGACGATGGAGATCAGCCCGATCAGGGCCCGTTGCGCGAGGCTGAACCTTGACAGCCAGGACATGGGTTACGTCTCTCTTCTGTGGCGTACGCGGTGACGGGCGGATGCGTGAGTCGAAGGGGACACACCCGACCCACTCATACGATCCCTGATGTCCCGCGGCCGAACGTCGGCCCCCCGGGTGCTTTTTGCGGCCTCCGTGTACCGCAGCTGGAGTACGCCGTCTCCACCCGGTCCGCACCCCCGGCGGTACCCGCGCCCGCGCCGCCCGGCGCCGGGGTCACGCGCCCCGGGGGCGTACCAGTCCCGACTCGTAGGCGATGACGACCAGTTGGGCGCGGTCGCGGGCGCCGAGCTTCGCCATGGCCCGGTTCACATGGGTCTTGACGGTGAGCGGGCTGACGGCGAGGCGTTCGGCGATCTCGTCGTTGGAGTGCCCGGCGGCGACCTGGACGAGCACCTCGCGTTCGCGGACGGTGAGCGCGTCCAGCCGTTCGGCGTGGGCGGCGGCGTCGGGCAGCTCGTCCGAGGAGGCCGCCTGCGCGAGGAAGGTGGCGATCAGCCCCTTGGTCGCCACCGGGGAGAGCAGCGCCTCGCCGGCGGCGGCGACGCGTATCGCCTGGAGCAGCTCCTCGGGTTCCGCGCCCTTGCCGAGGAAGCCGGAGGCCCCGGCCCGCAGCGACTGCACGACGTACTCGTCCACCTCGAAGGTGGTCAGCATGACGACCCGTACGCCGGACAGCGCCGGGTCCGCGCTGATCAGCCGGGTCGCGGCGAGGCCGTCGGTGCCGGGCATCCGGATGTCCATCAGCACCACGTCGGGGGCGGTGGCGCGGGCGAGTTCCACCGCCTGGGCGCCGTCGGCCGCCTCGCCGACGACCCGCATGTCGGGTTCCGAGTCGACCAGCACCCGGAACGCGCTGCGCAGCAGCGCCTGGTCGTCGGCGAGCAGCACCCTGATCACGCTCACGCGAGTCCCCCCGTGCGATCCGGAGCGCCCGGTCGGGCGTCCACCGGGAGGATCGCATGCACCCGGAACCCGCCGCCGTAGCGGGGGCCGGCCGTGAGGGTGCCGCCGAGCGCGGTGACGCGTTCGCGCATGCCGAGGAGGCCGTGGCCGCCGCCGAGTCCGCCCTGGGCGGGGACGGCGGGGGTGCCGCGGCCGTTGTCGAGCACGGTCACCTCGGCCACGGCTCCGACCCGTACGACGCTGACCTCGGCCTTCGTGCCGGCTCCGGCGTGCTTGCGCACATTGGTCAGGGCTTCCTGGACGACCCGGTACGCGGCCAGGTCGACGGCGGCGGGCAGCGGGGCGGCCTGCTCGGGGCAGGCGACCTCGACGGGGAGTCCGGCGTTGCGGAAGGTGGCGACCAGTTCGCCGAGGACGGCGAGGCCGGGCGCGGGTTCGGTGGGGGCGGTGGGGTCGCCGGACTGGCGCAGCAGCCCCACGGTGGCGCGGAGTTCGTTGAGCGCGGAGCGGCTGGCGTCCCGTACGTGCGCGAGCGCCTCCTTGGCCTGGTCGGGGCGCTTGTCCATGACGTGGGCGGCGACCCCGGCCTGGACGTTGACCAGCGCGATGTGGTGCGCGACGACGTCGTGCAGGTCGCGGGCGATGCGCAGGCGCTCCTCGGCGACCCGGCGGCGGGCCTCCTCGTCCCGGGTCCGCTCGGCGCGTTCGGCGCGTTCCCGGATCGCGTCGATGAAGGCCCGGCGGCTGCGTACGGCGTCCCCGGCCGCCCCGGCGAGGCCGGTCCAGGCGACGACGCCCAGGTTGACCTGGCTGTACCAGGGGGCGGCGCCGAAGATCATCGCGGTGGCGGCGAGCGCGCCGCTGGTGACCAGTCCGACCCGCCAGGTGGTGGGCCGGTCGGTGCGGGAGGCGACGGTGTAGAGGGCCACGACCGCGCTCATCACCACCGGTCCCGGCGGGTCCACCACCACGAACTCCACGACCGACAGGCAGCAGGTGAAGCCGAGCACCTGGAGGGCCCGCCTCCTGCGCAGCACCAGCGCCGCGGCGCCGAGCAGCATCAGGACGACGCTGGACACGGCGGGGGTCCGCGAGCCGAAGGAGGGCCCGTGGTGGCCGGGGCCGCCGGAGTCGGCGAAGGAGGCCACGAGCATGGTCCCGAGGACGGCGAGGGCGAGCGCCGCGTCGAAGGCGAGCGGGTGGTCCCGCAGCCAGCGGCGGGCGCGCGCGAGTCCGGTTCCGAGGGTGGTCACGTCGGGCAACGGTACGGCGTGCGGAAAGCGGGGCGGCCGGGGCGGCGGGCATCGCGCTCCGGTACGCCCCCGTGCACGTACGTGCGCGCCCCGAGGGGATCCCGGTACGCACGCACACGCGCCGCCGCCCGCCCGGGGGTCCGGGCGGGCGGCGGCGCGGAGTGGAGCGCTCGGCGCGCGTGCGGTGGATCGGGTCAGCCGGGGATGAGCCCGTCGTCGTGGAGCATGGCGCGGACCTCTTCGAGGGTGGCGTCGGGAGACGGCAGGATCAGCTCGGACGGCTCCAGGGAGTCGTCCGGCAGCGGCGAGCCCAGCTCGCGCACCCGGCCGAGCAGGCGGTGCAGCGTGGTGCGGAAACCGGGTCCGTCACCACGCTCCATCTCCGCGAGCAACTCGTCGTCGAGCGTATTCAGCTCGGCGAACGTGCCGTCGGCCAGTTCTACCTGGCCCTCCCCCATGATCCGTACGATCATGACCGTCCTCAGCTCTTGTCGTACCGGTGCGGTGACTGCTGCTGGGAGCCGGGCGCGGTGCCCTCGGTGCCGCCCTCGATGGCCTGCTGGCCCGCCGAGGTGCCGCCGGCCAGTTCGGCCTTCATCCGCTGGAGCTCCAGCTCCACATCCGTACCACCGGAGATGCGGTCCAGCTCGGCGGCGATGTCGTCCTTCGCGGTGCCGGTGGGGTCGTCCAGGGCGCCGGAGGCCAGCAGCTCGTCGATCGCACCGGCCCGGGCCTGCAGCTGCTGCGTCTTGTCCTCGGCCCGCTGGATGGCCAGGCCGACGTCGCCCATCTCCTCGGAGATGCCGGAGAACGCCTCCCCGATGCGGGTCTGCGCCTGGGCCGCGGTGTAGGTGGCCTTGATCGTCTCCTTCTTGGTCCGGAAGGCGTCGACCTTGGCCTGGAGCCGCTGGGCCGCGAGAGTGAGCTTCTCCTCCTCGCCCTGCAGCGTCTGGTGCTGCGTCTCCAGGTCGGTGACCTGCTGCTGGAGGGCGGCGCGACGGGAGAGCGCCTCGCGGGCGAGGTCCTCCCGGCCGAGCGCGAGGGCCTTGCGGCCCTGGTCCTCCAGCTTGGACGACTGGCCCTGCAGCTGGTTCAGCTGCAGTTCCAGCCGCTTGCGCGAGGTCGCCACGTCGGCGACTCCGCGGCGCACCTTCTGCAGCAGTTCCAGCTGCTTCTGGTATGAGTAGTCGAGGGTCTCGCGCGGGTCCTCGGCCCGGTCGAGGGCCTTGTTCGCCTTCGCGCGGAAGATCATTCCCATCCGCTTCATGACACCGCTCATGGGCTTCGCGCGCCCCCTTCTTGACGACTGAGCTCCAGCACTCCGACAGAACCCACAGTACGGGCCCTGCATCCATTACCGCACTGTTCGGGGCCCGATGTGCTCCTCCCCAAGGACGACTGCGGCGGGCAACCGCTCCCGCCCGAGGAGTACGCGGCGGACGCGGGCCGACCGGGCCGGATGCCCTGGTTGTCCCGGTGTCGCCCCGGTGGGTACACCGCTGAGGACGCGGGCCGTTGCCGGATCGTTCCCGCCCGGTCCGACTGCCCGCCCACCGGACCCCGTACCCTTGGGTTTTGTGTTCCGTAGCCGTTCCAAAGAAGAGAAGGCCCCCACCGGCAAGGTGACGGCGGACCTCTCCACCCAGTCCCGCGACCCCCAGGCTCCCAAGGGTCGCCCCACGCCGAAGCGCAGCCAGGCACAGACGCAGCGGCGTCGTGCCTCGACCGCGCCGGTCGACCGCAAGGAGGCGGTGAAGCGCTCGCGCGAAGCACGCCGGGTCGACATGGCCAAGCAGCGCGAGGCCCTCGCCTCCGGCGACGAGCGCTACCTCCCGACCCGCGACAAGGGTCCGGTGCGGCGCTTCACCCGTGACTTCGTGGACTCGCGCTTCAGCATCGCCGAGTGGTTCCTGCCGATGGCCGTGATCATCCTGGTCCTCAGCGTGATCCAGATCCGGAACATCCAGAACATCTCGCTGCTGCTCTGGCTCGGCGTGATCGTGCTGATCGTGCTGGACTCGATCGGCCTGGCGTTCCGGCTGCGCAAGCAGCTGCGCATCCGCTTCCCGGACACCCCGCAGCGCGGCGCGGTCGCCTACGGCCTGATGCGTACGCTCCAGATGCGCCGGCTGCGGCTGCCGAAGCCGCAGGTCAAGCGAGGAGAGCGGCCCTGACCGCGGGGGCCTCGGGATTCTCCGGAGGCTCCTCGACCTGGCTCGCCGGGCTGGGCGGACTGCGCAACGTCGTCCGCCAGGAGCTCGTGGCCCGGCAGCTGGACGAGCAGATAGCCGCCCGCTTCCCGGTGGGGCGGCGCCTGCGCGTCCTCGACGTCGGGCTGGGCCAGGGCACGCAGGCCCTGCGCCTGGCGCGGGCCGGTCACTCGGTGACCGGCCTGGACTCCGACCCCGCGATGCTGGCGTCGGCCCGTGAGGCGCTGGAGCACGAGCCCGAGGGCATCCGCGAGCGCGTCCGGCTGATCGAGGGCGACGGCTCGGAGACCGGTGTCCACTTCCTGCCCGGCACCTTCGACATGGTGCTCTGCCACGGCGTACTGATGTACGTCGAGGAGCCGGACGCCCTCCTTGCGGGGCTGGCCCGGGTGCTGGCGCCCGGCGGCCTCCTCTCGCTGGTCGTACGGAACGGCGACGCGCTCGCGATGCGCCCCGCGGCGGCCGGCGACTTCGGCTCGGCGCACGCCGCCTTCGACACCGCCCGCTACACCAACCGGCTCGGCCTCCAGGTCCGGGCCGACCGGCTCGACGCGCTGACCGCCACCCTGGCGGGGATCGCGGCGCCGCTGCACGCCTGGTACGGGGTACGCGTCTTCACGGACAACACCCCGGGCGACACTCCGCTGCCCGGGCCCGCCGAGCTGGAGCAGATCTTCGCCGCCGAGGAGCGGGCCGGCCGGACCGACCCGTACCGGCGGATCGCCGCGCTGCTCCACCTCTGCGGCGTACGCGGCGAACGGACCTGAGGACCTGACGCCCTCCCCCTGGTCGCGGGGCGACCGGGGGCTGTCCCGTCGGTCCGGCCGGTCCGGCACGCCGGGGGCGTGCACCGGGTCGTCTCCGTACGGTCCGTTCGGCCCAGCAGCACCCGCCGCCCGGCAGGGACGAACGGGATACTCCGGACATGGACGCATCCCTCTCCCGCCGCCGCGCGCGCCGGCTGCCGCTGTCCCTGGCCACAGGTCTCTGCGCCCTCGCCCTGGTGAGCGGCTGCTCCGACTCCGGCACGGCTTCCCCCGAGCCCGCGTCGGCGGCCCGGCAGGATTCCGCGTCCCGCGCCGTGGCCCAGCTGGAGTCCGACTACCAGCGGGTCATCAACGACGTGCTGCCCTCCGTCGTCCAGATCCAGACCGCCGACGGGCTGGGCTCCGGCATCGTCTACGACGACGACGGCAACATCGTGACCAACGCGCACGTCGTCGGCGACGAGAAGTCCTTCAAGGTCAGCGTCGCCACCGGGGAGAAGGTGCTCGGCGCCTCCCTGGTCTCGTCCTACCCGGACCAGGATCTGGCGGTCATCCGCCTCGACGACAGGCCGGACGGGCTGCGGGCGGCGAAGTTCGGCGATTCGGAGAAGGTGGAGGTGGGGCAGATCGTGCTGGCGATGGGTTCGCCGCTCGGCCTGTCCAGCAGCGTCACGCAGGGCATCGTCTCGGCGCTCGGCCGGACGGTCAGCGAGTCCCGGTCCGGCGGCGGCACGGGGGCGACCCTCGCCAACATGGTGCAGACCTCGGCGGCGATCAACCCGGGCAACAGCGGCGGGGCGCTGGTCAACCTGAACAGCGAGGTCATCGGCATCCCGACGCTCGCGGCGACCGACCCCGCCCTCGGCAACAGCGCGGCGCCCGGCATCGGCTTCGCGATCCCGGTGTCGACGGTGAAGACCATCGCGGACCAGATCATCGACAAGGGCACGGTCACCGACTCGGGGCGGGCCGCGCTCGACATCACCGGCCGCACGGTCGTCGACGACGACTACCAGCCCGCCGGCGTGGCGCTGGTGAGCGTGGCCCGGGGCGGGGCGGCGTACGACGCGGGGATGCGGGTCGGCGACATCATCACCCGGATCGGTGACACCGAGGTCACCACGATCACCTCGCTCGCGGAGGCGCTCGCCGCCGAGCAGCCCGGGGACCGGGTCGAGGTGACGTACACCCGCGGCGGTGCCACACGGACGGCCGAGGTCACGCTCGGGGAGATCTGACCCCGTCGGACGGATGCGTACGGGAGCGGGCGGTCCGGGAGTCTCCGGGCCGCCCGCTCCCGTACGGTCAGACGGCCTCCGCCTCCGGACCGGACGCGGCCGCCGCGTCGGGGGCGGCGGTGTCGGCGGTGCCGGTGGTGCCGGTGGTGCCGGTGGTGCCGGTGGTGTCGTCGGCCGCACCGGGTTCCGGGTCCGGCTCCGCGTCCGGCTCCGCGCCGGGCTCCGGGTCGGGCTCCGGCTCCGGCGCCGCTTCCGCGTGGAGGCTCATCGGGCCGTAGATCTTCGTGGAGTCGTCGAAGAGCGTCACCTGGTCCGCCCCGCCGTCCAGGAGTTCCTTCCAGAACTCGCCGATCCAGGACTCCGCGTCACCCTGCGTCGTGAATTCCTCCGGCTGCAACGCCGGCTCCGTCTCCGTACCGTCGGACTTCTCGAACCGCCACGTCCACGCCATGTCAGCCTCCTGGGTCCTGTTGCTGCCCCGAGCCTAGGGCCTCGACCCGCGATCCTGTGGTGATCGTGGTGAAGATTGCCGCCAGGGGTTCCGGGAACCGGGTGCGCCTTCACATCGCCGTCGTTCGGCCGGAGGCCGGGCCGGGCGCGCACGCCCGGCGCGCAGGCGGCAGGATCAAGACGTGGAACTGACTCTCCTCGGCACCGGAGCCCCCGGCGGGCTGCCCCGGCCCGACTGCCCGTGCGCCGTGTGCGCGACCGCCCGCGGCACGTCCGCGCGGGCCACGACGGCCCTCCTCGTCGACGACGCCGTGCTGCTCGACCTCACCCCGGGCGCGGCACTCGCCGCCGCCCGCGCGGGGCACTCGCTGGGCGGGGTGCGCCAGGTGCTGCTGACCCGCCCCCAGAACGGGCCCGCCGTCGAACTGCCCCCCGGGCTCCCCCGGCCCGGCCGGGTACCGGACGGGCAGGTGCTGACGCTGATCAGCGGGCACCGGGTGCGGGCGGTGCCCATGGACGCGCCGGGCACGGGGTACGAGGTCACCTCCCCCACCGGCGAGCGGCTGCTCTACCTGCCGCAGGGCGCCGCACCGGCCGGGCTGGCCGAGCCGTTCCCGGAGCCGTACGACCTGGTGGCCGGTGACGTGGTGGGACGGCCCGACGCGGTGGCGCGGCTGCGGGCGGTGGGCGCGGTCGGGCCGCTCACCGAGATCGTCGCCGTCCACCTGGACCACGACGCCCCGCCCGGGGCCGAGCTGGACCGCCGGCTCGCGGCGGCCGGGGCCCGGGCGGTGCCCGACGGGACGACGCTGGTGGCCGGGGAGTACCGCCCCCTCCCCGAGGTGCCCCGGCGCACCCTGGTGACCGGGGGCGCCCGCTCGGGGAAGTCGGTGGAGGCGGAGCTGCGGCTGGAGACCTTCCCCGACGTGGTGTACGTGGCGACGGGCGGCCGGCGGGACGGGGACACCGAGTGGGCCGCGCGCGTCGGACTGCACCGGGAGCGCCGGCCGTCGGCCTGGCGCACCGAGGAGACCTGCGAGATCGCGGAACTGCTGGGGGCGGACGGGCCGCCGCTGCTGATCGACTGCCTGTCGCTGTGGCTGACCGACGCGATGGACCGGGTGGACGCCTGGGACGACGGCCGGTGGGCGGACGGCGGTGAGAAGGCGCTGCGGGCCCGGGTCGCGGAGCTGGTCGCCGCCGTGCGGGAGACCTCGCGGACCGTGGTGGCGGTGACCAACGAGGTCGGTTCCGGCGTGGTCCCGGCGACGGCGGCGGGCCGGCGGTTCCGGGACGAGCTGGGGCGGCTGAACGCGGCCTTCGCGGCGGAGTGCGAGACGGTGCTGCTGGTCGTGGCGGGGCTGCCGGTGGTGGTGCGCGGGTGACCGGCGGGGCCGGGGCGCCGGACGGCGCACCCGGCCCCACGTGGAAACGGTGCCCGGACCGTGCCCGGACCGGGGCAGCCTCTACCTCAGCCGGTTCAGTACCGCGTTCGCCATGGCCTGCTCGCCCTTGGCGTTCGGGTGGGCGGGTGCCGCGGGCGAGGCCGGCACGAGCGGCTCGATCCAGCGGTCCTCGGGGGCCTTGCACATGTCGCGCCCGACGGTGGGCCCGTAGGTGTCGACGTACTCGGCACGGTTGCGGACCGCGACCGTGCGGAGCATCGCGTTGAGCCGCTTCTCGGTGTCCCGCAGATAGGGGAAGTCCCCGGCCGCGAAGGGCACCGCGGGAAAGCAGCCGCTGCCGTCGTCGGGCAGCAGGTCGGGGTAGCCGACGACCAGCACCCGGGCGTGCGGCGACCGCGCGTGCACGGCCCGCAGGACGCGCTCGATCTTCGGGGCGGTCCGCGCGACGGCCTCGGTCAACCGGTCCGTCCCGGAGGAGGTGTAGTGGCTCCGGCACGGGTCGCCCGCCGGATCCTGGACGCCCAGACCGGCGCAGGTGGCGATGATGGACCCGAACCCGATGTCGTTGCCTCCTATCTGGAGCGTGACGAGACCGGTGTCGCGGCGGAGCGCCTGAAGCTGCGGGGCGTTGGCGCCCTGCGCGGTCCACATCTGCTCGGTCGTCGCACCGCCGCAGCTCACGTCCTCGAACGCGGACGCCCGCTTCCACCGGGCGACCAGGGAGGGGTAGTTGCGGGCGGAGCGGGCGCAGCCGAGGTCGGCCTGCGGAGGGATGCCCGGCCCCGAGGTGTACGAGTCCCCGAGCGCGACATACCGCGGGCCGTGCGCCGGACCCCCTCCGTGCCCGCTGCCGTGCCCGGAACCCCCGTGCCCGGGTCCCCTGCCGTGCGCGGCGGCCGGGGTCACCGAGGCCATGAGCAGCACACAGCTCCCGAGCGCGGCCCCCACCGCCACCGCCCGCGCCCGGCGCCTTGCCGCCGTACCCGTGCCCGTGCCCGTGCCCGCAAGTCCGTTGTCCGCCATGTGCGTTCCTCCCCGTAAGACCTGGACGCCGCCACGCGAAGCCGGCACCGCACGACACGACGGAGCTTGTATACCGCCGGGTAGCTCCACGCGGCCAGAGGCAGGCGGCGGCAATCTCTTCCAGGAGCTCTTCCGCGGGCTCTTCCGCGGGCTCTCCCTCGGACTCCTCCGGCCCGCCCGGAGCACGCACGCCGTGGAGGCGCGGGCGGAGTGGTCGGCAGGTGCCCTCGGGGCCGGTCGGGGGAAGGGTGCAGCGGATACTGTCCGGATACTGTTCCGCAGGGAGCCCGCCCGTGGGCTCCGGCCCCCGACGCAACGACCCGCGAGGCAGACCTCCGTGAACCTGGACGACTTCTCCGACCTGATCGAGCGCCCCGACGGCGGTGTGCGGCGCGACGCCGAGGACCGCCGGGGGCGGCTGATCGTCCCGCCCGGCGCGCTCGGCAGGCTCGACGAACTGGGCGAATGGCTGTCCGCCGCGCAGCAGACCGTGCCGGTCCGGCCGGTGGACCAGCCGCGCGTGGTGCTCTTCGCCGGTGACCACAAGGTCGCGGAGCTCGGCGTCTCCGGCCGCGCCGCGGGGAGCGCGTACGAGCTGGTCCGCGACACCCTGGACGGGGCGAGCCCGCTGGCGGTGCTGGCCCGGCGGTTCTCGGTGCCGGTACGGATCGTCGACGCCGGTCTGGACTGCGACCCGGAGCTGCTGCCGGAGTCCGTGGTGCGCAGCCGGGTGCGGCGGGGCGCCGGGCGGATCGACGTCGAGAACGCGCTGACCGCCGAGGAGGCGGCCGAGGCCGTGGCGCTGGGCATCCGGATCGCGGACGAGGAGGCGGACTCCGGTACGGACCTGGTGGTGCTGGGCGACCTCAGTGTGGGCGGCACGACGGCGGCCTCCACCCTGATCGCCGCGCTCTGCGGCACCGACGCCTCGGTGGTGACCGGGCGCGGCGGCGCGGGGATCGACGACCTGGCGTGGATGCGCAAGTGCGCCGCGATCCGGGACTCGCTGCGCCGGGCCCGTCCGGTCCTCGGGGACCAGCTGGAGCTGCTGGCGACGGTGGGCGGCGCGGACCTCGCGGCGATGACCGGGTTCCTGCTCCAGTGCGCGGTGCGCCGGCTCCCGGTGATCCTGGACGGCGTGGTCTCGGCGGCCTGCGCGCTGGTGGCGCAGCGGGCCGCGTTCCGGGCGCCGGACTGGTGGCTGGCCGGGCACGCGAGCGGTGAGCCGGCGCAGGCGAAGGCGCTGGACCGGATGGCGCTGACGCCGCTGCTCGACCACGGGGTGACGGTCGGCGGGGGTACGGGCGCGCTGCTCGCCCTTCCGCTGGTGCGGGCCGCCGCCGCGTTCGCCGCCGAACTGCCGGAGCGCGAGCCGGAGAAGCCCGCCGACGAGCCCGCCGAGGAACCGGACGCCGAGCGGGGCGACGAGCAGAGTGGCGAGCAGGCCGAGGCCGTGGCGGACCCGGCCGTCTGAGTACGGGTCAGGGCTTCGGACCGGGCAGCGGTACCCGGTCGGGGGCCCCGCCGATCAGGTCCTGGAACCTGCGGCGGGGCCCGGCCCAGCGCACGTCGTGGTGGTAGGCGCGCAGCACCGCGCGGGCGCGGGCCCTGTGGCGGCGGCCGTAGAACCGCTTGGCCCACGGTGAGGCGGGGCGGGCCAGGCGGAGGGCGCCGATCAGCGCCACGAAGGGGACGAGGGCGCCGACGACCGCCATCCGCGCCTTGCCCTTGAAGAGGGTGATCAGCACGAAGAGGAAGTTGACGATCATCGTCAGGACGAGGCCGAGACGGCCGTTCTCCTGTTCGTCCGTCAGCTCGTCCACCCCGAAGGGCGAGAAGCCCGCGAGAGCCAGCAGCACGAGCGAGGTCGTCAGCACGACCATCTCCACGCTCTGTCGGCCCTGCTCCGTCCAGTAGACGTCGTCCAGGTGCAGGATCAGCGCGAACTCGTCCAGCACCAGGCCCGCCCCGACCCCGAAGATCACCGCGAAGACCATCGCGGTGACGCCGTGCTGGCCGCTGGCGACCGCCCCGAAGCCACCGAGGACGGAGAGCACGACGCCGGGGACGACGTGGTGGACGTGGACACCGCCCGGGGTGATGTTGCGGAACGGTCCCTTCCCGGCCCGGATCATGCGGGTGATGGTGCGGGTGACGGCGAAGGTCAGCACGAACGCGGCCAGCGCGAGGAGCAACGGCAGCTTTCCCGGTTCGGTGATGTTGGTGTGCCACCAGTGACCCATGCCACCCTCTCCCGATCAGTCTCCCTTGTGCATATTCGTCACATCTTGTCCGATTGACCGGCGTTGCGCACGGGCTACCGTGCTCGCGGTGACCTCCCTGAACAGCCACGGCCTCCGCTTCGCCTTCGGCACCCTCACCGTGCTCCCCGTCCGCGTCACCCGCTGGGACCGCGACACCGCCCGTGCGGGCATGCTCTGCGCGCCGCTCGCCGGGCTCGTGGTGGGGCTGCTCGCGGCGGCGCTCGGTTCGCTGGCGCTGCTGGCCGGCTCGGGTCCGCTGCTCGCCGCCGTCGCCTCCGCCGCCGTACCGGCCGTACTCACCCGGGGCCTCCATCTGGACGGGCTCGCGGACACGGCGGACGGGCTCGGCAGCGGCAAGCCGGCCGAGGACGCGCTGCGGATCATGAAGCAGTCGGACATCGGGCCGTTCGGCGTGATCACCCTGCTCTTCGTCCTGCTGGCGCAGGTCGCCGCCGGTCACGAGCTGTACGGGCGCGGCTGGGAGCAGGGCGCGGTGGGCGCGGTGGTGGCCGGGGTCGCCGCCCGTCTCGCGCTGACCCTGGCCTCGCGCCGGGGCGTACCGGCGGCCCGCCCTGAGGGGCTGGGCGCGGCGGTGGCCGGCACGGTTCCGGGGCCGGGGGCGGCCCTGGTGGCGTTGGTCGCGGTCGCGGCCTGCGCCGCGGCCGGGTCGGTGTCCGGGGCGGGCGGGGTGCTGCACCACGCGCTGGCCGCGCTGCTGGCGCTGGGGGCGTCCGAGGTGCTGCTGCGGCACTGCGTGCGGCGGTTCGGCGGGGTGACGGGGGACGTGTTCGGCGCGGTGGAGGAGACGGCGGCGACGGCGGCCCTGGTGGTGCTGGTCCTCGGCTGACGGGAGGTCCGGGGGCCGTACGCGCAGCTCGGCCGGCGGGAGGTCCGAGGGGCCCACGGGCCGCCGATGCCCCCAGGGGCCGTACGACACGTCCTGGGCCGTACGGGGCGGATCAGGGCGCCGCGGTCTCCCCCGCGTCCGTCGCGCAGCTCCTGCGCCAGGCGCCGAGCTCGTACTTCTTCTCCAGTGAGCTGAGCCCGAGTTCGCGCGAGCGGGCGCAGAACGCGGCGGCCGGCAGCTCGTACTCGACGTGGAAGACGGCCTTGTCCGCCTCGACGAACGGGACCAGGTCCTCGCACTCGTCGTACTGGGCGCACTGCTCGTTCACCGCGAAGTCGAAGTCCGGTTCGAGGGCGGGGATCTGGTCCAGGTCGTTCTTGAGGCCGACCGCCAGGCCGTGGCGGTGGGCGATGCGGGCGATCAGCCGGTTGTACGCCAACTGGTCGGCGGCCGTGAGCGGGAAGCCGGTGTCGTTGCGGTAGCCGTCCATGTTGTCCGGCTCCACGGCGTCGAAGCCCTTCCGGGCGCACATCGCGATCCGGGTCTCCATCAGGGGCCCCAGGAGGTCGGTGCGCCTGATGTCGAGCCAGCGCTCGCCGTCCCAGCCGTTGCCCTTGCCCAGCAGGGCCGCCGGGAACGCGTCGGCGTCCGGGCGGAAGTCCTCGTGGGCGCCGGTGGAGAGGTAGCAGATGACCTTGCTGCCGCGGTCGTGCAGACCGGCGACCGCGGCGGCGTCGTGGTCGAAGCCGTCGATGTCGTACACCGGGACGTCCACGGTGGGGTCGAGCCGCCCGGAGAGCTGCCACTGCCAGTCCAGGCCGGGCCGGGGGCGCCACCACCCGGCCGCCGGGTCGGCCGGGTCGGCCGGGGAACTCGAAGCCGCCGGGTCGGCCGGGGAACTCGAAGCCTTCGAGGCCGCCGGGGCTTCTCCGGGTTCTCCCGAGGTGCAGCCGGAGAGCAGCGGAGACACCATCAGGAGGGTGACCGCCACCGGCCGGCCCAGCCTCGTCCCGTACACCGTTCCCGACCCCGTTCCCGTATCCGTACATGCCGTACATGCCGTGCGCGTCCCGGCGCACACCGGCCCCGCCGTCGCCAACGACCTTATGCGCCCGGCCGGTTCGTCCCGCGCACCGCGTGGGCCGACCCGGGTGCCCACCGGGCGCCTTCCCGGCCGTCGCACGGACGGTGACCACCGCCGTGGTTCCGCCGGAACGGCGCGCGTAGGCTCATTCCCTGCGCATAGCGGGCGCATCTACGATGCGCCGGGCACGGTCGGCCCACCCCTCGACCGATCCAGTTACTCAACGGAAGCGAGAATTCACCACCGTGACTGCTCTCACTCTCAGCACCGCAGGTGCGGCGACGCTGCGCGCCGACGCACTCGTCGTCGGCCTCGCCAGGGGTTCCAAGGGACCGGTGCTCGCACCGGGCGCCGAGGCCGTGGACAAGGCCTTCGGCGGAAAGCTCGCCGCCGTCCTGGAGACCCTGGGCGCCACCGGTGCCGAGGGCGAACTCATCAAGGTCCCCGCCGTCGGCGGCCTCAAGGCTCCCGTCGTCATCGCGGTCGGCCTGGGCACCGTCCCGGACTCGGACGACGCCTACGACTCCGAGATCCTGCGCCGCGCCGCCGGTGCCGCCGCCCGCGCCCTGGGCGGCGCGAAGAAGGCCGGCTTCGCCCTGCCGTCCTCGACCGTGGAGGACGCCGGCGCAGTCGCCGAGGGCGCCCTGCTCGGCGCGTACGCCTTCACCGCCTACCAGGGCGGCGAGAACAAGCTCGCCCCCAAGTCGGCCAAGGCCAACGGCCCCAAGCTGCCGCTCGCCGAGGTGGCCGTCCTCGGTGCCAAGCCGCGCGACAAGGCCTTCAAGGCCGCCGCCGAGCGCGCCGTCGCCGTGGCGGAGGAGATCAACCGCGCCCGCGACCTGATCAACACCCCGCCGAACGACCTCTTCCCCGAGTCCTTCGCCGCCGTGGCCACGGCCGCCGGCAAGGAGCACGGCATCAAGGTCCAGGTGCTCGACGAGAAGGCCCTGGTCAAGGGCGGCTACGGCGGTCTGGTCGGCGTCGGCCAGGGCGCCGTCCACGGCCCCCGCCTGGTGAAGCTCGCCTACACGCACCCGAAGGCGGAGAAGACCCTGGCCCTGGTGGGCAAGGGCATCACCTACGACTCGGGCGGCATCTCGCTCAAGCCGGCCGGCCACAACGAGACGATGAAGTGCGACATGAGCGGCGCCGCCGCCGTCTTCGCCACCGTCGTCGCCGCGTCCCGTCTCGGCCTGCGCGTCAACGTCACCGGCTGGCTGGCGCTCGCGGAGAACATGCCCGGCGGCAACGCCACCCGCCCGGGTGACGTGCTGCGCATGTACAGCGGCAAGACCGTCGAGGTCCTCAACACGGACGCCGAGGGCCGGCTCGTCCTCGCCGACGCGCTGACCCGCGCCTCCGAGGAGGCCCCCGACGCGATCGTCGACGTGGCGACCCTGACCGGCGCGATGGTGCTGGCGCTGGGCAACCGCACCTTCGGCATCATGGCCAACGACGACGCCTTCCGCACGACGATCCACGAGATCGCCGAGGAGGTCGGCGAGGCGTCCTGGCCGATGCCGCTCCCCGCCGACCTGCGCAAGGGCATGGACTCCCCGACCGCCGACATCGCCAACATGGGCGAGCGGATGGGCGGCGGCCTGGTGGCCGGTCTGTTCCTCAAGGAGTTCGTCGGCGAGGGCATCGCCTGGGCGCACCTGGACATCGCGGGCCCGGCCTTCCACGAGGGCGCGCCGTACGGCTACACCCCCAAGGGCGGCACCGGCTCGTCGGTCCGCACCCTGATCCGTCTCGCGGAGCGCACCGCCGACGGCGACCTGGGCTGACCACCCGCCGGTCCTCTGTGACCAAAGTCGTACAGCCCCGGGCGGATGTCCGGGGCTGTACGCATTGCGTGCGCCGTGCGAACCGGGAGAGGCACGGCCCGGCCGGGTTTCGCTCTGGACGAACTCGGCTGAATCCATACGTTTCTACGCGGAAGCGACCCGCGGCGGGACCTTCGGCGCCCTGTCCGGACCGGGCCCCGCGTCCCGTCGGCGGTCAACAAGTGCGAAGATGGGTTCTCGGCAGGACAGGGCCCCCACCACAGGGCCGAACGACTCAAGCGGCCGAACACCAGCCGACCGGCCGGTCACACCCCACGGGGCCCGGCGTACGGCGCACATGCATGGAGGACGTGACGTGGCGAACGACGCCAGCACCGTTTTCGACCTAGTGATCCTCGGCGGCGGCAGTGGCGGTTACGCCGCAGCCCTGCGCGGAGCGCAGCTGGGCCTGGACGTCGCCCTGATCGAGAAGGGCAAGGTCGGCGGTACCTGCCTGCACAACGGCTGCATCCCGACCAAGGCGCTGCTGCACGCCGGCGAGATCGCCGACCAGGCGCGCGAAGCCGAGCAGTTCGGTGTCAAGGCCACCTTCGAGGGCATCGACATCGAGGCCGTCCACAAGTACAAGGACGAAGTGATCTCCGGCCTGTACAAGGGCCTGCAGGGTCTCATCGCCTCGCGCAAGGTGCACTACGTCGAGGGTGAGGGCCGCCTGTCGTCCCCGACCTCGGTGGACGTGAACGGCGAGCGCATCCAGGGCCGCCACATCGTGCTGGCGACCGGCTCCGTGCCGCGTTCGCTGCCGGGCCTGGAGATCGACGGCAACCGCATCATCTCCTCGGACCACGCGCTGAAGCTGGACCGTGTCCCGAAGTCGGCCATCGTGCTCGGCGGCGGCGTCATCGGTGTCGAGTTCGCCTCGGCGTGGAAGTCCTTCGGCACCGACGTGACCATCGTCGAGGGCCTGAAGCACCTGGTTCCGGTCGAGGACGAGAACAGCTCGAAGCTTCTGGAGCGCGCGTTCCGCAAGCGCGGCATCAAGTTCAACCTCGGCACCTTCTTCGACAAGGCCGAGTACACGCAGGACGGCGTCCGCGTGACCCTCGCCGACGGCAAGACCTTCGAGGCCGAGCTGCTGCTGGTCGCGATCGGCCGCGGCCCGGTGTCGCAGGGCCTCGGTTACGAGGAGGCCGGCGTCGCGATGGACCGCGGCTACGTCCTCGTCGACGAGTACATGCAGACCAACGTGCCCACCATCTCGGCCGTGGGCGACCTCGCCCCGACCCTCCAGCTCGCGCACGTCGGCTTCGCCGAGGGCATCCTCGTCGCGGAGCGGCTGGCCGGCCTGAAGGTCGTCCCGATCGACTACGACGGCGTGCCGAAGGTGACGTACTGCCACCCCGAGGTCGCCTCCGTCGGCATCTCCGAGGCCAAGGCCAAGGAGATCTACGGTGCGGACAAGGTCGTCGCCCTCAAGTACAACCTGGCGGGCAACGGCAAGAGCAAGATCCTGAAGACCGCGGGCGAGATCAAGCTCGTCCAGGTCAAGGACGGTGCCGTGGTCGGCGTCCACATGGTCGGCGACCGCATGGGCGAGCAGGTCGGCGAAGCACAGCTGATCTACAACTGGGAGGCGCTGCCGGCCGAGGTCGCGCAGCTCATCCACGCCCACCCGACCCAGAACGAGGCCATGGGCGAAGCTCACCTCGCGCTGGCCGGCAAGCCGCTCCACTCCCACGACTGATCCAGTCCCGGGCGACGACCGACCACTTCCGCAATTCGTAAGGAGCAACCGAAACCATGTCGGTTTCCGTAACCCTTCCGGCGCTCGGCGAGAGCGTCACCGAGGGCACTGTCACCCGTTGGCTGAAGGCCGAGGGCGAGCGCGTCGAGGCTGACGAGCCGTTGCTCGAGGTCTCGACCGACAAGGTCGACACCGAGATCCCCTCCCCCGTCTCCGGCGTCCTGGCCTCCATCAAGGTCGCCGAGGACGAGACCGTCGAGGTCGGCGCCGAGCTGGCCGTCATCGACGACGGCTCCGGCGCCCCCGCCGCGGCTCCGGCCGAGGCCGCCGCTCCGGCCGCCGCGCCCGCCACCGAGGCCCCGACCGCCCCGTCGACCGAGACCGAGGCCCCCGCCCCGGCCCCGACCGCCGAGGCCACCGCCGGCGCGTCCTCCGCCGAGGGCACCGACGTCACCCTGCCGGCGCTCGGCGAGAGCGTCACCGAGGGCACCGTCACCCGCTGGCTGAAGGAGGTCGGCGAGGAGGTCACGGAGGACGAGCCCCTGCTCGAGGTCTCCACGGACAAGGTCGACACCGAGATCCCGGCCCCGGTCTCCGGCGTGCTGCTGGAGATCGTCGTCGGTGAGGACGAGACCGCCGAGGTCGGCGCCAAGCTCGCCGTCATCGGTGCCAAGGGCGCTGCTCCGGCCGCCGCCCCGGCCCCGGCCGCCGCTGCTCCCGCTCCGGCCGCTCCGGCCCCGGCCCCGGCCGCCCCGGCTGCTCCGGCCGCCCCGGCTCCGGTGGCGCCCGCCGCTCCGGCGCCCGTGGCCGCCGCCCCGGCTCCGGCTCCGGCCGCCGCCCCGGCCCCGGTCGCCGCTCCGGCCCCGGTCACCCCGGTCGCGACCTCCGGTGACGACGGCGCGTACGTCACGCCGCTGGTCCGCAAGCTCGCTTCGGAGAACGGCGTCGACCTGGGCGCGGTGAAGGGCACCGGCGTCGGTGGCCGCATCCGCAAGCAGGACGTCGTGGCCGCCGCGGAGGCCGCCAAGGCCGCCGCAGCCGCTCCCGCCCCCGCTGCCGCCGCCGCTCCGGCCGCCTCCAAGGCGCCGAAGCTGGAGGCGTCGCCGCTGCGCGGTCAGACCGTCAAGATGACCCGCATGCGCAAGGTCATCGGCGAGAACATGATGAAGGCGCTGCACTCGCAGGCCCAGCTGACCTCGGTCGTCGAGGTCGACATCACCAAGCTGATGAAGCTGCGCAACCAGGCGAAGGCCGCGTTCGCCGCCCGCGAGGGCGTCAAGCTGTCCCCGATGCCGTTCTTCGTGAAGGCGGCGGCCCAGGCGCTGAAGGCCCACCCGGTCATCAACGCCCGGATCAACGAGGACGAGGGCACCATCACGTACTTCGACTCGGAGAACATCGGCATCGCCGTGGACGCCGAGAAGGGTCTGATGACCCCGGTCATCAAGGGTGCGGGCGACCTGAACATCGCCGGTATCTCGAAGAAGACCGCCGAGCTGGCCGGCAAGGCCCGCGGTGGCGGCCTCACCCCGGACGACATGTCGGGTGCGACCTTCACCATCAGCAACACCGGTTCGCGCGGTGCGCTGTTCGACACCGTCATCGTGCCCCCGAACCAGGCCGCCATCCTGGGCATCGGTGCCACGGTGAAGCGCCCGGCCGTCATCGAGACCGCCGAGGGCACCGTCATCGGCATCCGTGACATGACGTACCTGTCGCTCTCCTACGACCACCGTCTGGTGGACGGCGCGGACGCCGCCCGTTACCTGACCTCGGTCAAGGCGATCCTGGAGGCCGGTGAGTTCGAGGTCGAGCTCGGCCTCTGAACGACCTGGCTGTAACGAGCCTCACCAGCAGCGCCCCCGTCCGGACCACCTCCCGGGCGGGGGCGCCGCCGTATTGTCTAGAGACCGCGGCCGCCCCGGTGGCCCGCGGCCGGTCCCGGTCGGCACCGGTTCGCCCGAAGGAGCACCTCATGACCCCGCCCGTCGTCCACTCGCTGCGCGAGCAGATCCGCGAGCACATCGTGGACGGGATCGTCAGCGGGCGATGGAAGCCGGGCGAGCGGATCGTGGAGCGGCGGATCGCCACCGAGCTGGAGGTCAGCCAGACGCCGGTGCGCGAGGCGCTGCGCGAGCTGGAGACGCTGCGGCTGATCGAGTCCGCGCCCAACAAGGGCGTCCGGGTCCGCAACCTCACGGCCGCGGACCTGGAGGAGAGCTATCCCGTGCGGGCGGGCCTGGAGCAGATCGCGGCGGAGCTGGCGGCCCCCGCCCTCGTCGCGGACTGCTCGGCCCTCCAGCCGCACGTGACGGCCCTCTACGAGGCCGACCGGGCGGCCGACGGGGAGGCGCAGGTGCGCCACACGGTGGGCTTCCACCGGGAGCTGGTGCGGGCGGCCGGCAACGCGGTGCTGCTGCACACCTGGGAGGGCCTGGGCATCGAGGTGTTCACGGCCCTGTCGATCCGGTGGCTGGGCACGGTGCAGAAGTCGTACGCGGAGGAGCACGAGGCGCTCATCGACGCGTTCACACGGCAGGATCCGCAGATCGGGCCCCTGGTCAAGGCGCACGTGCTGGGCTGCGCGCCGCGCGCCTGAGGACCCCTCGGCCGCGCGCCCCGGGAAATGGCCGCGCGGGTCGTACGTACCGCTCACCCGGGTCCTCGGCGGTCAGAGCCGTACTTGTTATTTCTCACGCCGGCATTGCCGTCAGGTTTCCCATCTGTCACCACCATCGCTCTTTCGAGCGAATGGTGACCGTTTTACACCGTTTAATCCCGTCACTCCGTGCCCCATTTGGCGGCACCCCATGCCAATTTCTTCATATCGAGAAGTTTTCCCTTTCAACCCTTTGATCGATCATCGATCAGGGATTTACAGTTCTCCGCGGGCCCACCGGCCCGTCGCCCTGTCCTGCCAGCCAGGGATTTCTCCACCCCCTCCCACTCCGGAAGGCGGCGATCATGACCGACCCCGTAGGAAAGCGTCCGAGCGAACTCGACCAGTTCCCGGACCGCGACCCCGAAGAGACCGCCGAATGGGCGGCCTCTCTGGACGCCGTCACCAAGGCCGCGGGGCCGCATCGCGCCGCGTACCTGATGAGGCGTTCGCTCGAACACGCCGAAGGCGCCGGTCTCGCGCTGCCCAAGCTGCTGGAGACCGACTACGTCAACTCCATCCCGACCGCCGCCGAGCCCGAGTTCGACGGCGACCTGGAGATGGAATCCCGCATCACCGCGTGGAACCGCTGGAACGCGGCGGCCATGGTGACCCGCGGGGCGAAGTACGGCGTCGGCGGCCACATCGCCACGTTCGCCTCTGCTGCCTGGCTCTACGAGACGGGCTTCAACCACTTCTTCCGCGGCAAGGAGGGGGACGGCTCCGGTGACCAGCTCTACATCCAGGGCCACGCCTCCCCCGGCATCTACGCCCGCGCCTTCCTCGACGGCCGGCTGAGCGAGCAGCAGCTCGACAACTTCCGTCAGGAGTCGGGCGGCGACGGCCTGCCGTCCTACCCGCACCCGCGGCGTCTGCCCTGGCTGTGGGAGTTCCCCACCGTGTCGATGGGCCTCGGCCCGCTGTCGGCGATCTACCAGGCGCGCTTCAACCGCTACCTGGCCAACCGCAACATCAAGGACACGTCGAACTCGCACGTCTGGGCCTTCCTGGGCGACGGCGAGATGGACGAACCCGAGTCGACGGCCGCCCTGGCGCTCGCCGCCCGTGAGGGTCTCGACAACCTGACCTTCGTCATCAACTGCAACCTGCAGCGTCTCGACGGCCCGGTCCGCGCCAACTTCCGCGTGGTCCAGGAGCTGGAAGGCGCCTTCCGCGGGGCCGGCTGGAACGTCGTCAAGACGCTCTGGGGCAACGCGTGGGACGAGCTGTTCCAGCTCGACACCACCGGTGCGCTGGTCCGCCGCCTCCGCGAGGTCCCGGACGCGCAGTTCCAGACGTACGCCACCCGTGACGTCGCGTACATCCGCGAGCACTTCTTCGGCGCCGAGCCCGCGCTCGTCGAGCTGGCGAAGCTGCTCACCGACGCGAAGATCGCCGAGTGTTTCTACACCTCGCGCGGCGGTCACGAGGCCCGCAAGGTCTACGCGGCGTACAAGGCGGCCCTGGAGCACAAGGGCGGCCCGACCGTGATCCTCGCCCAGACGGTGAAGGGCTTCACGCTCGGCAAGGGCTTCGAGTCCAAGAACGCCAACCACCAGATGAAGAAGCTGTCCCTGGACGAGTTCAAGGACATGCGCGAGCTGCTCGGCCTGCCGATCCAGGACAGCGCCTTCGAGAGCGGTGTGGTGCCCTACGGTCACCCCGGCGCCGACTCCCCCGAGGTCCGCTACCTCCAGGAGCGCCGCGCGGCCCTCGGTGGCCCCGCCCCCGCCCGCCGGGTGCACGCCGCGGCCCTGCCGCAGCCCGAGGAGCGCGCGTTCGCCGCGCTGAAGAAGGGTTCCGGCAAGCAGGAGATGGCCACCACCATGGCCTTCGTCCGCCTCGCCAAGGACCTGATGCGGGACAAGGAGACCGGCAAGCGCTGGGTTCCGATCGTCCCGGACGAGGCCCGTACCTTCGGTATGGAGTCGCTCTTCCCGTCGGCGGGCATCTACTCGCCGCTGGGACAGACGTACGAGCCGGTCGACCGCGACCAGCTGATGTACTACAAGGAGGCCAAGGACGGCCAGATCCTCAACGAGGGGATCACCGAGGCCGGCTCCATGGCGGACTTCATCGCCGCGTCCACGTCGTACGCGACGCACGGCGAGACGATGATCCCGTTCTACATCTTCTACTCGATGTTCGGCTGGCAGCGGACCGGCGACCAGATGTGGCAGCTCGCCGACCAGCTCGGCAAGGGCTTCATCGTCGGCGCCACGGCCGGCCGTACGACCCTGACGGGTGAGGGCCTCCAGCACGCGGACGGCCACTCGCACCTGATCGCGGCCACGAACCCGGCGTCGCTCAACTACGACCCGGCCTTCGCGTACGAGATCGCGGTGATCGTCAAGGAGGGTCTGCGCCGGATGTACGGCGAGCCCGTCGAGGGCGAGGACTCCAACGTCTTCTACTACCTGACGGTCTACAACGAGCCGAAGCCGCAGCCCGCGATGCCGGAAGGCATCGAGGAGGGCATCGTCAAGGGCCTGTACCGCTTCAAGGAGGGCACGCCGGCCAAGGCCGACGCGCCGCGCCTGCAGCTGCTGGCCTCCGGTACCGCCATCCACTGGGCCCTGGAGGCCCAGGAGCTGCTGGCCGCCGAGTGGGGCGTCACCGCCGACGTGTGGTCCGCCACCTCGTGGGGCGAGCTGCGCCGCGACGCGCTGGAGGCCGACGCCGCGCTGCTCCGTGGCGAGGAGCGGGTGCCGTACGTGACGCAGGCGCTCGCCGGCGCCCCCGGCCCGGTGCTCGCGGTCAGCGACTGGATGCGCCAGGTTCCGGACCAGATCAGCCAGTGGGTGGAGCAGGACTGGTCCTCGCTCGGTACGGACGGCTTCGGCCTCTCCGACACCCGTGACGCCGCCCGCCGCCACTTCGGTGTCGACGCGCAGTCGGTCGTCGTCGCGGCCCTGGCCCAGCTCGCCAAGCGCGGCGAGATCCCGGCCTCCGCGATCAAGGAGGCCCGGGAGCGCTACGGACTCTGATCCGTACGCCTGACTCCCGGCCCTGAACGCCGTGGCCCCTCCGGAACACCGGAGGGGCCGCGGCGTTCCGCGTGCGCCCTCGGGCTTCGACGAGAATGGGGGTATGCGCGCGGCCCGACTGATCACCATGGTGCTGCTCCTCCAGTCCCGTCCCGGGATGACCGCGGCCGAGCTGGCGGCGGAGCTGGAGGTGTCGGAGCGGACCGTCGCACGGGACGCGGCCGCGCTCTCCGAGGCGGGCGTCCCGGTGTACGCGGAGCGCGGCCGCACCGGCGGCTACCACCTGGTCGACGGCTACCGCACCCGGCTCACCGGTCTCGCCCGGGGCGAGGCCGAGGCGCTCTTCCTCTCCGGGCTGCCCACCGCCCTGCGCGACCTGGGCCTCCAGGACGCCGCGTCCGCCGCCCGGCTCAAGGTGGCCGCCGCCCTGACGCCCTCGCTGCGGGACACCCCGGACACGGTGGCCCGGCGCTTCCATCTGGACGCCCCGGGCTGGTTCCAGGAGCCGGTGGCCCCCGCGCTGCTGCCCGTCGTGGCGGAGGCCGTCCGCGACGACCTCACGGTCCGGGCGCGCTACCTCCGGGACGGCGCCGAGGTGGACCGGGCCCTCCTGCCGTACGGGCTCGTGCTGAAGGCGGGCGTCTGGTACCTCTGCGCCCGGGTCGCGCACCCGGGCGACGCTCCTTCCGCCCAGGGCTTCCGGGTGTACCGGGTCGACCGGTTCGTCTCGGTCGAGCCGGACGGCGGGCGGTTCGAGCGGGACGCCGGTTTCGACCTGGCCGGGTTCTGGGCCGCCCGCTCCGCGCGGTTCGCCCGCTCCCTGCTCCGTACCGAGGTGACCGTACGGATCTCCGGTGCGGGCGCGCGGCGGCTCCCGCACCTGGTGGACCGGGCCGCCGCCGAGGAGGCGCTGGCCGCCGCCGGGCCCCCGGACGGCGAGGGGCGGTGGACGGTCACCCTGCCGGTGGAGTCGCCGGAGGTGGCGTACGAGCAGCTGCTGGCGCTGGGCGCGGAGGTGGAGGTGCTGGCACCGGCCGCGCTGCGCGCGCGCTTCCGCGAGGCGGCGGCCCGGATGCGCGGCCTGTACGGGTAGGGCCTTTCGTCCGGATCGGGCCGGGTCGGCGAGCGGGGGCTCCGCGTGCGGGGGCCGCCGCCTCGGCCGATGCTGGACCCGTGATGGACGAGACGGAGTTCTGGGAGCTCATCGACACCACCCGCGAGGCCGCCGAGGGCGACCCCGAGGACCACGCCGAGCTGCTCGTGGAACGGCTGGTGCGGCTGGACCCCGAGACCGTGCTCGACTTCGCCCGGCACTTCGAGGCCCGCTACCACCGCGCGTACCGCTGGGACCTGTGGGGTGCCGCTGCCCTGCTGCTCGGCGGCGCGAGCGACGACGCCTTCGACTACTTCCGCTGCTGGCTGATCGGCCAGGGCCGGGAGGTGTTCGAGGGCGCGCTGCAGGACCCCGACGACCTCGCGGAGCTCTTGGACGACTTCGACGAGGAGGTCGACGGGGACGGCGAGGAGCTGGGCTACGCGGCCGACGAGGCGTACGAGCAGCTCACCGGTGTCGTCTCGCCGGACCTGGGGCTGCCCCCGCAGGCCCGCGAACCGGCCGGGGTGCCCTTCTCGTTCGAGAACGACGAGGTGCTGGCGGCGCGGCTGCCCGCGCTGTGGGAGCGGTTCGGCGAGGGCTGAGCGGCTTCACACGCCGCTCAGCCCTCGCCACGGGCCTTCAGAGCGCGCGTCCCATCAGCACGTCGTCGACGTACCCGCCGTTCAGGAAGAACTCGCCCGGCAGCACGCCCTCCACGGCGAAGCCCTCGGAGGCGTAGAGCGCGCGGGCCGGCGTGTTGTGGCCGAGGACGCGCAGGGTGATCCGGTTGGCGCCCTGGCGGCGCGCCTCGGTGAACGCGGCGCGCAGCAGCGCCCGCCCGATGCCCAGCCCGCGCGCCCGTCCGTCGACGGCGAGGCCCTGGATCTGCCGGACGTGCTGGTGGCAGGCGAGCGGAGTGGGCGCGACCAGGCGGAGGTATCCGGCCACGCGCGGGGCCTCCCGTGCGACGCGCTCGTCCTCCGGAACGGTTCCTGGAGCCGTCTCGGGCACGGTTCCCGGCGCCGTCTCCGGCACCGTCTCGGCGACGAGGATGTCGCGGGGCGAGTGGCGCTCGTCGAAGAACGGCGGGTACGGCGGCTGCGGGCGGGGCTGCACGGCGTGCAGGGTGGACCAGGTCTCCCGGTCGAGCGCGGCGAGAGCGGGCTCGTCGGAGGGCAGCGCCGGACGTATGGCGTGAAGGCGGAGCGAGGACATGGGCGTCACTGTGCCATGCGTGTCCGGGCGATCCACGGTCAGGATCCATGGGGCAGGATGAGCCCATGGAGCACTCCCGTATCGCCGTCACCGGATCGACCGGACTCATCGGAGCGGCGCTCGTGCGCTCGCTGCGGGCCGACGGGCACGAGGTCGTCCGCCTGGTGCGCCGGCCCGCGAAGGCGGGTGACGAGGTCCGGTGGGACCCGCACCGGGGGTACGTCGACGTGGCCGGGCTGGTCGGCTGCGACGCGGTGGTCCACCTGGCGGGTGCCGGGGTCGGGGACCACCGGTGGACCGAGGCGTACAAGAAGGAGATCCGGGACAGCCGGGTGCTGGGCACGGCTGCGGTCGCGGAGGCCGTCGCCTCCCTGGACACTCCGCCGAAGGTCCTGGTCTCGGGTTCCGCGATCGGCTACTACGGCGACACCGGTGACCGCGCCGTCGACGAGAGCGCCCCTCCCGGCGAGGGGTTCCTGCCCTCGGTGTGCGAGGAGTGGGAGGCCGCCACGGCGCCCGCCGAGGAGGCCGGCGTCCGGACCGTGCACGCGCGCACCGGGCTGGTCGTCGCCTCGGGCGGTGGCGCCTGGGGCAAGCTCTTCCCGCTGTTCAAGGCCGGGTTGGGCGGGCGGCTCGGCAACGGCCGCCAGTACTGGAGCTTCATCGCGCTGCACGACCACGTCGCTGCTTTGCGCCATCTGCTCGACACGGAGGCCCTGTCCGGGCCGGTGAACCTCACCGCGCCCGATCCGGTCACCAACGCGGAGGTGACGGCGGCGATGGGGCGGGTGCTGCACCGGCCGACCCTCTTCACGGCCCCCGCCCCGGCGCTCCGCCTCGCGCTGGGCGACTTCGCGGAGGACGTGCTGGGCAGCCAGCGGGTGGTCCCGCGCAAGCTGCTGGGCTCCGGCTTCGCCTTCGCCTTCCCCGGCGTCGTCAGCGCGATCCGCGCGGCCCTGGGCTGAGGTCTCCCGGCGCCCGGAGCACCCGTGCGCGGGCCGGTGCGCAGGGGCCCGTGCCCAGGGCACGTGCACCGGGAACGTGCGCGGGTGCCCGTGCGACCCCGTGCACCGGTGTGTTCGCGCGGGCCACTGTCCAGGTATCGGCCATCCTCCTAGCCTCTTTGGCGAACTCGGGCATTCCGGGAGTCAGTCGGGGGCATGAGCCTCCCACCGCTCGCACGACTCGGGGAGGGCATGTGCGCAAGCCCGCACACCACGCGGACGTGGTCATCATCGGAGCCGGTACAGCCGGCCTGTCAGCCGCCCACCTTCTCGTACGGGCGGGGGTGAGCGTCAGCGTGCTGGAAGCGACACCGTGCGTCGGCGGCAGACTGGCCACGGACGAGGTGGACGGGTTCCGGCTCGACCGGCTCGGTCCGCTGCTCGGCAGTGTGCCGGAGGAGTTCGGGGACATCCCGGGGCTGGCGCCCCTGGTGCTCCGCGCGTTCGATCCGGCGGTCGTGGTCCACAACGCCGGGCGCCACTATCGCGCCGGTGGCGTACGAAGCACCAGGGGCGCGTTCAAACCCGCGCGCGCCCGTTCGAGCGCCCCCGTGGGCGGCGACCGGGCCGCTCCGGCGGGCCGGGGCGGGGCGGTCGGCGAGGCCCTCGACCGTGCCCGGCTCGGGGCGTCGCTGGCGCGGCTGGCCAACACCTCCACGGCCCGCATCATGGCCAAGCCCGACCGGGCGGCGGAGGCGGCCCTCGCGGCGCGCGGGCTGCCGGCCCGTACCGTCGACGGATTCCTCCGGCCGCTGCTCGCGGCCCTGCTGAGCGATCCGGAGCTGCGGGTGTCGAGCCGGATCGCGGAACTGGTCCTGCGCGACTGGGCGCGCGGCCGGCTCCGGGTTCCCGAGGGCGGTTCGGCGGCGCTGCCGAAGCTGCTGGCGTCCACGCTGCCGCCGGACACCGTGCGGACGAACGTCCAGGTGACGGCCGCGGACACCACGTCCGTGCGCACCAAGGAGCACGGCGAGCTGAGCTGCCGTGCGCTGCTGGTGGCCACCGGCGCGGGGGCCGCCGCCGAGCTGCTGCCCGGTCTGCGGGTGCCCGGCTTCCACCCGGTGACGGTGGTTCACCACACGGCCCCTGAGGCTCCCCGGACCGGCGCCTCACTGGTACTGGAGGCGGGCGGGGCGGGTCCGGTCGCGTACTCGGCGGTGATGAGCGAGATCGACCCCACCCGGGCGCCCGAGGGCCGCGCGCTGATCACCTCCGCGGTGCTCGGCACTCCGCCGCCCGGTCTGGAGCGTGCGGTGCGCGGTCACCTGGCGGCGCTGTACGGGACGCCCACGGACGACTGGGAGCTGCTGGCCACCCATCACACCGCCGAGGCGGTCCCGGTGATGACCCCGCCGCACGATCCGAGCCGCCCGGTGCGGGTGCTCGCCGGGCTGTACGTGTGCGGCGACCACCGGGACACCAGCACCCTGCGGGGCGCCCTGCACTCGGGCCGACGGGCGGCGGAGGCGATCCTGGCCGACCTCCGGGCGGGGTCCGGGTTCCTGCCGGAGCCGGGGACCACGCTGTCGGGGGCCGCCTGAGCACCTCCCCCGTCACGGCGGGGCCGGGTCGCGTCCCTCAGCCGAGGGCCGCGATCTGCTCGCGGTACCCGCGCACCGCCGCCGCGTCGCGGTAGGGCTCCAGCTTGCGCTCGAACTCGCGGACGTACTCCGTCGCCCGGACCGACCGCATCTCCCGTGCCTGCTGGGCCGCCTCGGCACCCAGCAGGCACGCCTGGTCGAGTTCGCCGAGCCCGAGCCGGGCGGAGGCGAGGACGACCCGGCAGAAGAGCCTGCTCCGGGCGTACGCGGGCGCGCGCAGCTGGAGCGAGCGCTCGGCGTGCAGGGCGGCGGCCCGGTACTGCTGGAGGTCCCGGTGGCAGTGCGCGAACTCGTCGGCGAGCTGGGCCTCGTCGAAGTTCCGGGCCCAGTGCGGCGCCTCGTCGCCGGGGCGGGCGGCCTCCAGGGCGCGTTCCGCGCGCGCCAGCGAGACGGCGCTCGCCCGCGCGTCCCCGAGTACGCCGTGCCCGCGCGCCTCCACCGCGTGCAGCAGCGCCTGGACGGCCGGGGGCGCGGCGGAGCCCACCCCCTGCTGGGCCACCCGGGCGAGCTGGACGGCCTCACGGCCGTGCCCGAGGTAGACCGCCTGCCGGCTCATCGTGATCAGCACATAGCTGCCGTACGCCCGGTCCCCGGCGGCCTGGGCGAGCCGCAGGGCCTGGACGAAGTACCGCTGGGCCAGTCCGTGCGCGGCGATGTCGTACGAGGTCCAGCCGGCCAGCCTGGTCAGGTCGGCCGCCGCCGCGAAGAGCCGGCGGCCGGTCGTCTCGGTGTAGTTGCCCCGGAGCATCGGCTCGGTCTCGTGCTCCAGGTACCGGATCAGGGCCTGGCGGGCGTGTCCGCCGCCGTAGGCGTGGTCGAGCGAGCGGAAGAGTTCACCGACCGAGCGCAGGGCCGCCACGTCGCCGTTGCCGACGCGCTGGCCGGACGCCCGCTCGGTCTGCCGCTGGCGGGGCACCGCGGGGCGCGGGGTTCCTGCGGGGGCCGTACCCGTACTCCCGTCGGGGGCGTGGGTGTGGCCCGGGGCGGGCGCGTGGCCCGGGGCGGGGCGCCGGCCGCCGATCCAGGCGCCCCCGACGGGGGTCCCGGGGGCCTGGGCTCCGGGTGCTCCGGGCGTGCCCGCTCCGGGGCTAGCGGCGCCGCCCGGTCCGGGGAGGGTGCCCGTCCGGGTGCCCGCCCGCGCGTCCCGGAGCGGGCCGCCGGCGGGGGCGGCGCCGGGCCGTCCCGGCCGGGCACCCTCGCCGTGGGGTCCCTGGCCTCCTGCGGCGCCGGTGGCCGGGGCCGGGTGGTCGCCCCGGGAGACGGACTCGTCGGCCTGGCCGATCAGCCAGTCCCGGCTGGGAACCACCAGCCCGGCCGGGGTGAAGGCGATCTTGCGGAGGTCCGCCTGGTTGCCCGAGTCCTTGCGCCAGAGTCCGCTGACGATGTCGACGGCCTCGGCCGGGGTCGAGGCGAACTCCAGGCCGGCGTAGACGGGCGCGCAGGCGTCCAGGCCGAGGTCCTGGGCGGTGAGCCGGCGGCCGAGGCGCCGGGTGAACACCTCGGCGATCAGGGCGGGGGTGGTTCCGCGCGGCTGCTGGCCGCGCAGCCAGCGGGTCACCGAGGTCTTGTCGTACCGCAGGTCGAGGCCGTGCTCCAGCCCCAGCTGGTCCACCCGTCGGGCCAGGCCCGCGTGGGAGAAGCCGGCCTCCGCGATGAGTGCGGCGAGTCTGCGGTTCGGGGGGTGCGGGGTGCGCTGCGGGGGTCGTTCCGACATCTGCGGTGCGGTCTCCTGCCTTGCCTGGGCCGGGCGTGGCAGCCCTTGGGGAACGGCGCGAATTTAGCGGCCCCAGGAGCGGCCCCGGCGGCGTTCGCTCCACGTTCATCCGATCGTGTGAGGAGTACCGATCACGCTGACGAAACGACCTGCCGGACCGTCCGGTCCTGGACGGTCGTACAGTGATTCGGGCGCGATCAGTGTGGACGGTGACCGCGATCAGTGCACGGTGACGACGGGCGGAAGGCACCCCTCCGGCTCCCTGTCACCACGAGTAGGGAGGCATCGCCGTGAGCGAGCTGCGATTTGTCCGGCTGGGTTTCGGCCCGGAGGCCGTCGAGTACACGGAGGCCTGGCAGAAGCAGCGCGAGCTGCACGCCGCGCGCTTCGAGGAGACCGTCCCGGACACCTGTCTGCTGCTGGAGCACCAGTCCGTCTACACGGCGGGGCGGCGCACCACCGACAGCGAGCGGCCGCTGGACGGCACCCCCGTCATCGACGTGGACCGCGGCGGCAAGATCACCTGGCACGGTCCGGGCCAGCTCGTCGGTTACCCGATCCAGAAGCTGCCGCGCCCCGTCGACGTCGTGGCGCACGTGCGCCGGCTGGAGGAGGCGCTGATCCGCGCCGCCGCCGAGTTCGGCGTGACGACCAGCCGGGTCGAGGGGCGCAGCGGGGTCTGGGTGCTGGGCGACCCGGTCGAGCAGCGGCCGTCGCTCGGTGGCCTGTCGCTGGACTTCGACCCCCGGCTGACCGACGAGGAGTTCGACCCGCGGCTCGACGGCCCCGAGTACGCCCCCTCCAACGCCGGGCAGCGCCGCGAGGACCGCAAGCTGGCCGCCATCGGCATCCGGGTCGCCAAGGGCGTCACCATGCACGGCTTCGCGCTGAACGTGAACCCGGACAACACCTCCTTCGACCGGATCGTGCCGTGCGGCATCCGCGACGCGGGGGTGACCTCGCTCGCGTACGAGCTGGGGCGCGACCTCACGATCGCGGAGGCCCTCCCGGTCGTCGAGAAGCACCTGCGCGACGTCCTGGAGAACGCCGAGCTCGCGCCTCGCGAGGTGGCGACCGCTCCCGCCACCGCCTGACCGGCGGCGACCCCGAGGCCGTCGTACGGGCCCCCGGGGCGTACGCCGCCCACGTGGTTCGGCCGTACGGGGAATAGCCCCCGTCGGCCACAGGTTGGCCGGACGTAAGGCCGTGCGAATGACGGGCGTACCCTGGTGTTCGCCGAAGATTCCAATGCAGTGAAAGCAAAGGGGAGTGCCGGAGTGTCCGCTGTCGCACCCGACGGGCGCAAGATGCTGCGCCTGGAGGTCCGGAACAGCCAGACCCCCATCGAGCGCAAGCCCGAGTGGATCAAAACCCGGGCGAAGATGGGCCCCGAGTACAACCAGCTGCAGAAGCTCGTGAAGAGCGAGGGGCTGCACACGGTCTGCCAGGAGGCGGGCTGTCCCAACATCTTCGAATGCTGGGAGGACCGCGAGGCGACCTTCCTCATCGGCGGTGACCAGTGCACCCGGCGCTGCGACTTCTGCCAGATCGACACGGGCAAGCCGCAGGCGCTGGACCGCGACGAGCCGCGCAGGGTCGGCGAGTCCGTCGTCACGATGGACCTGAACTACGCCACGATCACCGGCGTCGCCCGCGACGACCTGGAGGACGGCGGTGCGTGGCTGTACGCGGAGACCGTCCGCCAGATCCACGCGCTGACGGACGGCCGCGAGGCCGGCCGCACCAAGGTCGAGCTGCTGATCCCCGACTTCAACGCCGAGCCCGCACAGCTGGCCGAGGTCTTCTCCTCGCGCCCCGAGGTGCTGGCGCACAACGTCGAGACGGTCCCCCGGATCTTCAAGCGCATCCGCCCGGGCTTCCGGTACGAGCGTTCGCTCGAGGTCATCACGCGGGCCCGCGAGGCCGGTCTGGTGACCAAGTCGAACCTGATCCTCGGCATGGGCGAGACCCGCGAGGAGGTCAGCGAGGCGCTCCAGGACCTGCACGACGCCGGGTGCGAGCTGATCACGATCACGCAGTACCTGCGCCCCTCCGTCCGGCACCACCCCGTCGAGCGCTGGGTGAAGCCGCAGGAGTTCGTGGAGCTGAAGGACGAGGCCGACGCGATCGGGTACTCCGGTGTGATGTCGGGCCCGCTGGTCCGTTCCTCGTACCGCGCCGGGCGCCTCTTCCAGCAGGCGATGGCGGCCCGCGACGCGGCCGCCGCCGGAACGGGCGCGCACACCGCGTCCGTGTGAATCCGAGCACAAGGCATTACCGGGCGGTAACCGCCCGCGCGCGGCGGCCCGTACGCTCCCCGCAGGTGGGGGACGCGTATGGGCCGCCTCGGCGTGCGCACGGCCCGCATCAAGGTTTCATTGGTGTTTGACCGACCGGTCATGCCCTGGTAACACCGGGATGTGACCCTGGTCCCAGAGCAGTGACCCCGGGTCCCGGAGCCAGTGATCCCGGCCCCGGAGCAGTTCCAGATCAGCGACCCCGGGTTCCGCGGGCCCCAGTGGCCGAACCCGCTGTCGCGCCCGTTTCCCGCACCCCGTTCCGCGCCGTACGCGGACCGCCCCGAGAGGGAACAGACGATGCAGGCCGCGCCGGTACGTGCCCACACCCTTCCGACCGTCACCCACGCTCTCCGCGCCGTGGAGTCGCTGCTGCTGAGCAGCGGCCAGCGCACCGCCCGCCGCAACGCCTGGACCGCGGTCCTGGAGGACCGCCGCCGCGCCAAGGACCGGGTCGAGGCCCAGCACGTACTGGAGGCCGTTGCGGAGCACCGTTCCTCGGCCACGTAAACTTCTGTACATGGCGAGGAAGGCAAACACTGAAGGCGCGGACAGCGCCGAGAACGCGGGGCGGCTCAAGCAGATCGCCCTGACCTACAAGATGACCCGGCGGTCGGACCCGAAGATCGGCCTCGTGCTCGCGGGGCTGGGAATCGTCGTCTTCGGCGTGATCCTCGCGATCGGTTTCGCGATCGGTCACCCGCTCTACCTGGGCATCCTGGGCTTCGTCCTGGCCGTCCTCGCGATGATGATCGTCTTCGGACGGCGCGCGGAGGCCGCGGCCTTCGGTCAGATGGAGGGCCAGCCCGGTGCCGCGGCAGCGGTGCTGGACCGGATCGGGCGCGGCTGGACCACCACTCCGGCGGTCGCGATGAACCGCAGCCAGGACGTCGTCCACCGCGCGGTCGGCAAGGCCGGCATCGTGCTGGTGGCCGAGGGCAACCCGAACCGGGTGAAGAGCCTGCTGGCCGCCGAGAAGAAGCGGATGGCGCGCATCGTCGTCGACGTCCCCGTGCACGACATCATCGTGGGCGACGGCGAGGGCCAGGTGCCGCTGAAGAAGGTGCGCACCAAGATGCTGAAGTACCCGCGCATCCTCAGCGGACCGCAGGTCACGGCGGCCAACGACCGGCTGCGGGCGATGGGCGACCTGATGAGCAACATGCCGCTCCCGAAGGGGCCCATGCCCAAGGGGATGCGGATGCCGCGCGGCGGAAAGATGCGCTGACCGGTACCGCGTAGCACCAGTACCTCGTAGGACCACCACCTCGTAGGGCGGTCCGCTCCACTTTTCTCGCCGCGCGGGCGCGGCACACCGCATCGCGCGGTCCGCGCCCAGACGTCACACCTCACACAAGGGGGGCGGCCCCGACCTGACCGGTCGGGGCCGCCCCTCTTCGCGTGCGGGTGGTGCGGGGTCGGTGCGCGGGGTCGGTGCGCGGGGCCGGGTGAGGCGTCGGCGGCGCGGTGGCGGTGCGCGTACCGGCTTCACGGGGCCGGTCTCGGCCCCGCGCACCCCCGGGGGTCCACATGGTGAACGGGCCGGGTCATCGTACGGATGCGGTTGTCCGGATGGCGGAACGCCCTCGGCCCCTTTTCCCGGGGTTCCGGAACCGGTACCGGGCCGGGGTGCCACCGGGGTCTCGCCGCGGTGCCGCCGGGGCCCCCGGGGAGGGTCAGAGGCGGACCTGGACGGACCGGGAGAGCCGGTCGTGCAGTCCGCGCCCGTCACGGTCCCAGATGAGGGCCGGGATCACCAGGACGAGCAGCACGCTCCGTACGAGGACGCGCACCAGACCGAACCGTCCACCGTCCTGGGAGACGACCCGCAGGCGCAGCAGACGCTTGCCGGGAGTGAAGCCGAGGGTGCCGACGGTGAGGAAGCTCATGACCAGGAAGACGAGCAACGCCCAGTTACCGGCGGCCTGTTGGTCACCGGGAGCGATGAGCCCGTATGCGATCACCAGGCAGAGCGCCCAGTCGATGAAGATCGCGCCGAAGCGGCGGCCGAGCGGGGCCACCGACCCCGGGCCCTCCTCGGGCAGCCCGAGGCGCTTGCCCCGGTAGCCGAAGTCGACGCCCATGTCCTCGGCGGCGGCCTGGGGGCCGGAGAGCCACGATCCGATTGCTTGCCTGTTGTCCACCCGACCACGGTACTGCGAGCGGGTTTGCTTCCTGGCGCCCGGGGCACGGGATGAGGCGTTGGGGTGTCCCCCACCGCGCGCCCGGTTAACTTGGGCGAAACAAATGGGTCATGCTTGGGAAATCCCGTCTGCCTAAGGTCGCCCTCAACGTGCGCCACCGCACTGGCGACACACACGAGCTACAACCCCGTCCCTCCGGGCCGGGAGTAGGAGGAGTTGGATGTTCCAGAACGCCGACGAAGTGCAGAAGTACGTCGCGGACAACGACGTGAAGTTCATCGACGTCCGCTTCTGCGACCTGCCCGGTGTGATGCAGCACTTCACCATCCCGGCAGCGAGCTTCGACCCGGCCGAGGAACTCGCCTTCGACGGTTCGTCGATCCGCGGCTTCCAGGCCATCCACGAGTCCGACATGGCGCTCCGCGCCGACCTGTCGACCGCCCGGGTGGACCCCTTCCGCCGCGACAAGACGGTCAACATCAACTTCTTCATCCACGACCCGATCACCGGCGAGCAGTACAGCCGTGACCCGCGGAACGTGGCCAAGAAGGCCGAGGCGTACCTCGCCTCCACCGGCTTCGCCGACACCGCCTACTTCGGTCCCGAGGCCGAGTTCTACGTCTTCGACAACGTCCGCTTCCAGACGTCGGCGAACGAGAGCTTCTACCACATCGACTCCGAGGCCGGCGCCTGGAACACCGGTGCGGTCGAGAACAACCGCGGGTACAAGGTCCGTTACAAGGGCGGCTACTTCCCGACCCCGCCGGTCGACCACTTCGCCGACCTGCGTGCCGAGATCTCCCTGGAGCTGGACAAGAACGGCCTCCAGGTCGAGCGCCAGCACCACGAGGTCGGCACCGCCGGCCAGGCCGAGATCAACTACAAGTTCAACACGCTGCTCGCCGCGGCCGACGACCTGATGCTCTTCAAGTACATCGTGAAGAACGTCGCCTGGCGCAACGGCAAGACCGCGACCTTCATGCCGAAGCCGATCTTCGGCGACAACGGCTCGGGCATGCACGTGCACCAGTCGCTGTGGCAGGGCGGCTCGCCGCTCTTCTACGACGAGCAGGGTTACGCCGGCCTGTCGGACATGGCCCGCTACTACATCGGCGGCATCCTCAAGCACGCCCCGTCGCTGCTGGCCTTCACCAACCCGACGGTGAACTCGTACCACCGCCTGGTCCCCGGCTTCGAGGCCCCGGTCAACATGGTGTACTCGCAGCGCAACCGCTCCGCCGCGATGCGCATCCCGATCACCGGCTCGAACCCGAAGGCCAAGCGCGTCGAGTTCCGCGCCCCGGACCCGTCCTCGAACCCGTACCTCGCGTTCGCGGCGCTCCTGATGGCCGGCCTCGACGGCGTCAAGAACAAGATCGAGCCGGCCGAGCCGATCGACAAGGACCTGTACGAGCTGGCTCCCGAGGAGCACGCCAACGTCCAGCAGGTCCCGACCTCGCTGCCGGCCGTCCTCGAGGCGCTGGAGCAGGACAACGAGTACCTCCAGGCCGGCGGTGTCTTCACCACCGACCTGATCGAGACGTGGATCGACTACAAGCGCACCCACGAGATCGCCCCGATCCAGCTGCGGCCGCACCCGCACGAGTTCGAGCTGTACTTCGACCTCTAAGAAGCGGCTCCCGGTCTCCCCGGGACGGCTTCCGATCGAAAAGGAGCGTTGCCTCCACCCCTCGGCGGGTGGCGGCAACGCTCCTTTCGTTCGTCCGCCGGTCGTTGCCGGCCCAGGCCCCCGTCAGCCCAGCTCGATGACCGGCCGGACGGAGAAGTCCTCGTACAGGTCCTCGCCGTCGGGCGAGTGCAGGAACTCCGCGATCCCGGGGTTGTGGTGGGCGGTGGCCAGGGGCAGCCAGCCGAGGAAGGTGCCGTAGCCGCCGCAGACGGCCTCGCCGCCGTCGCCGCCGTGGACGCGGGCGGGGTCGCCGGTCATCTCCGCCTCGTACACGTCGTGGCCGATGCGCAGGCCGAAGGCGTTGGGCAGGCGGTGCGGGCCGGGCCCCCCTCCGTACGGGGAACAGTCGGCCGGGTACGTGTCGCCCCAGCGGAACAGGGTCCCGGCGCCGGCGCCGCAGGCGTGCTCCCACTCGTCGGGGGTGGGCGGGCGCAGGCCCCGGGCGGCGAGCAGGCCGGGGACCTCGCGCGGTACGTCGGGCAGCGGCTCGGCCTCCACCGCCATGAGGACGGTGGGGAGGGTGACGGTGCGGCGGGGGGTCAGGACCCCGGCCAGGTGGGTGGAGAGGTCTGCGTCGAAGCCGAAGCCGCCCGCGAGGGACTCCTCGCGGTAGGAGGCGAGTTGCCCGGGGCTCGGGCTCCACGCGGCCAGGTCGAATCCGACGCGCACCTCGCCGCCGGGTATCAGGGCGAACCCCTGCCCGTCCCGCTCGATCACCGCGCGGTGCGGGACCCGGCCCCGCGCCGGGTCGCTCTCCCACTCGGTCAGGGTGCCGCCCACGTGCCGGGCGGCTTCCTCGGCGTGACGGAGTGCGGCGGCCCCGTCCAGGGCGCACCAGTGGTCGAAGGTCGGGGCGGCGAGTGACATGCGGGGAGTCTGCCAGCCGCCACCGACAACCGGCCGACGGCTCGAAAACCCGCGCCCCGCGCCCCCGGAGAGCCGGGGACACGGGGCGCGGGCTTCTGTGGAGCGGAGCCGTCCGGCCGAGGTCAGCGGCCGTGGCGGATCAGCGTGCGGACCATGCGGCAGGTGAGGTCGGACGGCCGGTGGATGCCGAGGCGCTCGGCGGCGCGGCGTATGCGGCGGTTGCTGGCGCTGGAGGGCTGGTAGACGCCGGAGTCGAGCAGGGCGATCGTCAGCCGCATGGCCTTCAGCCGGCGGTTGTGGGCGACGTACCACTCACGGGGGCGGCCCGCCGGGAGCCTCTTCTTGGGATGGGGAGCGGCGAACGGCTGCATCGGTAGGAACGGGGCGTGGAGCGTCGGGTCGAGCGGCTTGGTCGTGACTGCGGCAACGGCCATCAGCAACCTCCTGGCGCGGTGGTGGAACCCTCACGAACTACCTCCATTTTACCGCCTCGCACTGACAATCGCCCCTGGCCAGAGGGGATTTCAGCCCTTGCTCCGAGACTCTTGCGCCGTATCCTCGGCCCCATGGAGATCTGGATCAATCCGCGTTGCTCGAAGTGCCGGAGCGCTGTTTCCCTGCTGGACGCGGAGGGGGCGTCATACACCGTGCGCAGGTACCTGGAGGACGTGCCGACGCCGGACGAGATCCGGGCGGTGCTGGACCGGCTCGGGCTGGAGCCGTGGGACATCACCCGGACCGGGGAGGCCCTGGCGAAGGAGCTGGGGATCGGCGACTGGCCCCGGGAGACGGCGGAACGCGACCGCTGGATCGGGGCGCTCTGTGCCGAACCGGCGCTGATACAGCGGCCGATCATCACCGCGGACGACGGCACGGCCGTGGTGGGGCGCTCCCAGGAGGCGGTACGGGAGGCGTTGGGGCGTACGGGGTGAGCCCGGCTTCGGAGCATCGGCTGTCACGTCGGCGTGTTCCGCCAGGAGTATCCCGGCATCGGTCCCCCGGACCCGGGCGCCACGGGATGATCACGCCATGACTGATGTGATCTTCCTCGATCCGGACGGGACTCTGGTCGATCACCGCAACGCGGTCTGGGGGACGATCGACCGGATCGTCCGGGACGCGCCGGGCGCGACGGCTCCGCCGGAGGAGCTGGCCGCGGCGTGGTGGGCACTGGAGGCGCGCCACATGCGGGAGTACCTGGCCGGTGCGTGCTCCTTCGCCGAGCACCACCGGCGCAGGGCGCGTTCGTTCCTGCCGCTGCTCGGCGAGCCGGTTCCGGAGGACCCCGGGCTGCTGGACGCCTGGATCGAGGGCCGCTACCTCGCCGCGTTCGAGAAGTCCTGGGAGACCTATCCCGACGTCGAGCCGTGCCTGGAGGCCCTGAAGGCGCTGCCCCGGGCACCGCGGCTGGCGGTCCTCACCAACGGGGACCCCGCGCAGCAGCGCGCCAAGCTCGCCCGCTTCGGTCTCCTGGATTACTTCGAGGCGGTGCTGACCCCGGCCGAGCTCGGTGTGGCCAAGCCCGCGGCCTATGCCGCCGCCTGTGCGTGGATGGGGACGGACCCCGCGCGGGCGGCCAACGTGGGCGACATGCTGTCGAGTGACGTGCACGCGGCGAACCTCGCCGGGCTCACCGGCATCTGGCTGGACCGCGGCATCGGCTTCGTCACGGGTGGGCCGTCGCCGGCGGCCGACGGGACGGTGTTCCGCGTCGAGCGGCTCACCGACCTCCCCGGCCGCCTGTCGCGCGACGGCGACAACGACGGCGGCAGCGACGGCGGCTGAACCCGGGCGCCGGTCCCGCAGGGACTCAGGCGCGGTCCGCCGGGCCCATCTGCGCCTCCGCTTCCGCGAGCAGCTCGGTCAGGCGCGTCCCGAACCGTACGTCGCAGGGGTGCGGTTCTCCGGTGCGTACGGCTTCCGCCAGCGCGTCGACGGCTCCGGCGAAGGCGTCCAGGGCGCCGCCCCAGCGGGGCAGGGTGGCGACGCCGTGCTCGCCGCGGAGTTCGATGTCGGTGCCGGCCGCGCCGAGCGGGGCGGCGAGGCCGAGGGTGGCGGTGCTGGAGGCGCCGGAGGTGTGGCGGAGCACCAGGTGCGCGGTGTCGGACGGGCCCCGGACGGCGGTCAGTTCGGTCACGTCGCCGAGGACCGGGAGGAGTACGGAGAGGACGTGCGGGCCCACGTCCCAGAGGCCGCCCTTGTCGCTGCGCCACGGGGAGGCGGCGTACTCGCTGGTGGATCCGGGGGCGTAGAGCGCGCCGAGCCACTGGCCGCGTGCGGTGAACCACCCCTCCAGCGCCGCCTGTTCGGCGATCCAGGCGGCCGTCGCGGGGGCGAAGCGCAGGGTGCAGAAGACGACGGAGGCGACGCCGGCCCGGGCGGCGGCCTCGGCGACCTCGTGGGCGCCGGCCGCCGTGGTGGCGACCGGCTTGTCGAGCAGGAGGTGGCATCCGGCGGCAGCGGCCCGGGCGGCGAGCGGGGCCTGTACGTCCGGCGGCAGCGCGACGGCGACGGCGTCGCTGGCGGCGAGCAGCGCGTCGAGGCCGTCGTCCCCGGTGAAGGCCGGGACTCCGTGGTCGTCGGCGAGGGCGGTCGCCGCTTCGGGGCGGCGGCCCCACACCCCGCTCAGCTCGACGCCGGGGTGGGCGGCGAGGGCGGGGGCGTGGGTCTTGCGGGCCCACGGTCCGGTACCGAGCAGTCCGATGCGCAGGGGGGTCGCGGAAGTCGTCATGGGTACCAGTGTGCGGCCCGGTCCGGGTACGGCCCACGAGTGCGGCCCCGTATACGACGAGCCCGCCGGGGCGTGCGGACGGCGGGGCACGCGGCCGCCGTCGCGGCTCGTCCCCGTACGGCCGGGGGCGCCGGAGGGCGGTGCGGCCGGTGGCTGTGACGGGGTTCATGCGCGGAAAACGTTGGTAACACGGGGTTCACATTGGGGCAACGGATGGGAAATCGCGTCTTGCCAAGCTGCGCGCATAGACCTCGCAGCACCCCCAAAGGATGGCTTCCGTGACGTTCAAGGCTGAGTACATCTGGATAGACGGCACCGAGCCGACCGCCAAGCTGCGTTCGAAGACGCGGATCATGGCCGACGGCGCGGAGCTGCCCATCTGGGGCTTCGACGGTTCGAGCACGAACCAGGCCGAGGGCCACGCCTCCGACCGCGTACTGAAGCCGGTCTTCACCTGCCCGGACCCGATCCGCGGCGGTGACGACGTCCTCGTGCTGTGCGAGGTCTTCAACATCGACATGACGCCGCACCCGACCAACACCCGTGCCGCGCTGCGCCCGGTGGCCGAGCGCTTCGCCTCTCAGGAGCCGATCTTCGGCATCGAGCAGGAGTACACCTTCTTCGCGGGCCACCGTCCGCTCGGCTTCCCCGAGGGCGGCTTCCCGGCCGCGCAGGGCGGCTACTACTGCGGTGTCGGCGCCGACGAGATCTTCGGCCGCGAGATCGTCGAGAAGCACCTCGACAACTGCCTCAAGGCCGGTCTCGGCATCTCCGGCATCAACGCCGAGGTCATGCCCGGTCAGTGGGAGTTCCAGGTCGGCCCGCTCTCCCCGCTGGAGGTCTCCGACCAGCTGTGGATCGCCCGCTGGCTGCTCTACCGCACCGCCGAGGACTTCAACGTCTCCGCCACCCTCGACCCGAAGCCGGTCAAGGGCGACTGGAACGGCGCCGGTGCGCACACCAACTTCTCCACCAAGGCGATGCGTGAGGGCTACGACCCGATCATCACCGCGTGCGAGTCGCTGGGCGAGGGCTCGAAGCCGCTCGACCACGTCAAGAACTACGGCGCCGGCATCGACGAGCGTCTGACCGGTCTGCACGAGACCGCCCCGTGGAACGAGTACAGCTACGGCGTCTCCAACCGCGGCGCCTCGGTCCGTATCCCGTGGCAGGTCGAGCAGGACCAGAAGGGCTACATCGAGGACCGTCGCCCGAACGCCAACGTCGACCCCTACGTCGTCACGCGGCTGATCGTCGACACCTGCTGCACCGCGCTGGAGAAGGCCGACCAGGGCTGATCCCCCGCACCTCCCCGTACGACGAGAAGGCGCCCGCCGGTTTTCCGGTGGGCGCCTTCTCGTCGTACGTACGGGAGCACGGCTGCGCGGGAGTACGGAGGACGAGCGCGGGAGGACCGAGCACCGGAGGACGGGAGCACGGGAGTTGCCGAGGCGCCCCTCACGCGGTCGGCAGCGTGCCGTACCCGTCCAGGTGGAGCCTCAGCGCGCACTGGTCCTCGGCCACGACGTGGACCCGCTGACCCCAGTGCTCGCCGAGCGGGCGGGGCGCTGTCGGTGGTACGTGCCAGAGTGGCGGCATGCTGGAGATCAAGGTGAAGACCGAGGGGGCACAGTCGTACACGCGCCCCACGGCGGACGAGTTGACGGACCTGGTGCTCGGGATCGGCGGGCCGAAGAACCGGTTCCTGGTGGTGCAGCGGGTGCCGGACCGCCCCGGACAGTTCGTGCAGGTCTGGCAGGAGGGGGACGGCCCGTACGAGCTGGAGTACCGCGCGGGCGGCCCGGCCGACCACTACCGGGCCGGGATGTCCGCCGCGGAGCGGGTCGCCGAGGTCATGGCCGGATGGGCGCGGCAGGAGGACGACTGGGACGCGGGGATCGGCTGGGAGTTGCTGGGGCTGCCCGAGGCGGAGCCCGTACCGGCTCCGGAACCGGAGGTCCTGGCGCGCCTCGAGAAGGCCGTCCGGGGTGAACTGCGCGGCGGGTTCGGCACGGTGGAGACGCTGACCGGGTGGGCGGCCGACTGCCTGACGAAGGACGGGGTGTCGCCGGTCACCCAGGAGCAGGCGCGGGAGGTCGTCGAGCGGCTCTGGCTGGAGCGGGTGGTGGAGCAGGAGGGGTGGACGGGGGAGAGCGACGCCGACCGGCTGGAGCGCGCGTTCGCCGCCCTGGGGGCGGCCGGTCTGACCGCCCGGCAGAACTTCACCTGCTGCCGTTCCTGCGGGATGGGGGAGGTGTGGGCGGAGGACGAGTCGGCGCGCGGTTTCGTCTTCTTCCACTCCCAGGGCACCGCGAGCGCGGCGGCGGGCCACGGACTCGCGCTGTACTACGGCGGGTTCGACGACTCCGAGGAGACCACCACCGCGGTCGGCGGCGAGGTGGTGGCGGCGCTCCGGGACGCCGGACTGACCGTGGAGTGGGACGGCAATCCGTCGAAGGCCGTCGAACTGCCGCTGCCCGACTGGCGGAAGCGGCTGGTGGGCTGAGGAGTCGGGCCAGGTCAGGACGGGTGCGGGCGGCTCCCGGGGGCACGGGGCGGGGCGCGGTGGGCAAAGGGTCCGTATCGACGGGTGAGAGGAGACTGCTGCCGCGCCGCATTCTCTGCTTCAATGGGCCCATGGCCGGTCTCCAGTACACCTCATCGGGTCGCAGCGACCTTGAGCCGTTCTGGCCTTCCCGTCAGCACCACGACTTCGACCGGGTGTGTTGCCGCGCGAGGAACGCGCAGGCCCTCTAAAGCCGCTCACCCCGGTCTTCGGCCCGCGCGCACGACGTACGTCCCTCGACGACTCCTCGCGCGAAAGAGCTGACCCTCATGGCGAACGCCCGTACTCTCTCCGCCTCCGCCGCCACCGCGGCTTCGGCGGCCCCCGCTGCGGCCACCACCACCGCTCGCACCCACTCCCCCAACCGCCGGCTCCGTGCCGTCGACCGTGACGACGTCGTCCGGCTCACCGACATGGCCGACTTCCTGCCGCCGGGAGCCACCTGGCTGCCCGCGCCGCAGCACTCCCTGCCGACCCTGCCGGGGCGGCCGCCGATGATCGGCTACCTCGTCCTCGTACCGGCCGACCAGCAGGCCGCTCTCGCCGGCGCGTTCCCGGACGCCCGGCCCTTCGCCGCGGGAGCGCTCCCGCAGGGCGCGCTCGTCCCGCAGGCCGTGGTGCGCGAGGCTCCCGCCGCGTCCGCGCCGGACGGTCCGGTGCTCATCGACTCCACCCGGCGCATCGCGACCGTGGACGGTGTGGCGCTCGACCTCACCTACCTGGAGTTCGAGCTCCTCTCCCACCTGGTCGCGCACCCCCACCGGGTGCACACCCGCGACCAGTTGGTGACCACCGTCTGGGGTTACGGTCACGTCGGCGACGGCCGGACCGTGGACGTCCACGTCGCCCGGCTGCGCCGCAAGCTCGGCGCCCAGCACCGTCAGTCGATCCAGACCGTCCGGCGGGTGGGCTACAAGTACGCCCCCTGACAGGGCCGTTGGGCGACCGGGCCCCGGTCCGCGCGGTTTCGTACCGCTGCGGGCCGGGGCCCGCCCCGTGAGACCGGGGAGCCGATCCGGACGAGGAAGGGCGTGCACGCGTCTGTTCCTGTGCCGTACCCGTCAGTACATTGACACCATGTCCAACAAGCAGCCGGCGGCGGTCACTTCGGAGCGGACGCCGCTCAAGCCCCGCAACGTCGCGTTCGACTGGGAGCGCACCCCGCTGCACTGGGTGCCCGGCGACCCGTTCGCCGCCCACACGATCAACGTCCTCCATCTGCTGCTGCCGGCCGGGGAGCGCTGGTTCATCCATGTGTACCGGCAGGTGCTGCCGTACATCCGCGACGAACGGCTCCGCGCGGACGTCATCGGGTTCATCGGCCAGGAGGCCGTGCACTCGCAGGCGCACGACGACGTGCTGCCGCACCTGAAGCGGCTGGGGATCGATCCGACGCCGTACACCGCGCAGGTGGACTGGTTCTTCGAGAAGCTGCTCGGAGACCGGACCCTGCCGCCCGGGCGGGCCCGGGAGTGGTGGCTCAAGGAGCGGGTCGCGACGATAGCGGCGATCGAGCACTACACGGCGTTCCTCGGTGACTGGATACTCAACGCCGACGCCCTGGACCGGCTCGGCGCCGATCCCACGATGCTGGACCTGCTGCGCTGGCACGGCGCCGAGGAGGTCGAGCACCGCTCGGTGGCCTTCGAGGTGTTCTGCCACGTGGACGGCGGCTACCGGCGCCGGGTACGGACCTGGGCGACGGCCTTCTCCGCGCTGGTCTTCCTCTGGCAACGCGGGGTCCGCTTCTTCGTGGCGAACGACCCGGGGCTGCCCGGCGGCCGGGCGTCGCTCCGGGCGTTCCACGCCGGCGGCAGGCGGGGCACGCTGCCCCCGGCCGGGGACATCCTGCGGTCGGTCCCGGACTACCTGAGCCGCCGTTACCACCCCTCGCGGACGGGCAGCACCGCCCAGGCCGTCGACTACCTCGCCCGCTCGCCCGCGGCGCTCGCCGCCGAGGCCCGTACGACGGGAACCCACTGACCATGCCCATGCCCCTGCCCCGCACCGCACTGCTGGTCACCGGTGCCGGCGCCGCACTGCTCGTCCGGCGTGCGCTGCGCAAGCGCGTCGCCGCCTCACCGCTCTGGCCGATGCCCGCGCTGGAGGAACCCACCTCCGGGCGGTCGGGGCGCGGCGCCACCACCACCCGGCGGCTGCTGGTCACCGAGCGGACCTCGCCCGCCGAGGGGGTCGTCCAGTTGCGGCTGGAGGGGCCCGGGCTGCCCCGGTGGGAGCCGGGCGCCCATCTCGACCTGGTGCTGCCCTCCGGTGCGGTCCGGCAGTACAGCCTCTGCGGCGACCCGGCGGACCCGGGGACGTACACGGTGGCGGTCCGGCTGGCCGAGGACGGGCGGGGCGGTTCCCGGGAGGTGCACGCCCAGCTCCACGAGGGCGAGGAGGTCGGCGTCCGGGCGCCCCGCAACCGCTTCCCGCTGGTGGAGGCGGACGGCTACCTCTTCGTCGCGGGCGGCATCGGGATCACCCCGGTCCTGCCCATGCTGCGGGCGGTCGCCGCGTCCGGGGCGCCCTGGCGGCTGCTGTACGGGGGCCGGTCGCGGGCCGCCATGCCCTTCCTCGACGAGATCGAGAAGCTCGGCGCGGACGGGGACCGGGTGACGGTCGTCCCGCAGGACACCGCCGGGCACCCGGACGTGGCCGGTGAGCTCGCCGCGCTCGCGCCGGGGACGGCCGTGTACGTGTGCGGCCCCGGCCCCCTGATGGACGCGGTCGCCGCCGCCCTGCCGGACGGGTGCACCCTCCACCTGGAGCGGTTCGCGGCCACCGGGCCGGACACGGACACCGGCGCCGCCCCGGGCGCCTTCGAGGTGGAGTTGGCGCGCTCGGGCCGGACGGTGTCCGTGGCGGCCGGGCAGTCGGTGCTGGCGGCGGTGCGCGAGGAGCTGCCCCATGTCTCGTACTCCTGCGAGCAGGGCTTCTGCGGCACCTGCCAACAGCGGGTGCTGGACGGCGAGATCGACCACCGGGACGAGCTGCTGACGGACGCGGAGCGCGCCGACTCGATGCTGATCTGCGTCTCCCGGTGCCGGGGCGGGCGGCTGGTCCTCGATCTGTAGGTTGGCCGGGCCGGTCCCGCCGTCCGCCGCACCCCGGTTAGGCTGTTCGCATGACCACCGGGGTGCGGCGCCGAATGGGTGTCGACGAGCGCAGACAGCAGTTGATCGGCGTCGCACTGGAGTTGTTCAGCAGCCGCTCCCCCGACGAGGTGTCGATCGACGAGATCGCCGCCGCCGCGGGCATCTCCCGCCCGCTGGTGTACCACTACTTCCCCGGCAAGCAGAGCCTGTACGAGGCCGCGCTGCGCCGGGCCGCCGACGAGCTGGCCGACCGGTTCCTGGAGCCGCACGAAGGGCCGCTGGGCACCCGCCTGTTGAGGGTGATGGTCCGGTTCTTCGACTTCGTGGAGGACCACGGGCCCGGTTTCTCCGCGCTCATGCGGGGCGGCCCGGCGGCCGGTTCCTCCACCACCAACGCGATGATCGACGGGGTGCGGCAGGCCGCGTACGAGCAGATACTCGCCCACCTCGGGGTCGAGGTCCCGTCCGCCCGGCTGGAGCTGGTGGTACGCACCTGGGTGTCGCTCGCCGAGGCGACGGCGCTGCTCTGGCTGGACGGCAAGCGCGTCCCCCGCGCCGAGCTGGAACTCCAGCTGGTGCACGACTTCGCGGCGCTGGCCGCCGTGAGCGCCGCGTACGACCAGAAGTTGGCCTCCGTCGTGCTGCGGGTCCTCGAACAGGAGCCCCCGGACGGCCCGTTCGGCGAGCTGCTCACCCGGCTCGGGACGCTGATCGCCGGGGCGCCCGCCGTCCCCCCGCAGCGGCAGCCGTGACGGGCGGCCGCCACCGGGGAACGGGCCGGGGGATCAGTTCCTGCGGTACGAGGCGTCGAGGTCACGGGTCTCCACCGAGGCGTCGATCCGGAGGCCGTCGGCCGGCTTGAGATGCTCGTCGAGCAGCGCGAGGACGGACTCGGTGAGCTGCGCCCGCACCTCCGGTGTTCGGCCGGCCACGATGGCGATGAGGATGTGGACGACCGCCCCGTCGACCGCCCCCTCCCCGACCAGCGTCTCCTCGACCCGGCGGATCCTGGTCTTGCAGGCCGCGGTCGAGGTGCTGATCGTCCGGGCGATCAGCGGGTGCAGCTCTGCGGCGAAGCCCCGGCTGTCGAAGGCGTCTTCGAGTCCGGCGGAGTAGTCGATGGTGATGTGAGGCATCAGGCGCTCCCGTTGCGGGTGGGGCGGGCATTGTCGTTGCCCACCTTGACGGGGTGCGCCCCGGCCGCACAAGCGTGTCTCACCGGGTGCCCGCCCTCTCCCCCGCTCAGATCCGCGACTCGTCCCACAGCGCCGCGGCGAGCCCCGCCTCGGCGCTCTCGGTGCGGCCGCTCTCGAAGGCGCGCTGGTAGGCGGCGTCGCCGACGGCCTCCCGGGCCCGGCGCTCGCAGGTCTCGCGCACCGGGGCGATGTCGGGGGTGCCGCGCTGGGGGTGGCCGACCATCCGCCAGTACACCTGTCCGGTGCCGTACACCCGGGCGGCCCGGGCGCCTTGGCCCTGGGCGGCGATGGCGGAGGCGAGGATGTCCAGGCCGAGGGCGATGCCGAAGCTGTCGCGCAGGCGGTGCTTGCCCTGGAGCATGGTGCGGGCGTGCGCGGCCGAGGCGTCCGGGCGGCCCTGGAGCAGGGCGATCAGGGCGAGTTGGTAGTCGGCGTAGGTGCGGGTCCAGTGCTCGTGGTGCTCCTCGCAGGCGGCCCTGAGTAGGGCGGCGGCCTCGGCGGCCTCGTCGAGCCGGCCGAGGCCGCTGAGGGCGAAGACCGTGATGAGGTGGCAGCGCAGGCGGTAGGCGTATTCGACCCCTCTCGCCCCGGTCAGGCGCAGGGCCCGGTCGGCGGCTTCGAGGGCGGTCCGCGGTTCGCCCTTCATGATGTGGGTGAGCCCGGCCAGGTAGGTGGAGTTGAGGAGGCCCTCGTCGTCGCCGTCGGTCTCGGCGTGGGCCGTGCACTGGGCGCCGAGCCGTTCGGCGGCCTCGAAGTCGCCCTGGAGCAGGGCCGCGACGCCCATGACCCAGAGCAGCCGGGTGCGGTCGGGGCCGTCGACGGGGCCGCCTTCCAGGGCGCGCCGGGCGTAGCTCCGGGCGGCGGTGAGGTGGCCGCAGCAAGCCCAGAAGAAGCCGACGCGGCCGGCCATCTCCTGGGCGGCGCGGACGTCGTGGACCAGCAGGTGGTCGAGGGCGGCGCAGAGGTCGAGGTGGCTGTCGGAGACCTTGTGGTACCAGGCGACCTGGTCGCGGCCGGTCCAGCCGGTGTGGGCGCGGCGGGCCATGCGGAGGAAGCGGGCGGCGTGCCGGTGGGCGGCGCCGGCGACTTCCTCCTCGCCGAGTTCGACGAGCCACATGCGGCCGTACTCGCGCAGGGTGTCGAGCATGTGGTGGCGTTCGCCGTCGCGCTTGACGACGGACTTGGCGACGAGTCCGCGCAGCGCTTCGGTGACCCCGTCGGGGGTGAGCGGTCCGCCGGCGCAGACCTCCCGGGCGGCCTCTTCGTCGAAGTCGCCGCGGAGCGGGGTGAGGCGGGCCCACAGGAGGCGTTCGAGCGGGGTGCAGAGCTCGTGGCTCCAGCCGATGGTGGTGATGAGGGCGCGGTGGCGGCGGGGGCGGGGGGAGTCGTCGCTGAGGACGTCCGGGCGGGAGCCGAGGCGGTCGGCGATCTGACTCAGGGTGTGGCGGCGGGCGGAGGCGGCGGCCAGTTCCAGGGCGAGCGGGAGTCCTTCGAGGCGGCGGCAGATCTCGTTCGCGGCCCTGGTGTCGGCGGGGCGCCGGAAGGTGATGCCGGGGGCCGAGACGCGTACCCGGTCTCGGAAGAGGGTGAGCGCGTCGCTCTCGCCCTCGTAGGGCAGCGGGGGGACTTCCACGATGTTCTCGCCGCGGACGCCGAGGGGCTGTCTGCTGGTGGCGAGCACGGTCAGGCCGGGGGCGATGGTGAGGAGTTCGCCGAGGAGGTGGGCGGTGGGGGCGCGCAGGTGTTCGCAGGAGTCGAGGACGAGCAGCGTGTTCTTGTCCGCGAGCCATTCGCAGAGCGCGTCGACGGGCATCCGCAGGGCGTGGTCGGCGAGGCCGACGGCGTCGGAGACGGTGGGCAGCAGCAGGTCGTCGTCGTAGAGGGGGGAGAGGTCGGCCCAGCGGACGCCGTCCTGGTAGCGGTGGCCGACGAGGCGGGTGGCGCGGCCGGCGAGGCGGGACTTGCCGACGCCGCCGGGGCCGACGAGCGTGGTGATGCGGTGCGGGGTGAGCCGGTGGCCGACGAGGTAATAGGGCGTCAGGGCTGATTCGAGGCGCAGGAGTTCGACGCCCCGGCCGATGAAACTGCTCGTCTCCTCGGGCAGGTTTCCCACGATCTTCATCATCACCGTCCGGCGTGCTCGGGCCTGGTGCGCCGACGGCCGGACGGTGTCCGCCACCCGACCGGACCGGCCGGCCCCGGCGCCCCTCCCGTGGGGGAGCGGCGCCGTGACCGGCCGGTTCTCGGCGGAGTTACGGTGCTCGGCGCCGGGCCGCTGCGGCTCCGTCGCCGACGCGTGCGGTCACACCGTAGCCCGTCGGTGTCAGCGATGTGAAAACACGGCGACGGTCCGTCCGGGGACGGTGAAGATGCCGGATTCCGCTTCGTACCGGGACTGCTTGACGGTAGGGTCGGCGCCCGCCGCCTGCACGGGGTGCAGGGCGTACTTCTCGCCCGCTGCCGTGTCCACCTTCTGGGTGGCGGTGGAGGGGGTGGCGTTGATGACGACGACCAGGTCGCCCAGGGTCATGGTGATGACGCCGGGGGTCTCGTCCTTGCCCGAGAGCGGGAAGGCGAGGGTGGACTGGACCTGGGAGGCGGAGGTGAGGGCGAACGCCTTCTCGGTGCTCCGGATCCTCAGCAGGTCCTGGTAGGCGGCGGACGCGCCGTTGATCTGCGCGCAGCCGGGGGTGAGGTTGGGGTTGGTCAGCAGCGGCGCCGCGTACGGCCACTTGTCCTGGTTGTCCGCGGCGGGCGGCAGGCCCCGGCCGAAGCCGTTGCCGTCCTGGCAGTTCCAGTGGATGGCGTTGTACCAGTCGCCGCTGTCGAAGGAGTTGCGGTCCAGGGACTTGGAGCGCAGCTGGTCGGTGCCCGCCTGGGAGAGCGAGGGCCCCTGGGAGAGGGTGGAGACGCCCATGGCGAGGACCTGCATCCTGGCCCGGTCCGCGGCCGGGGTGTCCGCGGGGAGCTTGAACGCGAGGGCGTCGTAGAGGCTCTCGTTGTCGTGGGCGTCGGAGTAGGCGAGGGCGTCGCCGGGTGCGGCAGCGTATCCGGCGGGCTGGCCGTTGTAGTCGACGCCGGCGCCGGTGACCTTGTTGCCGGAGGTGTCGGTGAAGGTGTAGCCGGCGAGGCTGCCGGAGAGGCCGACCTTGATCAGGTCCTGGTAGTGCAGGAGGCGGGCCTTCTGCTCGGCCTCGGTGCCGTTGGCGGTGGAGTTGTTGGGGTCGGTGTAGAGGCCGGTGGCGAAGCCCTGGACGCCGGGGTCGGCGTCGAAGGGGCCGCCGCCGCGCAAGGCGTCGCGGGCGCGGTCGTCGAAGGTGGCGATGCCGGTGCCGGCCATGTTCTTCTGGGTGGCCTGGACGAAGCGGGCGTCGTCGGCGATCTCGCCGAAGTTCCAGCCCTCGCCGTAGAGGATGATCTTCTTTCCGTCGACGCCGTCCTTGGCGGGGGTCAGCGCGTCGAGCGCCTTCCGCACGGCGAGGATGTTCGCCTTGGGGTGGTGGCCCATCAGGTCGAAGCGGAACCCGTCGACCTTGTACTGCTTGGCCCAGGTGACGATCGAGTCCACGACGAGCTTGCCCATCATGGCGTTCTCGGGCGCGGTGTTGGCGCAGCAGCTGGAGTTGGCGACGGAGCCGTCGTCCATGAGCCGCTGGTAGTAGCCGGGCACGATCCGGTCGAGGACGGACTTGTCGTCCTGGCCGGAGGCGACGGTGTGGTTGTAGACGACGTCCATGACGGTGCGCAGTCCGGCGTTGTTGAGGCCCTGGACCATCTCCCGGAACTCGACGGTGCGCTTGGTGCCGTTCGGGTCGGAGGCGTAGGAGCCCTCCGGGACGGTGTAGTGCAGCGGGTCGTAGCCCCAGTTGAAGCCGTCCTTGGCGGCGGCGGCCGTGACGCAGGCCTGCTGCTGGGCGGAGTCGGGGGCGTAGACCTTCAGGTCACAGGCGGGCTGCTGCTGGTCGGACTTCTTCTCGGAGATGGTGCCGATGTCGAAGGCGGGCAGCAGGTGCACGTAGGAGGTGCCGGAGTCGGCGAGCTCCTTGAGGTGCTTCATGCCGTCGGAGGCCGTGTCGGTGAAGGCGAGGTACTCGCCGGGGTGCTGGGAGGTGGGGTCCGCGACGGAGAAGTCGCGGATCTGGAGTTCCTGGATCTGCGCGCTGCTCAGCGGGACGGCGGCGGGCTTCTTCTGGGTGGACCAGCCGGTGGGCGCGAGCTTCGGGTCGGTGAGGTCGACGACGAGGCTGCGGGCGGAGTCGGTGGTCAGGGCGGTGGAGTAGGGGTCGGTGACCTTGTTGGTGACGAGCTTCTGGACGGTGGGCGCCCAGACCTGGACGACGTAGCGGTAGGGCTTGCCGTTCCAGGACTTGGTGCCCTTGACGGACCAGACGCCGGTGGTGTCGTCGCGGCGCATCGGGACGGTCCTGCCGTCCAGTTCGAGCGCGACGGTGCGGGCGGTGGGGGCCCAGACGGAGAGGGTGGGTGTGCCCTGGTCGAAGACGGGACCGAGGGCGGCGCCGGTGGCCTTGGGGTACAGGCTGTCGAGCACCCCGGGGATCTGTACGCCGGTGGCGGCGAGGAGGGCGCCGTTGGCGGCGCGCTGGGTGGCGATCAGCTGGCCGCGCAGGGATTCACGGATCCGGTCGCGGTCGCGGGCGTCGACCTGGAAGGCCGGATAGTCCTGGAGGTGCGGGTACTTCGCCTTCTGCGCGTCGGTCAGGGCGGTCGGGTCGAGCCGCAGCCACTGGCCTTCGTCGGAGAGCGCCCCGTCGACGACGGAGATCCCGCCGTTCCGGGCGTAGACGAGCTGCTCGCTGGTGGCGGCGGTGGCCTTGACCTTCCAGACGACGGTGTCGGCGTCGATCCACTGCGCCTCGGCCTTGGTCAGGTCGGGGGCGGGGACCCCGGCGGCCGCCGGGAGGAGGTAGTTCGCGGTGCCGCCGAGCATCCAGACCTCGTGGCCCTTGCCGGCGAAGTCGAGGGACTGGTCGCTCGGGAGGTCCTTCTCGTCCCCCTTGTGGAGGATGTAGCTGAGCGAGGTGGCGCCGTCGGCGAGCGGGACCTCGAAGGTGACCCCGTAGGCGTCCTTCTTCACCGGCTGGAGCGGCTTGGCCCAGTCGGTCGGGTCCTTGGCGCCGGTCCAGGTGTGCAGGCCCCAGCCGTCGTAGTTCCCGTCCTCGCGGTGGTAGTGCAGGACGGCCTTGGTGGTGTCGGTGGAGGGGCCGGCGCCGTCGGGGACCTCGGTGACCTGGCCGTCGTCGCCCTGGGCGACCCAGACCTGGCCGGTGGTGGAGAGGTCGACGGTGCGCTCGGGGCCGTCGGCGGTGCCGTCCTTCTCGACGGTGTACGGCACGGTGGAGGTGCCCTCGGTGAGCTTCAGCCAGGCGAACGCGCCGTACGCGTCACGGCCGGTGAACCCGGCGGTGGTGTCGCCGGACTTCAGTCGCCATCCGTCGTAGTCGCCGTCCGCGCGCCGGTAGTGGACGACGGCGTAGTCGCGCTCCACGGCCACCGGCTTGGCGGCGGGCGGCGCCTGACCGGCGGTGGTGGAGGCGAGCGCGCCGGCGGTGCGGCCGGTGCGGTCCACGACGACGGCCTTGTATCGCAGGGGCGTCCCGGCGGCGACGGTGTCGTCGACGACCTGGGTGACCTTGTACGGGGCGTGGTCGGCGGTGCCGAGGGTGCGCCACTTGCCGTTGCCGGTCTGGGCGGCGAACACCACGCGGTCGAGCTGGCCGCCGGTGACGTCGGCGGAGATCTCTACGGTGCCGGTCGCGCCGGCCGCCGGGGCCTTCAGGGTGAGCGAGGGCTTGGTGGCGGGGGCGGCGAGGGTCTGGTCGGCGCGGAGCACGATGCTGGACAGGGCGGGCACGGTGACCGTGATCTTCTTGTCCGCGCCGCTGCGCACGGTGGCGGAACCGCCGTAGACGGTGCGGAAGTTCATCCGGGCGGACTCGGTGGTGAGCTCGACGGTCCGGGGTTCGGTGCCGTTGTTGACGGCGACGAGGTACTCGTTGGAGTGCTTGGCGTCGATGCGGGAGTACGCGTAGACGGAGCCTTCGGCGTAGCGCTCGGTCTGGACGCCGTCCCGCAGGGCCGGGTTGTCCTTGGTGAGCTCGGAGAGCGCGGCGATCGACCGGTACAGCGGGTGCGTGGGGTCGTACGCGTCGGAGGCGTGCGTACGGTCGGTGCCCAGCTGGTCGTCGTCGAGGTAGTCGGCGATCTTCGTGGCGAAGAGCGGCTGGCGGGCGTCCTTGTCGCCGCCGGCGCCGGTGTAGCCCTGCTCGTCACCGGAGTAGACGACGGGGTTGCCGCGGCCGAGGAACATCAGCTCGTTGGCGAGCTTGTCGCGCTGGACGAGTTCGGCGTCGGAGGCGTTCGGGTTGTCCTGCTCCAGGAAGGTCCCGATGCGGCCCATGTCGTGGTTGCCGAGGAAGGTGACCTGCTCGTAGGCGTTCGCCTTGTCGGTGGTGTACCGGTAGTCGTCGGCGTAGAGCGCGGCGAGCTTCGAGGCCGGAGCGCCCTGGGAGGCGTACTGGCGGGCGGCTTCCTGGAAGGGGAAGTCCAGCGTCGCGTCGAGCCGGCCCTGGGTCACGTAGGGCGAGGTGATCGCGGTGTCGGCGGAGTAGACCTCGCCGAACATGAAGAAGTCGTCGCGGCCGTGCTTCGCCGCGTACGCGTCGAGGGCGGTCGCCCACTGGGTCCAGAAGTCCATGTCGACGTGTTTGACGGTGTCGATGCGGAACCCGTCGATGTCGAAGTCGCGGACCCACTTCTCGTAGATCTTCTCCATGCCGGAGACGACCTCGGGGCGCTCGGTCCACAGGTCGTCGAGCCCGGAGAAGTCGCCGTACTCGGTGGACTCGCCGGCGTAGGTGGAGTCGCCCCGGTTGTGGTACATCGTCGGGTCGTCGAGCCAGGACGGGACCTTCTTCGCGGTCACCTTCGGGGTGTACGGGAACGAGTCCGCGTCCACCTTCGCCATGCCGTCGCTGTCGTCGAAGGGGCGGCCCTCGGTGTCGAGGTAGGGGTAGGCGCCCTTGGGCCGGTAGCCGTAGGTCTTCTCGGTGTAGTCGACGGTGTCGGCCGTGTGGTTGGCGATGACGTCGAAGAAGACTTTCATGCCCTTGCCGTGGGCCTTGTCGATCAGCTTCGCCAGGTCGGCGTTGGTGCCGAAGTGGGGGTCGACCTGGGTGAAGTCGGTGATCCAGTAACCGTGGTAGCCGGCCGAGGCGTCGGCTCCGGTGCCCTGCACGGGACGGTTCTTGAAGATCGGGGCGAGCCAGATCGCGGTGGTGCCGAGGCCCTTGATGTAGTCGAGCCGGTTGGTGAGCCCCTTGAGGTCGCCGCCCTGGTAGAAGCCCTTGTCCGTGGGGTCGTACCCGGTCTCCAGGCGGGAGCCGGTCAGGCCGCCCTTGTCGTTGGAGGTGTCGCCGTCGGCGAACCGGTCGGGCATGACGAAGTAGAACTGCTCGCGGGTGAGGTCCTGGCGGGACGACTCCTTGGCGAGGGACGCGTCCGAGGGCGGGGACGGAGGTCTGGTCGCGGCGGACGCGGACGCCGCCGGTACGACGGGCAGCAGCGCGGCGCACAGCGCGGCGACGGCTCCCCGGCGGAGGGTGGTTCGGGACACGGAGGGCTCTCCTCGGACGGTGGTGGGGCGGTACGGCCGGCCCGGCGGGGGCGGCACGGAAAGGGGCGGGCCGGGAGGCGTCGTAACGCACTCCCGGCCCGCCCCTGGTCGTTCAGCTGCGCCAGACGTCGCTGGTCAGCGTGGTCTTTCCGGTGGCGGGCACGGTGGCGGTGCGGTTGGCGCCGCTCTCCCAGGTGACGTTCCCGGCGGCGTCCTTGCGGAGGTACTTGTACGCGAAGGAGGTGCCGGCGGGCAGGGCCACGTCGAGCTTCCAGACGGGGTACGTGGCCGGGTCGAGCTTGAGGGCGCTGTTCGGGTCCCAGTTGCCGAGGGCCGACTGGTTGCCGGTGACGTAGATGTTCTGGCCGAGGCTGGTGGTGGCGTTGACGCCGAAGGTCGCCCCGGAGGCGGTGGTGCCCGTGCCGGGGTCCGTGCCGGTCCCGGTGCCCGTACCGGTGCAGGTGCGGGCGTTGACCTGCAGGGCGAGAGCGGTGTCGGCGCCGAGGGTGGCGGTGAACTGACCGGAGGAGTTGACCGTCACGGCGTTGCCGGTCTGCACGTCGCAGTAGGAGCCGGCGGCCAGCCCGGTCTGGAAGGTCCGGGTCAGCGAGGAGGTCTCGTGGTTGATCGCGACGTACGCCTTGGCGCCGCGCCCGAAGGCGATCTGGTCGGCGCCGTTGTCCCACCAGTTGGTGACGGCCTCACCGCGGGCGGTGTTGCGGAAGGCGACCATGGAGGAGATCTGCGGCCAGGCATGCTGGCACTTCCAGCCGTCGGTGTAACAGGCGTTCACCTGGCCGCCGTTGGGCGGTCCGGCGTCGACGTCGCTGAACTCGTAGCCGGAGTGCACGTCCGGGGAGCCGTACGGGTAGGCGAGCATGAAGACGTTGGCCAGCGTGTAGGAGGCGCCCGCCTTGTAGTTGAGGGTGTCGCCGCCGCGCTCGGTGTCGTGGTTGTCGACGAAGACCGCGGACTGGGCGGAGGACATGAAGCCCCAGCCCTCGCCGTAGTTCTTGAGGTTGGCGAGGTTCTCGTTGAGGAAGGTCTGCTTGAGGCCGCGGGCGTAGCGGAACTCCTGGACGTCGCCGGTGCCGGTGTACTCGGAGGGCTGGACGGCCTCGCCCGCGCCGTAGATGGCCTCCTGCTTCCAGTACGCGTTCGGGTTGGTCAGCCGGGACTTGATGTTGGCGAGGTCGGCGGCCGGCATGTGCTTGGCCGCGTCGATCCGGAACCCGTCGACGCCGAGGGAGAGCAGGTCGTTCATGTACCCGGCTATCTTGCCGCGTACGTACTCCTCGCCGGTGTCCAGGTCGGCGAGGCCCACGAGTTCGCAGTTCTGGACGTTGGCGCGGTCGCCGTAGTTGCTGATCTGCGACTGGCAGTCGTTCATGTCGTTGACCGAGTAGAGGCCCGGGTAGTCGTACTTCGTGTACGAGGACCCGCCGGTGCCGGTGCCCGAGCCCGCCGACATGTGGTTGATGACGGTGTCGGCGACGACCTTCACCCCGGCGTTGTGGCAGGTGGTGACCATGTTCGCGAAGGCGGTGCGGTCGCCGAGCCGGCCGGCGATCTTGTAGCTGACCGGCTGGTAGGAGGTCCACCACTGGCTGCCCTGGATGTGCTCCATGGGCGGGGAGACCTGGACGAAGCCGTAGCCCGCCGGGCCGAGGGTGCTGGTGCACGCCTGCGCCACGGAGGCGAACTTCCACTCGAACAGGACGGCGGTGACGTCCTTGGTGCCCGGGGCGGCGGCCTGGGCGGTACCGGCTCCGACGCCTGCGGGGACGACCAGCGCGGCGACTCCGGCCGCGAGGGCGAGAGCGGCGGACAGCGGTCTGCGTGCCATGTTCTTCCTCCTGCTGTGGGGGAAACGCGGGTGACCGAGCAGCCTCACGTGACAACGCGCCGTGCCGGAAGGCTTTGAATGTTCTTGCAGCAAGACTGGAAACCCAGTCGCAGCGCAGACCGTACGAGCCCGTCAGGCCGGGGTCAACCCTTTGGACATGACCCGCTCACATCCGTGAAACGCCGCATTTTTCTGCCTGCAAGGACTTACGCAAGATATTGCGAGCCTGTTACGTTCTTGGTGACTCCGGTCCGGCCGGCCGGGGGTCCGCGCTCCGGCGCAGGGCCCCACGCGCCCGGCCGGCCGGGCCGGTCGACGCTGTCGAGAGGCGCCGGGAATCACACTCCCCGCCGGCCCAATCCTGGGCCGATTCCCGGTGCTTCTCCTCCGCGTTCGCAGGACCCGCACCGGGTCCGCACCGCGCCGCACCTTCGTACCGGGGGCACAGGGCCCCCGTGCGGCACGCGACCCCCCTCCGGCCGCGTGCCGCCCGTTCACATCCCCCGTACCGCCCGGGCCGAGCGCAGCGCCGCGGTCGAGCCGCGTACGACCAGCTCCGGCTGGAACACGTACTCCGTGCGCTGTACGGGACTTCCGGCGATCTCCTCCAGCAGCGCACCCACCGCGGCGGCGGCCATCGCCTGCACCGGCTGGCGCACGGTGGTCAGCGGCGGGTCGGTGAAGGCGATCAGCTGCGAGTCGTCGAAGCCGACCACGGAGACGTCGCGCGGGACCTCCAGGCCCCTCCCCCGGGCCGCGCGCACCACGCCCAGCGCCATCAGGTCGCTGCCGCAGACGATGCCCGTGCACCCCTGGTCGAGCAGCGCACCGGCCGCCACCTGGCCGCCCTCCACGCCGAACAGCGTCGAGCAGACCAGAAGTTCGGCCTCGTCGCGGGTCATCCCCAGGGTGCGGACCGCCACGTCGAGGAACCCGTCCCGCTTGCGGCGGGAGGGCACGTAACGCTGCGGTCCGACCGCCAGGCCGATCCTGCGGTGCCCGAGGGCGGCGAGGTGGCCGACGGCCATCCGTACGGCGGCGGCGTCGTCCGGCGAGACGAACGGGGCGCTGATGCGCTCGTTGTACCCGTTGATCAGGACGAACGGGACGCCGCGCTCGGAGAGTTCGGCGTACCGCGACGGGTCGGCCGACAGGTCGGCGTGCAGCCCGGACAGGAACACGATGCCGCCGACGCCCCGCTCGACGAGCTGTTCGACGAGCTCGTCCTCGGTGGCGCCGCCCGGCAGCTGGGTGCAGAGCACCGGGGTGTAGCCGTGCCCGGCCAGGACCTGCTCGACGGACTGCGCGAAGGCCGGGAAGATCGGGTTGACGAGTTCAGGTGTCACCAACCCGATCAGCCCGGCGCTGCGCCGGCGCAGCCGCACGGGACGTTCGTAGCCGAGGATGTCCAGCGCCGCCAGCACCCGCTGCCGGGTGCTGTCGGCGACTCCCGGTTTGCCGTTGAGCACCCGGCTGACGGTGGCCTCGCTGACCGCGGCCTGCCCGGCGATGTCGGAGAGCCGCAGCGCCGAGCCCGTCCGGGGTGCGGGGACGGTCACACCGTCCACCACACCGTGGTGTCGGCGGGAACCTCGGCCGAGCCGCCCTCGACGGTGACCGGGGCGCTGGAGACCAGCACCGTGCCGGGCGCGGTGACCCGCACCGGGGCGCCGGTCGTGTTGACGGTGCAGACGAAGCCGGGGCGGGCGAAGGAGAGGACGCCCTCGGGGCCGTCCAGCCACTCCACGTCCGTACCGGCGCCGAGCCCCGGCAGCTCGCGGCGGGCCGCGATGGCGGAGCGGTACAGCTCCAGGGTGGAACCCTCCACGCCGGTCTGCGCCTCGATGGACAGCTCGCCCCAGCCCTCGGGCTGCGGGAGCCAGCTGCCGCCGTCGCCGAAGCCGTAGCTGCCGCCCCCGCGGGTCCACGGGATCGGGACGCGGCAGCCGTCGCGGTAGCCGTCCTGGCCGTCGGCACGGAAGAACGACGGGTCCTGGCGGGCCTCGTCGGGCAGGTCGGTGACGTCCGGCAGGCCGAGCTCCTCGCCCTGGTAGACGTAGGCGGAGCCGGGCAGCGCCAGCATCAGCAGGGTCGCGGCACGGGCGCGGCGCAGGCCCGTCTCCCGGTCGCCGGGGGTGCGGATCTGGGTACCCAGGCCCGGCTCGTTGGCGAAGCGGGTGGCGTGCCGGGTGACGTCGTGGTTGGAGAGCACCCAGGTGGTGGGGGCGCCGACCGGACGCATCGCGGCGAGCGAGGAGTCGATGACGGTACGCAGCGCGCCGGCGTCCCAGTCGGTCGACAGGTACTGGAAGTTGAACGCCTGGTGCATCTCGTCGGGGCGCACGTAGTTGGCGGTGCGCTCGACGGTCGGGGTCCACGCCTCGGCGACGGCGATGCGCTCGCCCGGGTACTCGTCGAGGATGGTGCGCCAGCTGCGGTAGATGGCGTGCACGCCGTCCTGGTCGAAGAACGGCATGACGTCGTTGCCGAGCAGCTTGAGCTGGTCGTGCGAGCCGAGGTCGGGCAGGCCCTCGGCCTTGACCAGGCCGTGCGCGACGTCGACGCGGAAGCCGTCGACGCCCATGTCGAGCCAGAAGCGCAGGATCGAGCGGAACTCGTCGGCGACGGCCGGGTGCTCCCAGTTGAAGTCGGGCTGCTCGGGCGCGAAGAGGTGGAGGTACCACTCGCCGGGGGTGCCGTCCGCGTCGGTGGTCCGGGTCCACGCCGGGCCGCCGAAGATGGACTCCCAGTCGTTCGGCGGGAGTTCGCCGTTCTCGCCCTTGCCGGCGCGGAAGTGGTAGCGCTCGCGCAGGGCGGAGCCGGGGCCCTCGGCCAGCGCGCGCTTGAACCACTCGTGCTGGTCGGAGGAGTGGTTGGGGACGAGGTCGACGATGATGCGCAGGCCCAGGGCGTGGGCCTCGCGGATGAGGGCGTCGGCGTCCAGGAGGGAGCCGAACATCGGGTCGATGGCCCGGTAGTCGGCGACGTCGTAACCGGCGTCGGCCTGGGGGGAGGCGTAGAAGGGGCTCAGCCAGACGGCGTCGACACCGAGGTCCCGGAGGTACGGGAGCCGTGCGGTGACGCCCGCGAGATCGCCCATGCCGTCGCCGTTGCCGTCGGCGAAGCTCCGTGGATAGACCTGGTAGATCACCGCATCCTGCCACCAGCCGGTGCGGTTGTCCGGGGCGTCGTCGGACGTGCCGGTGGAGGGGGCAGCGAGGTGCTGGGTCATGTCGTCCCTGGGGTGTCTGGGTGGGGAGCGGCGCCGGGGTCCCGGTCGGGGGGGCCGGCGCCGCCGTGACGAATGCGGTGACGCGTGGGGGTGGGTGACGGTTCGGCGGTGTCCGCGGGTCAGGGTCGGACACCGCCTCCGGTCAGCCCTTGACTGCTCCGGCCGACATTCCGGTGACCAGGTGCTTCTGCGCGAACAGGAAGACCAGGGCCGCCGGGATGGCGATGAGGACCGACGCGGCGGTCATGGGGCCCCACTGGGCTCCGTACTGGTTGACGAACTTCTGCAGTCCGCCGGCGAGCGTGAGGTTCTCGTCACCGACCATGAACGCGGAGGCGTACGCGACCTCGCCCCAGGCGGTGATGAAGGAGTAGAACGCGGTGACCGCGAGGCCGGGCTTGGCCAGCGGCAGGATGAGCCGCCAGAACGTGCCGAACGGGGTGAGGCCGTCGACCTGTCCGGACTCGTCGATCTCGCGCGGGATCGTGTCGAAGAAGCCCTTCATCATCCAGGCGCAGAACGGCACCGAGATGGTGAGGTAGGTGATCACGAGGCCGGCGGGCTGGTTGAGCAGTCCGAGGGTCGCCATGATGTTGTAGATCGGCACGATCAGCACGGCGACCGGGAACATCTGCGTGACCAGCAGGGTCCACATCAGGCCGCGCTTGCCGGGGAAGCGGAACCGGCTGACGGCGTACCCGGTGGTCGCGGAGACGAAGACGCCGAGGAGCGTGGAGAGCCCCGCGACGAGCACCGAGTTGCCGAACCAGGTCAGGAACTCGGTGTCCTTGATCAGGTTGGTGTAGTTGACGAACGTCGTCTCCTTGAAGAAGTCCGTCGTCGTCGCGTACTTGGCCGGCTTCAGCGAGGTCAGCAGGACCCAGAGCACCGGGAAGACCGCGATCACCGAGGCGATGATCAGCGTGACGTGCAGCGCCACGGAGGCGAGCGGCGAGCGCTGTCCGCGCAGACGCGGGGCGCGCGCCGGCCGGGCGGGGGTGAGGGTGGTCACCAGGCATCTCCCTGCTTGCGGAGCACTCGCCGGTAGACCGCGGCGAAGAGCATGAGGAGGACGAGGATCAGCACGCCCCACGTGGAGGACTGTGCGTAGTCGCGCGGGCTGATCTCGAAGGAGAACTTGTACGCCTGGGTGACGAGGATCTGCGTCGACTCACCGGGACCGCCCCGCGTGAGCAGGAAGATCACCGGGAACATGTTGAAGGTCCAGATGGTGGAGAGCAGGACCACCGTCGTGGAGACCGGGGCGAGCCCGGGCACGGTGATGTGCCGGAAGCGCTGCCAGGCGGTGGCGCCGTCCATCTCGGCGGCTTCGTACTGCTCCGCGGGTATGGACTGCAGACCGCCGAGCAGGGCGACCATCATGAAGGGGACGCCGAGCCAGACGTTGACGGCGATCACGGAGAACTTCGCCCAGGTGGGGTCGTTCAGCCACGGGATGCCGTCGATGCCGACACCGCCGAGCATCGCGTTGAGGATGCCGCGGTCCTCGTTGTAGAGGAAGCGCCAGGCGAAGACGGAGACGAAGCCCGGTACGGCCCAGGGAAGGATCAGGGCCATGCGGTAGGCGGAGCGGCCGGCGATGCGCCGGTTCAGGATGTTGGCGAGCGCCATGCCGAGGCAGAACGTGATGCTCACGCAGGCGATCGTCCACACCAGGGTCCAGCCGAGCGTGGACATGAACTCGCCGCCGGTGAGCGCGTCCTTGTAGTTGTCGAGACCGACGAACTTGTAGGTCGCGGGAATCTCGTTGACGCCGATGGAACGCGCCACGTTGCGCTCGTTGGCGTCGGTCAGCGACAGCCAGATGCCGCGGACCAGCGGGTAGCCGATGATCACGCCGATGACGACGACCACCGGGGCCACCATGACCCAGGCGTACCAGTGCGTGGACAGGGAGCGCCGGAGCTTGCTCGGCGTGGGGGTGCCAGTAGCGCGGCTCCGGCCGCGGGCGACGTCGTCGCCCGCGGCCTTCGCCACCGACTGGCTGGTGTGGACAGCCATCAGTCGGCCAACCTTCCTGTTACTTCCAGCCCTTGAGGAGCTTGCGGTAGGCGTCGCCGCTCGCCGCGGCGGCCTTCTCCGGGGTGGTCTGGCCGGTGAGGACCTCGGTGTACTGGGTCACCAGCGGGGCGAAGAGGCTGCCGCCCTCGGGGATCCACGGGCGCTCGACCGAGGTCTCGACGACCGGCTTGAAGAAGTTCACGATCTCGCTGTCGACGGCTTCCTTGCGGGCGTACGCCGAGGTGCGGGTCGGGAGCAGGTTCAGCTCGCCGGCGGCGGTGGCCTGGGCGTCGACCGAGGTCATGTAGTCGACGAAGGCGTAGGAGGCGTCGAGGTTCTTCGAGCCCGCGTACACCGCGAGGTTGTGGCCGCCCTGCGGCGCGCCCTGGGCGACGGAGCCCGCCGGGACGGTGGCGATGCCGAGGTTGGAGGAGTCCTTGAACTGGTCGCCGGTCAGCGTGTCGGCCACGGCCCACGGGCCGTTGATCATCATGGCGACGTCGCCGGACTTGAACGACTGCATCATGTTCTCCCAGCCGTCCGTGGCGTCCGTCTTCGCGGCACCGGAGTCGACCAGGTCCTTGACGACCGTGAACGCCTTGACGGCCTCGGGGTCGTCGATCTTGACGCTCTTGCTGCCGGCGTCGACCAGGTCGCCGCCCTCGCCGTAGAGGAAGGAGAGGAAGTAGTACGCGTCGTCGCCACGGAGGTAGAGGCCGGTCTTGCCGGTCTTCTTCTTGATGGCGGCGGAGGCGGTCTTCAGCTCGTCGACCGTGGTCGGGACCTTGACACCGGCCTTCGCGAACATGGCCTTGTTGTAGAAGATGCCCATGGAGTCGATGACCTGCGGCACGGCATAGGTCTTGCCGTCGTACTTGGTCGACGCGACGGCCTGCTTGAGGAAGTCGTCCTGGTCCCTGAGGGCCGGGGTGCCGTCCAGCGGGGCGAGGTAGCCGAGGTTCGCGAAGTCCGGGGTCCAGGCGACCTCGGAGCGGATCACGTCGGGGGCGCCGTCGCCGGCCTGGGCCGCGTTCTTGAACTTGTTCTGCGCGTCACCGAAGGGCACGTTGACGTACTTGACGTCGACCTTGGGGTGCAGCTTCTCGAAGCCCTCGGCGATCTTCTTGAAGACCTTGTCCTCGCTGCCGACGCTGGAGGTGTCCCACCAGGTGACGGTGCCGGAGAGCTCGCCCGAGCTCTTGCTGCTGCTGCCGGACTTGTCGTCGCTGCCGCACGCGGTCGCCGCGAGCGCCAGGGCCGCGACCAGGACGGTGGCCGTTATGCCACGTCGCATGTGAACTCCTTCAACTGCCGTACCGCTCCGTCGCGGCGCCGGGTCGACCAGGAACGTAACAAGGATGAAAGAAGTCCGAAAGACCTTGCGGAACTTTTCTGCAAGACGCGGCGATCGTTACATGCGCGTGTCCTCAAGGTTGCTGTCGTGATGCTTGACGCGGACTGCATACCCCTGCTGTCGCAGGTCACACACGGGTTCCGGTTGATGTGACGATCCGACTGCAAGGTGCGCAGGGACGACCGCAAGTCCTTGCAAGATGTTGCCGCGGCCGCCCCGCAGCGGCGCCGCAACCCTCGCCGGAAGCGCCGCGAGCGGCCGGAACCCGGGCCCTGTGGGCAATCCGGGGGGCGCCCGGTACAGTCCCCTTTCATGACCGCACGGCTTGCCGATATCGCAACTCAGGCGGGGGTCAGCGAAGCGACGGTCAGCCGGGTCCTGAACGGCAAACCCGGTGTAGCGGCGGCCACCCGTGAATCCGTCCTCGCGGCACTCGACGTCCTCGGGTACGAGCGCCCCGTCCGGCTGCGCCGGCGCAGCGCCGGGCTGGTCGGTCTGATCACGCCGGAGCTGGAGAACCCGATCTTCCCGGCGCTGGCCCAGGTGATCGGCCAGGCCCTGACCCGCCAGGGGTACACGCCGGTGCTGGCGACCCAGACCCCCGGCGGCTCCACCGAGGACGAGCTCACCGAGATGCTCGTCGACCGGGGTGTCTCCGGCATCATCTTCGTCTCCGGGCTGCACGCGGACACCTCGGCCGACATGGGGCGTTACGAGCAGTTGCGGGCGCAGGGCGTTCCGTTCGTGCTCGTCAACGGGTTCTCCTCGAAGGTCCAGGCGCCGTTCATCTCGCCGGACGACCGGGCGGCGATGCGGCTGGCGGTGACGCACCTGGTGTCGCTCGGCCACACCCGGATCGGCCTCGCGGTCGGCCCCAAGCGCTTCGTGCCGGTGCTCCGCAAGATCGAGGGCTTCCACGCGACGATGCGGGAGCAGCTCGGTCTGAGCGAGGAGCAGGTCGAGGAGCTGGTGCAGCACTCCCTGTACACCCTGGAGGGCGGTCAGGCGGCGGCCACGGCGCTGATGGAGCGCGGCTGCACCGCGGTCGTCTGCGCGAGCGACATGATGGCACTGGGCGCGATCCGGGCGGCCCGCCGCCTGACGCGGCAGGTGCCGCGCGACCTCTCGGTGGTCGGGTACGACGATTCGCCGCTCATAGCCTTCACGGACCCGCCACTGACCACCATCCGGCAGCCGGTGACCGCCATGGGCCAGGCCGCCGTGCGGACGTTGCTGGAGGAGATCGGCGGTACGCCCGCCCCGCACAGCGAGTTCGTCTTCATGCCCGAGCTCGTCGTCCGCGGTTCGACCGCGGCGGGGCCGGGCCCCGCCTGACACCTCTCCTGATGATGGCATCCTCCTCCGCAAGGTGCAGGACGTGCGACCGGAACCCGACCGGAGGATGATCGGGCGGTGGGGGGCGTATCTGGCAGACTCTGTGCCCATGGGTGATTCTCAGGTGAGTACACAGGAAGGCCCGTCGGTGGCCTGTCCGTCACCCACCAAGAACAAGACGGACAGCACGGACGCAAACGGCAGGAAAGGCCTGACGGCGCGGCTGCGGACGACGCGGTCACCGCGCCGGCCACGCCTGTGGTTCGAAATCCTTCTGATCGGGGTCAGTTACTGGCTCTACTCGCTGGTGCGCAACGCCGTCCCGGAACAGCGGACGGCGGCACTGCGGAACGCCGACCGGGTCTGGTCCTTCGAGAACTCGCTCGGCGCGGGCTTCGAACACAGCGTCAACCACGCGGTGAACTCGGTGACATGGCTCATCGTGTCGATGAACTACTACTACGCGACCCTGCACTTCATCGTGACGATCGCGGTACTGGTGTGGCTGTTCCGCCGTCATCCGGGCCGTTACGCGGCGACCAGACTGGTCCTCTTCGCGACCACGGGCGTCGCGCTGCTCGGCTACTACCTGGTGCCCCTGGCGCCACCGCGCCTCATGAACGGCGGCTCCTTCGTCGACACGGTGCTGGTGCACCACACCTGGGGCTCGATGGCCTCGGGCAACCTCAAGAACATGTCGAACCAGTACGCGGCGATGCCGTCGATGCACATCGGCTGGTCGCTCTGGTGCGGGCTGACGATCTTCGCCCTCGCCTCGGTGCCGTGGGTCCGCGTGCTGGGGCTTCTCTACCCGGTCGTCACCCTCACGGTGATCGTGGCGACCGCCAACCACTTCTGGCTGGACGCGGTGGGCGGCGTGGTCTGCCTGAGCTTCGGTTTCGCCGTCGCGACCCTCGTGTACGGCGTGCTGCCGTACCGCCTGCCGCGCCGGGTCGAGCCGCCCCGGACGCCCTTGCGGACCCGGCTCGTCGGGCTCGGTACGGCCCGGGGCGCGGGTGCGGTGAGCCGGGCCGCGCGGTGGTCCTCCTACCGCGCCGGGAACACCGGCACCGCAGCGCCCGGGCCCGGGCCTTCGGCCGCCTCCACCGTGCCCGAGGCCTCCCCCCGCTCGGGCTCGTGACCACCGGGCGCCCGCACTCCTCGGGCGCCCGCGCTCACGCCCCGTAGAACCGCTCGTCCACCACCGCGCGCGCCCGGCGGGTGATGCGCCGGTAGTCGTCGAGCATGGTTCCGGCGGTGCCCGTTTCGTAGCCGAGGTAGCGGCCGACCGCGCCGAGTTCGCGGGGGCTGGACGGGAAGGTGTCCCCCGGGCGCCCGCGCACCAGCATCACGGCGTTGCGGACCCGGGTGGCCAGCACCCAGGCCTCGTCCAGCACGCTCGCCTCGTCGGCCGGGATCAGGCCGGCCGCGCAGGCGGCGGCGAGCGCCTCGCGGGTCCTGGTCGTACGGAGACCGGGCACGGCCGAGCCGTGCTGCATCTGCATCAGCTGGACGGTCCACTCCACGTCGCTGAGGCCGCCCCGGCCCAGCTTGGTGTGGAGGGTGGGGTCGGCGCCGCGCGGCAGGCGTTCGGACTCCATCCGGGCCTTGAGCCGGCGGATCTCGCGCACCGCGTCGTCACCGAGCCCCTCCGCCGGGTAGCGGAGCGGGTCGATCACGTCGATGAAGGCGCGTCCGAGCTCCTCGTCGCCCGCCACCGGTTCGGCGCGCAGCAGGGCCTGGCTCTCCCAGACGAGCGACCAGCGGCGGTAGTACGCCTCGTACGACTTGAGGGAGCGGACCATCGGGCCGCTCTTGCCCTCGGGCCGCAGGTCGGCGTCGATCAGCAGCGGCGGGTCGGCGGTGGGCAGCTGCAGGAGCCTGCGCATTTCGGCGATCACCGTGTTGGCGGCGCGGGCGGCCTCCTCGTCGCTCACCCCCTCGCGGGGGGCGTGCACGAAGAGCACGTCGGCGTCGGAGCCGTAACCGAGCTCGTGCCCGCCGAAGCGGCCCATGCCGATGACGGCGAACCGGGTCGGCAGGGTGTCGCCCCACTGCGCGCGGACGGCGGCGCGCAGGGCGCCGGCCAGGGTGGCGGCGTTGAGGTCGGTGACGGCGGAGCCGATCCGGTCGGCGAGGGCGCCGTGGTCGGGTTCGGCGGGGTTCTCCTCGGTGCCGTAACTGCCGATGAGGTCCGCCGCCGTCGTACGGAAGAGTTCGCGCCGGCGCACGCCGCGTACGACGGCGACCGCGGACTCCGCGTCGGGCGCCCGCCCGACGGCGGCCAGCACCTCCTGGTCCAGGTGCTCGCGGCTACGCGGGGCGAGGCCCCCGGGATCGCCGAGGATGGCGACGGCCTCCGGCGCGCGCATCAGCAGGTCCGGGGCGAGCCGCCCGGCGGAGAGCACCCGGGCGAGGTTCTCGGCCGCCGCGCCCTCGTCGCGGAGCAGCCGCAGGTACCAGGGGGTGCGGCCCAGGGCGTCGGAGACCTGGCGGAAGCCGAGGAGTCCGGCGTCCGGGTCGGCGGAGTCGGCGAACCAGCCGAGCAGCACCGGCAGCAGCGTCCGCTGGATCGCCGCCTTGCGGGAGACCCCCGACGACAGGGCCTCCAGGTGCCGGAGCGCGGCCGCCGGGTCGGCGTACCCGAGGGCTTCCAGGCGGGTGCCCGCCGCCTTCGCGGAGAGCCGGCTCTCGCCGGGCGCGAGCTGGGCGACGGCGTCCAGAAGCGGCCGGTAGAAGAGCTTCTCGTGCAGCTTGCGGACGACCGAGGCGTGCCGCTTCCACGCCCGGTTCAGCTCGGTGACCGGGTCGGTGCGCAGCCCGAGCGAGCGGCCGAGCCGCCGCAGATCGGCCTCGGCCTCGGGGACGAGGTGGGTGCGGCGGAGCCGGTAGAGCTGGATGCGGTGTTCCATGAGGCGCAGGAAGCGGTACGCGTCGTCGAGCTGGGCGGCGTCCGCGCGGCCCACGTAACCGCCCTCGGCGAGCGCCCGCAGCGCCTCCAGAGTGGTGCCGCTGTGCAGGGAGGCGTCGCTGCGGCCGTGCACCAGCTGGAGCAGCTGGACGGCGAACTCGACGTCGCGCAGTCCGCCGGGGCCGAGCTTCAGCTCCCGGTCGACGCGGTCGGCGGGGATGTTGTCGACGACCCGGCGGCGCATCTTCTGCACGTCCGGGACGAAGTTCTCCCGGTCGGCGGCGTGCCACACCAGGGGGGCGACGGCCTCCACGTACGCGGCCCCGAGCTCGGGGTCGCCGGCCACCGGGCGGGCCTTGAGCAGCGCCTGGAACTCCCAGGTCTTGGCCCAGCGCTGGTAGTAGGCGAGGTGCGAGGAGAGGGTACGGACCAGAGGGCCGTTGCGGCCCTCGGGGCGGAGGTTGGCGTCGACGGGCCAGATGGTGCCCTCGACGGTGGTGTCGGAGCAGATCCGCATCATGTGGGCGGCGAGCCGGCCGGCCGCCCGCATGGCCGCCGTCTCGTTCTCCGCGTCGACGGGTTCGCCGACGAAGATGACGTCGACGTCGGAGACGTAGTTCAGCTCGTGGCCGCCGCACTTGCCCATCGCGACGACGGCGAGGCGGCAGAGCGCCGCGTCCTGCGGGTTCGCGGTACGCGCGATGGCGAGCGCAGCCCGCAGGGTGGCCGTCGCGAGGTCGGCCAGCTCGGCGGCGGTCTGGGCGAGGTCGGTGGTGCCGCAGACGTCCCTGGCCGCTATGGCCAGCAGGCAGCGGCGGTAGCCGACGCGCAGCGAGTCGGGGTCCGTGGCCTCGGCGAGGCAGTGCTCGAACTCGGGCACCCCGGGGTGCAGGTCGGCCGCCTCGTAGGTGACCAGCTCCTTCCAGTCGTCCGGGTGGCGGGCGAGGTGGTCGCCGAGGGCCTCGGAGGCGCCGAGGACGCCGAGCAGCCGGTCCCGGAGCGGCTTCGCGGTCACCAGGGTGTCGAGCAGCAGCCGCTGCTCGTCCTCCGGCTGCGCCTCGACGATCCGTACGAGGCCGCGCAGCGCCAGGTCCGGGTCGGCGGAGGCGCCGAGCGCCTCCACGAGGACCGGGTCCGACCGTACGGCCGTGAGCGCGGGCAGCTGCAGCAGCCGCTCCGCGCCCGAGGGGTCCGTGAAGCCGTGGCGCAGCAGCCTGGTGAACGTGCTGCTCCTGCGCCCCGGAACCGGTACCGGCGTCGTCATACCGTGCTCTCCTGCCCCGCGTACCCCGCGTGTGGTGGGGGTTCGAGCGTAGCCCCGTGCCGGGGAGTTCGTCCCGGGGGCGGGGGGCCGGTCGCGATCCCGCTGCGGCGGCGGGGTGCGCGCCGGGGCTCGTCGCCCGTCGGTGAGCGCACGGGCACGGCGGGAGCACCGCTCCGTGGCCAAAGGCACCGGGGGTCGTGGAGCTGGGGGCCGACCTTGGGGGCCGACGGCCGACGGGGCCGCACCTCCCGGCCCGTCCGGGGTCAGCGGGGTGCGGAGAACAGCGCGTCGAGTTCCGGGAAGGCCATGCCTCCGGCGAGCGAGTCGTAGGCGCCGGTGCCGAGGAGCTCCTGCGCGGTGCGGCGGGCGGCGGCGTAGGCGACCTGTGCCACGCCCGGTCCGAGGCTGACGCGGGCCACGCCGAGGGTGCCGAGTTCGGCGACCGTCGGGGCGCCGGGACAGGCCATGACGTTCAGCGGTACGGCGATGTCCCGGGCCAGCGCGGCGATGGTGGCGGTGTCGGTGACGCCGGGGACGAAGATGCCGTCCGCGCCCGCGTCGACGTACGTCCGTGCCCGGGCCAGGGTTTCCTTCAGCCGGGTGTCCGGGTCGCCGATCCCGAGGAGGAAGGTATCGATGCGGGCGTTGAGGAACAGGTCCGCGCCGGCCCGGTCGGCGGTCCGCCGGGCGGCGGCCAGCCGTGTCGCGAGCTCTGCCGGCGGGCGGGCGCCGTCCTCGATGTTGACGCCGACGGCGCCCGCCGCGAGTACTCCGGCGACGGTCTCGGCGACACCGGCGGCGTCCGTGCCGTACCCGCCCTCGATGTCGGCGGTGACCGGAACCGCGACGGCGGTGACGATGCGGCCGATCAGTTCCAGCGCCCGGTCCCGGGTGAGGACGTCGCCGTCCGGTGACCCCAGGGACCAGGCGGCGCCGGCACTGGTCGTCGCGATCGCGAAGGCGCCTGCGGCCTCGACGACCCGGGCGCTCGCGACGTCCCAGGCGTTGGCGAGCGCGAGAGGCTCCGTCGGAGTGTGCAGGGAGCGGAAGAGGCGGGCGTGGTTCGGCGGTGCGATGCTCATGCGCGCAGTCAAACACCGGTCGCCGCCCACCTGCTGGCGAGAATCCGACACGGACGTCGACCTCAGGACCGACGCCTGCGGAGCCGGGCCCTTCAGCGGATCCGGGCCCTTCAGCGCGGCCGCGTGCCGATGACGACGGTGGCCCAGAGCTCGTCGGAGGTCGCGGTCCGGGCGTCGAGACCGCCGCCGCGGACGGTGGCGAGCGCGCTCTCCGCCTGGCGTTCGCTGGTCTCCATGAGGAGGCTGCCGCCGGGCGCGAGCCACCCGGGGGCGGCGGCGACCACGCGGCGCATCACGTCCAGGCCGTCGTCGCCCCCGTCGAGGGCGACGAGCGGTTCATGGTCGCGGGCCTCGGCCGGCAGCAGGGCCACGTCGCCGGTCGGTACGTACGGGACGTTGGCGAGGAGTACGTCGATCCGGCCGCGCAGCCCGGCGGGCAGGGCGGCGAAGAGGTCGCCCTCGTGGACCTGGCCGACGCCGTCGAGGTTGCGCCGGGCGCACCGTACCGCCGCCGGTTCGACGTCGCAGGCGTGCAGCTCCACCCGCCCGAGGACCCGGGCGAGCGCGGCGCCCAGGGCGCCGGAGCCGCAGCAGAGGTCGACGACGACGGGGGTGCGCGCGGTGCCGCTCCCGGCGCCGTGCCAGACGTCCCCGAGGGTGGCGGCGGCCTGGTCGACGAGGAACTCGCTGCGGCGGCGGGGCACGAAGACGCCCGGGTCGACGGCGACCCGCAGACCGTGGAACCCGGCCCAGCCCAGGACGTGTTCGAGGGGCAGCCCCTCGGCGCGGCGCCCGACCATGGCGGCGGCCTCGGCCGGCGAGGCGGCGGTGGAGAGGATCAGTTCCGCTTCGTCCTCGGCGAAGACACAGCCGGCGGAACGGAGCGCGGTGACGATCGTGGAGCGGGAGAGCGGAGGAGGAAGAACCGACATGACGGAGCCTTTCGGAAGCCGATGGGCGCTCCGCGTTCGCTCACGTCCGGTGGACGTCGCGACCGTACGGGGTGAGCACCCAGCCTGACGCAGCGGTAATGGGGGCTCACCTCCTCGGTCCTGGTCCCCGCGCGGGGACGGTGCCCCTGTGCGGGGGTGCCGGTCACACTACCGCAGCCCTTCCGGGGCCGGACACCCTCGTGCCCGCACCGGATCGGGGTGCGGGCACGGGCAGGGCAGGGCAGGGCACGGGCACGGGCCGTAAGGGGTCCAGGCTGCCCGGCAGAGGTCCAGGCTGCCCATCGGAGGTCCAGGCGTTCCGTCGGGGTCCGGCAGATCCGTCAGAGGTCCACGCTGTCGCGGAGCTTCGTCGGGGTGAGGAAGGAGGCCGCCACGACACCGACGACGGCGATGCACGCGGCGATGAGGAAGATGTGGCCGGTCGCGTCTCCGTAGGCGGCGCGGACCACTTCCTGGATCTGCGGCGGCATCGCCTTCAGGTTGAGCGTGGACCCGCCGGAGGAGGAGGCGGCCGGGTCGATGCCGAGCTTCTTCAGCCCCGCGGTGATCTTCGTGGTGACCTGGGCGGCGAGCACCGCGCCGAGCACGGAGACGCCCATGGTGCCGCCGAGCGACCGGAAGAAGGTGATCGCACCGCTGGCCGCGCCGAGTTCCCTGAGCGGGACGGTGTTCTGGAGGACCAGCACGAGGTTCTGCATCGACATGCCGACACCGGCGCCGACCGCGAACATGCCCGCCCCCACGAAGACCAGGTTCGTCGTGTGGTCGATGGTCGACAGTGCGAGGAACCCGAGGGTGAGCACGACGACACCGGTGAGGATGAACGGCTTGACCATGCCCGTACGGGAGACGAGCCGGCCCGCGACGGTGGAGGAGAGCAGCACGCCGAACATCAGCGGGATGGTGAGCAGTCCGGACTGGATGGGCGAGTAGCCGCGGCCTGTCTGGAAGTACTGGCCGAGGAAGACGGCGCCGCCGAACATGGCCATGCCGACGGAGAGGCTCGCGACGATGGCGAGCGCGGGGTCCCGGCGGCGGACGACGTGGAGCGGCACGACGGGCTCCTTGACCCGCGCCTCCACGAAGACGGCCGCACCGAGGATGAGCAGGCTGCCGACGACCATCGCGGCGGACTGCCAGGAGATCCAGTCGAAGTCGTCGCCGACGAAGGTGACCCAGAGCAGCAGAAGGCTGACGCCGGCGGCTATCAGGGAGGCACCGAGGTAGTCGACCTTGGCGTCCGGACGGCGCTGCTCGACCAGGTGCAGGGTGCGGGCCAGCATCACGAAGGCGACCACGGTGAACGGCACGGTGATGAAGAAGCACCAACGCCAGCCGAGCCACGAGGTGTCGGTGATGAACCCGCCGAGGAGCGGGCCGCCGACGGTGGCGACGGCCATGACACCGCCGAGGTAACCGTTGTACCGGCCGCGCTCCTTGGGGCTGATCATCGCCCCGATGATCACCTGGACGAGCACCTGCACCGCGCCCATGCCCAGACCCTGGATGACCCGGAACGCGATCAACTGGCCGGTGGACTGGGCGAATCCGCAGGCGATGGAGGAGATCACGAAGAGGCAGATGGCCGTCTGCAGCAGCAGCTTCTTGCTGAAGAGGTCGGCGAGCTTGCCCCAGATCGGGGTGGAGGCGGTGGACGCCAGCAAGGTGGCGGTGACCACCCACGTGTACTGGGACTGCGTGCCGTTGAGCGCTCCGATGATCTGCGGGAGCGCCACCGAGACGACGGTGCTGCTGGTCAGGGCGACGAAGAGGACGAGAAGCAGACCGCTCAGCGCCCGCAGCACCTCGCGGTGCGTCATCGGCACGGCTTCGGTCGGCGTGGCCGTTTCTGCGCTCACGCGCAACCTCCGGATTTTCGTAGGGAGATGGACGAACAGGGAGAAGGACGAACATCGACGGCCGCACGCCCCGGCGGCAGCGACCGGGGTGCGCGCTCCCCACGAACTCCGCGGCCCAGAAGCGGAGTTCACAGCTCGTACCGGAGGGCGTCACGCCGCACGGCGGAGCGAGGCACCCAACACCCCGGCCTCGCGCGCGGAATGACAGGAACGGAATGACACGAACGCTGAACGAATTGACAGGAACACTTCAGCATACATGCACCATGGGCAATCTTGCCGCGTGCGCAATAATCAACGGCCAAGCGACAATGGCCCGATGGAGAACTCTGTGGGACTGCGGGAGCGCAAGAAGGAAGCCACCCGTCAAGCGGTGCACGAGGCCACGCTGCGACTCACCGTCGAGCACGGCTTCGACCACGTCACGGTGGAAGCGGTCGCGGACGCGGCCGGCATCTCACGCAGAACCTTCTCCAACTACTTCACCAACAAGGAGGACGCCCTCCTCTACGGCGAGGAACGGCAGATCAGGGCGCTGGTCCGCCTGGTGCACGACCGCCCCGCCAGAGAACCCGCCTGGACCGCCCTGCGCGGCGCGATGCTCCAGTTCGCGGCCCAGGTCCCGCCGCTGAACCGCGAATGGGCCGTCCACACCCGTCTCGCCCTGCGCCACCCCTCGCTGCTGGCACGCCAGTTGGCCAACCACGCGGCACTCGAACGTGACCTCGCCGAAGCCGTCGCCGACCGCCCCGGCCCCACCGCCCGCCCGGTCCGCCCTCTGATCCTGGCTGCGGGCTTCCTCTCGTCGCTGCGAATCGCGATGCGCACCTGGATCGAGGAGGCCCCGGACCGCGAGCCGGCCGAGCTGATCGCGGAGGTCCTGGAGGAGATGGGGCGCAGCTTCGATTAGAGGGTGTCGGAGGTCATCACGCAGCCTGTCCGGCGCGCGCGCGGGCGCGCCGGTCCATGGTCAGCAGCGCGGTGTTGGCCGCCACCACGGCGGCGTACGACAGGGCCGATCCGGTGCCGCCGAGGTCGTACAGGGCGGCCACCGCACACGCGAAGACCAGCACCTTGACCCCCACCACCCCCACGGTCGGCAGCGTGAACCGCGCCTTGGGCGAGGCGAACATCCCCCAGACGACCGCCGCCACCGCGGGAAGCCCCACGGCGAGAACGACCCGCAGCACCGCGTTCCCGGACGCGTGCCACCCCCAGCGGGTGAAGGCGACGAGTGCGACGACCTCCACGAAGAACGCCAGCAGCTCGTTGACCGTGCGCACGGGGGCGGGGAGTCTCATCGGGGATGCCTTCCGGCGGGGAGGGGCGGGTGTCGGGAGTAGGACTCCTCGGGCGGGTACAGGGTTGCCTGGCGGGGGCCCACGTCCCCGAGGGACCGGCCACGACCTGCTCCCGCCGCGCGCCCGTTCCCCGGGTCGCCCCAGCCTGCCCCGGGGCTCACGCGGGCGGCGGCGTCGAGAGCTTCAGCCGGGGAGGCGGACGGCGCTGCTTTCGCCCCCACAGGCCCTCACTCATCCTCGGCCCGGCGTTTCCTCAGCCGCAGGCCGAAGAGGGCGGCGACCGCGGCCACGACGAGTACCCCCACGACCGGGAAGACGACCTCTCGGGCCTTCCGGCCGCCCGACGCGGCCGGACCGGCGCCCGTGTCGTCGGTCGCGGCTCCTCCCGGGGAGACCGTCGCCGGGGTGGCCGAGGGCGTGGCGGTCCCTGTTGTCGAAGGCCCGGGCGCGGCGGTGGCGTTCCCTGTCGTCGAAGGCCCGGGCGCGGCGGTCGTCGGGCCCGGGCTCGTGCCGCCGGAGGCCGTGCCGCTCGGCGCCCTCGGGGCACTGCCGCCCCGTCCGCCCGAGGACCCGGCGGATCCGGCGGGCGGGGCGGGCGAGGTGGAGGGCGCGGACGGCGGCCTCGCGGCGTCGATGCCGAAGCGGGCGATCACGGTGTTCTGGCCGGCCCGCGGAGTGCAGGACACGTCGAGCGAACTCACGAGAGCCGGGCCGCCGTCCCCGTTCTTCAGCTTGAGCCGGACGGAGAAGTCGCCGAGGACGATGTCCGCGGGGCCGGGCTCGCTGAAGGTCCGCGAGGGCGCGACGCCGGTCGCGGGGATGACCAGGGAACCCGACGACAAAACGGCTGTCCGCGCGATGGTGAGTGGCACCGCGATGGCGAGGTTGCCCTCCGGGGCCGCCACGCGGGTCGACGCCTCCAAGGTGCCCTCGACGTACTCCGCGCCGGCCAGGTCGAGCCCGCCTCTGAGGGTCGGACCCACGGTTGCCTGCGCGTGAATGGCGAAGCGGTGACTCGGTTCGCCGACCCTGTGGGACATCGGCAGGTCCAGTGAGACCTTCGCGGTGATGTCCTCGACCCCGATGCCGAGGAACGTGCACGCGTACTTCAACGTGAGCGAGAACGGTTGCGCGGTCGCGGTCCCCGCCCCTGGGCCGGCCAGGAGCGCACTCACCCACACCAGGACGACCACGGCGCCGAGCGCGGTCGTCGGCAGCGGTCCGCCCGCTCCGCGCCTGTCCGTCACGACCTGGCTCCGGTGGGAGTGGGCGGCGCCGGAGCGGGTTCCTGTTCCTCGGTGTGGCTCGGGCTCAGGTGGCTCTGGAGCCGCGCGTGCCGGAACTGGTAGACCGCGCCGACCCGGTGCAGTACGCCTCGTTCGTGGGCGTCGTCCAGGAAGGCGATCAAGGCCCAGGGCAACCGCCCGCGCAGTGGCAGATAGATGCGGCACAGGGCCACCCACTGGCACCACGCGGTCATGCAGAGCCCGTACCCCGTTCCGCCTGCGAACGCGGTGACGAGCCCGAAGACGATCCCGACCTCGATGCCGCGCACGGGACCGTGCAGGATTCCTTCGACGAGTCCGACCACCGGCCCCAACACGCATACCCAGGCGAGCCAGTGAAAGACGACATTCCGGCGGTTCATCTCCAGCAGATCGGAGAGCTCGACGGTACTCCTGTGGGCAACGGGCGTTTCGAGCCACGCCATGAGGCCGAACACGATGCCCGCTCCGAGGGAGATCTCAGCAACGAACAGGAAGGCGGACGACAGCCCCCCGGCCTGGCCGTCCGCGAGCCCGAGCGGCTCGATCACACCCCGGTCGATGGCCACCAGGACGAGCGCGAGCACCAGCCCGCCGCCGAGACCGATCATGACCCTGGGGCGAATCTCCCTGTGTGCCCGCGGCGGCTTGGCTCCGCCGGAGGGCTTCAAACGGTCGAGGATGCTGATGCGTACCGGTGACGGCTTGAATTTTTCGTCCCCGGACGTGAAGTGGTAAGTGAGCCCGAAGAACACGCCTGCCGCCAGCCCGTGCAGGACCCCGGCCAGCGCTCCCCTCAGCAGCGCGAACCCGAGCCCGTGCGAGGTCGCGACCAGGATCACCGGCAGGTTCGCGATCGCAGTGGTGAGCCCGAAGGCCAGTCCCGACAACGAGCCGATGACGAGTGTGCGAGTGGAACGGGTCAGCGTCGTGCCCAGCTCCCACCAGGCGAGATCATGGCCCTCGCGTCCGGTGTGGCGGGAGAGCAGATCGAGGTGGCCCGCGAGATGCCCCAGGCAGGACTCGGCACGCCGGAGGTCCCACCGCAACGGACGGCCGGCTCCTCCGCCCGCCTCGGCGGCTCGTCGCGGGTGATAGACGGCGGGAAGGAAATTCTCCAGGAGATGTTCCTGGAGGGCCTCGGAAGTCGGGAACTCCAGGAGCTCCCGAGGGTCGGCCCCCGGAGCGTCGCTGTAGATGGCGCGGGCCAGGGAGGCCATGAGCGGGGTCGTCAGCGCCGCGGCGACGTTCGACGCCCCCCGGGTACGGGGATGCCGGTCCAACTCCTCCAGAAGGGGATCCCATACGGAGCCCCGCCCGTCGCCGTCCGGGCGAGGCCTGCTCGCATCACAAAGGTAGTGGGCGAAATCGCCCGGAGTGAGGCTGCCCAACTCGATGCCAGGTGCTCCTATGAGGACACCTTCCTCTTCCACGGCATCGGCGTATTCGGCGGGACGGCTGGTCAGGAGCATCGGCATGTCGCTCTGGCTGAGCGCTCGTAGCGCCTCGCCGCGCAGACCGGCTGCGATCTCGTCGAACCCGTCGAGCACGGGAAGGATCCGCTCCTCCCTGACCAGGGTTTCGGCCAGATTCCCTCCGTACGGACCGGGAACGGCCAGATCGGGGTAGTCGCGCACCAGCCGGCCGCTCAGCCAAGCCTCCAAC